>NC_014248.1:1909375-2220000 GCF_000196515.1 'Nostoc azollae' 0708
GTGAAAGTAAATTATTTTTGTCCGCTGTCGATAGTAGTTCAAATCCGTCAACGGTATTGAGAAATTCAGTAAAGGCGTTATTACTATAAGTCATGTTTATGAAAAATACTTAATAGGTCATGTTTATGAAAACTATTTAATTTAATTAATATCAGTTATGGGAAATTAATTAACTGGTTGATGTTTGCCACCAGCATGGAACTTGTGATAACTTTTACCTGGATGATAAAAATTTGAAACTTTGGGCTGGTAATCATTACCCTGGCAAATCCAATATCATTTCTGATTCTAGATTTATCATTGATACATAAAAGTATCAGGGATATTTCAGATTTTTTTACAGATGCAGGAATCAGAACTAAATCAACCAGGCTTATATTAGATACGCTCTATAAGGTTTTTTTATGCCTCATCTTCCTGAAAACTCACATATCTAATTGCTTAATTTGCCAGTTTTGTGCGGCTATTTGTGCTTGTAGCCAACTCTGAAACCGTTCATTGAGCAATCGCTGATGCATAGGACGATCTAATTGGGCAGGTAAGAACTTTTCTAGACGGACAATTACTATCCATTCTCCTATTTGATTGGGTGGTGAAAGTTGCTGTGGTTGGCTCACAGACAAGATTTGTATCAACCGTGGATGAAGAGATTGTAGTTCCACCGGTCCAACTAAACCATCTGTTTGAGCTTCAGTCCCTTGGGCATATTCCCGTGCTAGTTGAGCAAAAGATTGTTCTCCTTCTTGGATCCGGAAATAAATTTCTTGGGCAATACCAATTTCATAGGTGGTGATTAGGGAGTAGATAACTCGATCCAACTGGGATTTGCGCTGGAAAAAGTAAGAGTGTAAATCTTGTCCCCAAGTAGCTTCTTTGAACTTCTCCAGTTTGAGTTGGCGAATTGCCATTGTATTCAACTGTTCAGAACTTATATTCTGTTCTTGTCGCCCTTGATATTGTTGAGCTAACTGTTCACAGGCAAGTTTTTCTTCTTGTGGCGTACACTCAATCTGTGCGATCGCTTGGTCAATAACTACCTCTTTAAGTAATGGAGGGATTAATTGGTATTTGCCCAGTAATTCCAGAACTTCTGGGGCTGTGAGTAAGTGAGATCTTTCCTCGCCGGAGGCATCGCCAAATTGCAGAACTGGATTCATATCACTTGTGAGCAGATTTACCACCGTTATCAATTGCTTTTAACAACTTAATAGAAATAGATTTTAGTTAGTTTATCTAAAGGTTAAGTTAGCAAATATTTTACAACCTACTCCTTCATTTTTAGCTCTTTCTGTATGTGGATAGATAGTTACTAAAAATCATGGCATAAACTGAATATGCTCTTGTCAACTCTAGCAACAAACGCATCTATTTGCATATATCGTACCAAGCTATCATAATTTTTTGAATTTGCAACCTTAAACTGGCAGTCTGGTAGGAAAACTTTGAAATTGAACATCTTGTCCGGCTGATTACTTGTAATAAACTTTAAAAATCCAAGGTTTCAAATCAAGACGCTGTATGTCTTGTAGTGTATGCCTCGAAACATATTTTTTTCTTTTCCTTCAATAAATCGCGCAGCCTCCTGATGAGGGGGTAACAAGCACATTGAACACAGGATTGAGTGTAGTGTGTAGCCTACACACTACACTCAATCCTGTTTGTTCTATCGGCACGTAAACAAAAATCAAGCCCAAATGTAGCCCAAACTGGCTTGATAAGAAGTAAACACGTCCGGATTCCAGTTGAACCAATCAATAAATAGAAAAGATATGGCTGTTCTCAACACTTCTAAAGCTTCAGTAAAAGTATTCAAAGGTTTCTTAGCCCACCTTGGTCTTAATCCTCCAGTCCACTGATGGCAAAGAATAAAAGTGTAGGCACAGAAAACCAAAATAAAATAGCGCAGTAAACTGCTGTTATCTCCAACTTGATATTCTTTGAGTCCTAACCATCCCTTGGCTTCCCTGTAAACAACTTCTACCCAATTTCTTTGAGAATATGTATCAACTATCCATTGGGGTGTGACAATTGATCAAGAAACCTTGGTCATAAAGTAGTCAATATCAGTGGCTCGAGAGAAAGTAGAACCGTTGATGAGGATAGCAATATTGCCCTTTCCAGTTAAGGCTGATATTTCTACTTCTTTAATTACTACCCATGATATTTTGGGTTTATCTAACTGCAGTTGAATTTCTGTAACAGCCTCTTGGGTTAAACTTTGTGCTAATTCATCTAACCTAATTATTGCTGGACTATCCTCTTGGTCACTGCTAAGGACTGTGGGATTTTTAGCTAATCCTCCTCAATACTTTCAATTCCGATTTTCTATCTTTAATAAGAAAGATGTATTGTGGCCATATCCAGGATCTATAATTACTATTCCTGGTTGATAACCACGGCTTAAGGTCAGATCTATTAATTTAATTCCTAACTCAGGTTTATTCTCAAATCGAGGGTCTTGTTTCCCTTTGGGTCAAGAATCACCGTGGTGATCTAACTCTATATCTAATGGTAAGCTTTTACTGCCATCATATAGATGTGTTGTTAATACTACTATTCCAGTATCCCTTTTCCCGATTTCTCCAATATATTCTCTTCCTACTCCATCCCTAAAATTCCCCCTTTTTCTATGGACAGAATCATCAATTATTAAGCTAAATCCTCTGGTGATTCTCCTCTGACTACACTTGTTCATCATCTCTAACCGACGGTCATTGACTTGGGAACTGGACCAAGGTGCTTCAGTTAAAACGTGGTGTAATCGGTGGTACGTAACTTCTAGGGCATTCTCTGCCATTTAAAATAGGTTTTTTCTCTTACTTTCACCTAATCATCCCCCTAAATAATGTCTAAACTCTCTTCTTTCCCCTTGATGAGTAAATACATCATCAAACCTTTAACACCATCTTTCAAACCATGGTGCTATTGCTGCGGCAGTAGTTTCTTTCATCAGCTTCTTTTAACGTGAAAGCTACACCGAAATTGCATTATACTCCTAAGTCCCGTTAATTAAATTACAGTAATATCACTATTACCCACAAGACGCTAACCAGCTAGAGTTGCACTACGAACAGTTAAACCCGCGTAATTACCATCAGTATCAAAGAATCATGCACCGTTGCTGGTGTTGTAAATCAGGTATGGTTGTAAGCTATCAGTAGCTGTAGTCACACCTGTACCGTAAATTAAAGCTGTAGAGTTTAAAGGGGAGCAACACGATTTCATAACGTGGGGCAAAAGTGTGCTTTTAGCTACGCCAGCCAAGACATGGCTAAAAGATTTTTCTGGAATTAAAGTAAAATAAATCATATTAAATAAATAGAATTCCAAGACAAAGTATCTTCTCAAAATATCCTCAGAAGACTTGCATTCAATCGTTTGTGGCTGGTGGGAATAAGCTGCTTAGGTCAGTCAGCAAATAAGCAGGTATTGATTAGCATAGAAAATTCTGTTAAATGGGAGTTGTAGGTATAAAATATTAGACAGTCTGAAGATGGATAAAAGAGGTAAAAATTGAATTACAGAAATTATGCCAACTTCCAGCTATCCGATGTAAAATAATTTCCCCATTTTCTCTTAACCAAAATTCACTGTTTCCTTTCATTCTTAAATTGACAACTTGGTGGATTAAACTTCCCATAGCTCCACTACCAATAGGTAATTTACGGGCTGAAACTTTAGCATAGTTCAAACGTTCTTCCCCATAGGCACGTAAAAGATAATTTCTTTGTTTAACCAGAGTTTAAGAATGCTCTCCTACTGCTGAAGCAATAAATTCATCCATATTAATGCACCTTCTCTAATCTTTTCTTCATGGGCTTTAAAAGTTTGTCCATTCCATTAGGGAATGTTATTTTTTCTAAAAGTTTCGTAACTTGCTCTTGAAAATCTTTCAAACATTTGGTCAAATTAAGACTTGAATATATATTTCTTGTCATTAATTAATGGTAGGTATTCCCTGTTTTTTCTTTGGAGATCCTACCTTTTTTTTGACCACAATAGCAGTGTGTCTCAGCTTCTCTCATCTGGTAAATTTTCTTAAGCAATTTCATGTGAGATACATGTATAAGATATTTTAGTAGTAAGGTAAATGATTTGTATCGATGCCTGTTTTAGGTTTAGTGAGCGCACAGTTTTTACCCCACCTCACAAAATCGCGTTGCTCCCTTTCCATGTTAGCAAGAATAAGTTCTCCAGAGCTACCTGTGCCAGTAGTAAATCGCACGACAACCTTGGTTTGTCCAGACCTGACTAGTGCCAAATCTGTCCATCCATCTTCTTTGAAGTCACCGAGAGTAAGTGCGCGGGTAGTCTGACCGATTGTGTATGTGAAAGTAGGGGTATTAAAACTATCATTTAAATTACGTAATAACACGTGAAGATCATTTTTGCCAGGTGTAAGTGACCCTGCTGGTAAGTCTGGCTTCCCATCACTGTTGAAGTCTCCCAGTGCGGTCGCAAGTAGTCCAGCTTGAGGAATAGCATAATTGAATTCTTGACTGTGTTGAAAGTACCATCCCCATTACCTGAAAGGATTGAGATATTGCTGCTACTGAAAGTTGTCAAGTCAGTGTTTGCTGTTGCCAAGTCCAGGTCGCCATCACTGTCGAAGTCTCCTGTAAATACTGATACAGACACCAAAGGACCCAAAGTTCCTACACTAAAGTTAGCAGCAGCGCCGAAGCTTCCTGTGCCATCGCCCAATAGGACTGAGACATTTTCATCACCATAGTTCGCTACTACTACATCTAGCTTGCTGTCTCCGGTGAGGTCTCCCAAAACTACAGAATAAGAGCGATCTCCGTCCGCAAGATGGTCTACTGTAGCAAATAATATTGACACAACTTGCTAGCTAAAATTGTTTTAGTATTTTCAGTTTATTTATATAAACTGAATTTCTCCGGTTCAGGATCATTTTCATCTACTGACGAATACTACCTGCTCTGGAATTATTACCAATTACTTTAAGCTGAAAATATCTCTTAACTAATAATGATTACGATATTTTTACCAAAAATTTATTTTATTAAAAATAAAAAATAATCACAGGGAAAAGCCTCCTTGTAAACATCTACAAAGAAGCCAAAGTTTTATTCATAGTATTTAGCAGTTACCTTTTAGGTTTTAGGTTTTAGCTATCCTTGTATAATCAGGATTGGCAAATATGAATTTGTCCTAATTACCCTGGTAACTGCTTTATTAATAAATACCTGAGTAACATTTATTGCAGATCTTCTCAACAAAAATCTCTGTATTCCTTGCCTGTTAACTATTCTCTCTCCTCAATATGAAATTGATTTTGCACGACTACTTGATTATTTCGTTACAAGAATCTTCGTTAAGATACATTACCGATTAGCGGAATCGGCGGGGATTCAAGATAGTACGATTTTGTGGTTGGGACTGACGATGAATTGATACTCCATTTCGCAGTTTACTGGCTGTGCCGCCATCTTTGGGATCTAGGAATGGTTTCAAATTAATTCCACTTCTGGATGAACTAGCACGATTATTACGACCTAAAAGGCTGCGTCCTAAATTGTCTAATTCGTTAGATCCTGCTGGGTTGCCATTAGTATAAGTGTTAACAGATATGGTTTGTTGTCCGTTATCAGCATTAGCTAAGTTATTGAAAACACTACTTCGGACAGCATAAGGATCTTTACCACGAGGCACGGTGAGAACAATGCGACAACCGGAGTTAGCCTCAGTAGTGACACAGATAATATTTTCGTTATTTTCTACACCTATCTGGAGTTCTTGTAAGCCGTCTGGGCGATATAATTCTAACCGATTGGCGATCGCATCACATCGTTTTTGAGCATCCCAACCACCACCCATGTTTTGTGGTGCAGCCCAAGCAAAAAATTGACCTGGTTGACTTTGGGGCTGGTACATTACGGTATATTGACCGTTGTAATATTGACAACTGAATCTTTTGCTACTATCCAAAGTTCTGGAAGTCGGTATATTGGTGGGTGAGCCTGATGGTACAGTGGGAACAACAACACTATCAGTTTGGGCACAAGCTACAGAATTTCCTACAAGTAAGGATATACTCAGACTACTCAACAATAAGAACTGAACTGATTGTGATGGCATAATTCAAGCGCTAAATATATATTCATGTTTACCATGACGAAGAATTTTATTTTTTGATTCATCTTTGTTCCTGTTATTTTAAAATTTTCCCTGCTTGAGAAATTGGAATGTTAGACCACATTTTTGATTATTTACACTTTCATTTCACCATTGAAGCCCCGATAGTATTGCTAATCTTGGTTTTCCTAGAAGCGGTGCTATCTGCTGATAATGCGATCGCCCTCGCTGCAATCGCTCAAGGACTGGAAGACAAAACTCTAGAACGTCAAGCCCTAAATATCGGGTTAGTTTTTGCCTATGTCCTGCGAATCACGCTGTTACTAACAGCTACGTGGGTACAAAAATTCTGGCAATTTGAACTACTGGGGGCTGCTTACCTGCTGTGGCTAGTGTTCCAACACTTTTCACAAGAAGAGGAAGAAAATCACCATCACGGTCCGCGTTTTAATTCTTTGTGGCAAGCTATACCTGTCATTGCTTTTACTGATTTGGCGTTTTCCTTGGATAGTGTAACAACTGCGATCGCTGTTTCTCAAGAATGGTGGTTGGTAATTACAGGAACAACCATCGGTATTGTGGCACTCCGCTTTATGGCTGGATTATTTATTCGCTGGTTAGATGAATATGAAAACTTAGAAGATGCTGGTTATATTACTGTAGCCTTTGTGGGTTTACGCCTGCTGCTCAAAGTCATCAACGATGACTTAGTTCCACCCCAATGGATTATGGTTAGTGCGATCGCTATCATCTTAGGCTGGGGATTTTCCAAACGCACACTCATAAAATCAGTTGCAGAAGAACCCGAAAAAAGTGAAGTGTCCAAGTAGGTATTGGGGACTGGGGAAGATGGGGGTGATGAGGATGATGGGGAAGTAATTTTCCTAATCACCAATCACCAATCACCAATCACCAATCACCAATCACCAATCACCAATCACCAATCACCTAACTACTCATGTAACCAAGGAGTTAACTGTGGTTGCCAAGCAACTAATTCTTCATCCTTAAACCACAGCGCAATTTCATATTGTGCAGTTTCAGGAGCATCAGAACCGTGGATCAAGTTGCGACCAACATTAATACCAAAATCGCCGCGAATTGTTCCTGGTTCTGAATTTAAGGGGTTTGTTGCACCAATAATTTTTCTGGCAGAAGCAATAACACCATCACCTTCCCAGACCATCGCTACAACAGGTCCAGAAGTGATAAATTCTACCAAACTAGGGAAGAAAGGTCTTTCCCGGTGAACAGCATAATGTTGCTCAGCTAATTCCCGGCTGACTTTTTGAAACTTCAAGGCAATGAGGGTAAAGCCTTTAGTTTCAAAGCGACGGATAATTTCACCTACCAGTCTGCGCTGGACTCCATCAGGCTTGATTGCTAAAAATGTGCGTTCCAAAGCTATCTCCCAAAACTTAATAAAGTTTTTATGCGTTAATTGTCAGTCGTTATTATGTATTCTGTCCAGTAGTTGCAGAATATTTACTCAGGGGAGGGAGACTCACAAGGGTAGGTTTTTTACTTCCTCGTGAGGGTAAGACTTGGTGGAGAAGACAGACAAGGTCACAAGGGAGGAAAACAATACAAATCATGTACGTTTGGTCACAAGAACAGACCATCAAAAGACCATTTTGGGTAGAAAATCTTCCTTGTCTACTTTCCCTCCTTATTTTCCAAGTCCTACCTCCACCCAAGTGTAAAAACCTATACCTGTAAGATGGGGGGATGAGGACATATTTTGTTCTCCTGAACTCCTTCTTTCTAACTAATCAAAAATTCTTGCTACGTGCATATCCGTTACCAGGCTAATTTGTTAAATTGTTGTTCGTGGGCGAAAAACAGAGGTCAGTAAGAAATGGGTGTCGAGTCAAGTGCTGATGAGATTGTCAAAGTGCCTCCTAATGGGCATAAATCCGAATTGAAAAGCCAAAAACACAAGAAACTGCTGCCACCTACTACGACAGGAGATTTGCCTCGTGCTTGGAAAATTGAGGACAGCGAAGACCTTTACCGAATTGAAGGTTGGGGAAAGCCTTATTTTTCCATTAATGCGGCTGGGAACGTAACAGTTTCTCCCAAGGGTGATCGCGGTGGTTCCTTAGATTTGTTTGAATTAGTCAATGCTTTAAAGCAACGTAATTTGGGTCTTCCTCTGTTGATTCGCTTTTCTGATATTTTAGAAGACCGAATTGAACGGTTGAATGCTTGTTTTGCTAAAGCTATAGCACGTTATAACTATCCTGGCGTTTATCGTGGTGTTTTTCCAGTTAAATGCAACCAGGAAAGACACTTGATAGAAGATTTGGTGCGTTTTGGCAAACCTCATCAATTTGGACTAGAAGCGGGATCTAAGCCAGAATTAATGATTGCGCTCGCTTTACTGAATACACCAGGTGCATTGTTAGTTTGCAATGGTTACAAAGACCGAGAATACATTGAAACAGCAATGTTATCTCAAAGGTTAGGACAAACAGCAATCATTGTTATAGAACAGATTGAAGAAGTAGATTTGGTGATTGCAGCTAACCTTCAATTAGGAATTAAACCCATTTTGGGGGTAAGAGCGAAATTAAGTACCCAAGGAATGGGACGTTGGGGAACTTCCACAGGTGATCGCGCTAAATTTGGGTTGACAATTCCCGAAATTATGGAAGCGGTTGATAAGTTAAGAGAAGCTAATTTGCTCGGTTGCTTGCAATTGTTACACTTCCATATTGGCTCACAAATCTCCGCCATCAATGTGATTAAAGATGCCATCCAAGAAGCCAGTCGTATTTATGTAGAATTGGCGATGTTAGGCGCAGATATGAAATATCTGGATGTTGGTGGTGGCTTGGGTGTAGATTACGACGGTTCTCAAACTAATTTTTACGCCTCTAAAAACTACAATATGCAAAACTATGCCAATGATATTGTGGCAGAGTTAAAAGATACCTGTGCAGAACGTCAAATTACCGTACCTATACTCATTAGTGAAAGTGGTAGAGCGATCGCATCCCATCAATCAGTCCTCATTTTTGACGTTCTCAGCACCAGTGATGTCCCCCTCGAACTCCCAGATCAACCACAAGAGGGAGAATCACCAATCATTAATTACCTGTGGGAAACCTACCAATCTATTAACAAAGAGAACTATCAGGAGTTCTACCACGACGCGGCTCAATTTAAAGAAGAAGCCATAAGCCGCTTTAACTTAGGAATTTTACGACTTAGAGAACGAGCCAAAGCCGAGCGACTGTACTGGGCTTGTTGCGGTAAGATTCTAGATATTACACGACAACAAGACTACGTACCTGATGAACTGGAAGACCTAGAAAAAATCATGGCTTCCATCTATTACATTAATCTTTCCGTGTTTCAATCAGCACCAGATTGTTGGGCAATTGATCAACTATTTCCCATTATGCCCATACATAAGCTAGATCAAGAACCCACACAACGAGGAATTTTGGCAGACCTCACCTGTGATAGCGATGGTAAAATCGACCGATTTATCGATCTGCGGGATGTCAAATCAGTGTTAGAACTGCATAAATTCAAACCAGATCAACCCTATTATCTAGGAATGTTCCTTAATGGAGCTTACCAGGAAATCATGGGTAATTTACACAACCTATTTGGTGACACCAATGCTGTTCACATCCAATTAACACCTAAAGGCTACCAAATTGAACACGTTGTTAAGGGTGATACCATGAGTGAAGTAGTTAGCTACATGCAGTATGACTCCGAGGATATGGTAGAAAATATCCGCCAGCGTTGTGAAAAAGCCTTAGAAGAAAATCGCATTACCCTAGCTGAATCTCAACGACTATTACAAACCTACGAGCAAAGTCTCAGGAGATATACGTATTTGAATAGTTAGAACTGGGGATTGGGGGCTAGAGACCGGGGACTGGGAACTGGGGAATATGAGGATAAATGAATTAATAAATTTCTGCCTCCTGTCTCCTAAATGCCTGAAGGGTGTAAGGGTTTAAGGGAAAGTTCAATCACCAATCACCAATCACCAATTACCAATCACCAATTACCAATTACCAAGCACTAAATTGAATTTGTACCTAACAATTCTGCGATCGCTTGGCGTTCAATAGGAGTATCAGCTGGTGGAGCTTGACGAGCATCAGTAATTAGCCAGTCTAAAGCCGCAGCTTGGACATCAATCGCCGCCCCAGTCTTGTCCACACAGTAACGTCCGAATACCAGCTTATCCACCAGTCGCACACCTGGTCCCAAACGCGACCATTCGAAAATCACGCTGTTATCCACAGTTACACCACTACAAATCCAGCAATTAGGTCCAATCATTGCAGGCCCAACAATTTTTGCCCCATCTTCGATGCTGGTCATACCACCAATGTACACTGGTCCAGTAATATCCACCTTATCCCAATTCACTGCTACATTTAAGCCAGTGTAAATACCAGGAGCAACTTCATGGCCAGGAATCTGCACATTTTTAATTTCACCTAGCAACACACCGCGAATTGCCCGCCAATAATCTGGTACTTTACCAATATCTACCCATTCAAAATCCATCGAGATTGCATAAAAAGGTGCATTAATTTCCACAAGTTTAGGGAATAAATCACCTCCAATATCATACTCTATTCCAGAGGGAATATAGTTAAATACCTCTGGCTCAAAAATATAAATACCCGTATTGATATTAGTGCTGAGTGCTTCCTCAGTTGAGGGTTTTTCTTGGAAAGCTTTTACCCGATTATCATCATCTGTCACCACTACACCATAACTAGAAACTTCTTCCTGGGGGACAGATTTCGTAATGATAGTAGCAATTGAACCCTTAGTTTTATGCCACTTCACCCCAGCAGTTAAATCTAAGTCAATCAAAGCATCACCGCATAACACCACAAAAGTGTCATCAAAAAAAGGAGAAAAGTCTTGGATACGCCGCATTCCTCCAGCGGAACCAATTGCTTCTCCTACAAGTTTACCGTCGTCGTCAATTTTTCCTTCAAAAGAATAGCCAATCTGTACACCAAACCTTTGACCATCACGGAAATAATTTTCTATTTCCTCAGCCAAATGGCTAACATTGACCATAATTTCGTCAAATCCATGTTGGCGCAGCAGTTCCAGTAAAAATTCCATCACCGGCTTTTGCAGGATAGGAATCATCGGTTTGGGAATTGTATAAGTAATAGGACGTACACGAGTACCTTTACCAGCTGCGAGAATCATTGCTTTCATTAGATTTTATTCCTCAGCCACAAGCCAGTTTACTTTCATTGAGAGATTGTTAAGGAGGTAGGCACAAAATCAACCAAACTATGTAACGAAATTTAAAAGAATTGAAACCCTTGTAATTGTTTCACTTTGATTCACTCCGTCTGCAATGACATAGTTATAAATTTTTCCACCTACGTACTACTTAATCATCAGTTTTTATTTCTCTTCTAACTTAAAGGTATAGCTAGATAATCATCAGTCAGTTATCTTTTCAATAGGATTCTGGGTTTTGCTGACACAAAAGTTCAGTTGATTGGTTTGTAGCTGCTGGCTGAAGTTGGTAAGAAGTTGGTAAGCGGATTTTTATCTCCTGGTAAAATTCTTCTTGAAATAGCTCTACCTTAGATTGGGCAGACAGCAGTAGTAATGCCCAAAAAACGCTCACTAAGTTACCATGTTCTGATTCATAGCACTCACCTTTTTTTTGTGGCTGCTTTGTTTTTGTCCACAACTGTACCAGTTCTTCTAGATTCAAACATTCTTCCTCTAAATTTAGATCCCTTGCTGAAAGATGCAATACCTGTTCTAGTTCTAAACCTACTTCTGTCAGATTTTCTTGGTGAGCTAATTCTAGTGCTTCCCTCATGGTTTGCATACTAGGCTGACGCTTAGGACGGTGAGGTTTGCTAGATTTCTCTACCCGTTTTAGCTGGTTAGCCATAATCTGCAATTGTGTGATTAACTCTTGTAGAGTCACACGACGTTTTGGTGGTGGCATTGCGGCTGGACGGCGGCGCAACTGTCGCTCTAATTGCAGACGCTGGATGGGATATAATCCCCCATCTTGATCTTCTAACATTGAATTATCAGACACATTATCTATAATATTATCTACTGTTGACAAATGCATTAAGGTATTTGCTTTGAATAATATGAGCATGGATGCTGATAAAAATGCCTGTCCAGATTGGGACAAGTCAGCCTCGTAACCTCTTGCTGTTGCCTCTGGTACCATTAGTTCTAAGTAGCAGTCAATCACCTCAATCACCTGTACATCCCAAGGGTCTATTTCCCCTCGTTCGGCTTGTTCAATGAGATGTGTAATTGTTTCTAATAGCTGGTTAGCATCCATCAGTTATCATTTATCAGTGGAAGAATGTAAGAGGCAAGAGAGGCAATAGTTGATTAATTTTCCCATGTCCAATGGCCAATACCCTATTTATCATTTTCACCAGATTTTGATTCATAAGTGACGGTAAAGTTTGATACATATTCATTATGTTTACTACTTTTAATAGCGTCAAATGTACCTTTGATAGTGCCAGCAATTGGTACAGCAACTAGTGTTCCCAATAAACCCGCAATTTCAAATCCCATCAAAATAGAGACAAAAATCCATATTGGGTTGAGTCCAATAAAGTTACCTAGTAACTTAGGTGCTAAGAGATTATCCTTGATTTGTTGTAGGACAATTGCCACCGTTGCTACTGGAAATGCTAACCACCAATTTTGTAGTAATACCAAAATTGTGACTAAACTAATGCCTAAAGTTGCTCCGACAAAGGGAATCAGTTCCGAAAGACCAATAACAATGGCAAATAACAGGGCAAATGGTACTCTCAAAAATAGGAAAATGGGAGTAAGGACTAGTTCCATGAAAAGTCCCAGCAATAGTTGACTGAGGAAAAAGTTCTGGAAATTTAACTGTAATGACTTGTTGAAGGGGATGCCAATATTAGACGGGAGGAGATTGATTAGACCATACCATACGTGATCGCCATATAACAGCATATAAAAGGCTAATACGACTACTAACACTAAGTTCAGTAATCCTGATAACAGGGTTCCGGCAAATCCCACCGCACTGGAAGCTATCTGTTGGACCAAATTTTGAATATTGGCATTGATTTGATTAGTTACTAGACTAAAGTCAATATTTATTCTTCTTTGACGCGCTACTACCTGCAATTTACCCAGATTGTCTTGACTGGAAGCTAACCAATCAGGAATCTTATTTAAAAGTTGGATTGTTTGCTCAATTACCATTGGTACAAGGGTAACACATAGAATTCCTAACAAAGCCAAAGTGATGATTAAAACTATTATCACTGCCTGAGTACGAGTAATCCTAGCTTTTTCTAAAAATTTAACTGGGTAGTTGAGTAAAAATGCCAAAATAGCCGCAATACTTAGGATAGTGATGGGGTGCTGGAAATAACGAAACAGTACCGATAGTAGCCAGACATTGAGAGCGATAATCGGGACACTCAGACCATAAATTAGCAAACTTTGAGGAGAGGCTGAACGGCGCATCTGATTTAATGTATAGGCAGGAGGAATAATTAACAATTACCAAAGATAATTTTTTTAACCAGGATTGGTGCTATTAATAATCATAATTATTTTCTCCTAATACTTGTATAAGCTAATCTAGTGATAAGTGATAAGGAAATAAAAACGATGGATAAAAACATGGCTGATCTTCGCAAAGACTACTCTTTGCAAGAGTTAAGCGAAAAGGAAATTAACCCTAATCCTTTTATACAATTTAAATTCTGGTTTGATCAGGCTCTAGAAGCACAATTAACAGAACCTAACGCCATGACTCTGGCTACATCTACCCCAGATGGCAAACCTTCAGGCAGAATGGTACTGTTAAAGAATTTTGATGACCGGGGCTTTGTTTTATTTACTAACTACAACAGTCACAAAGGACAAGAACTAGCTGAGAACCCCCATGCTGCTTTGGTGTTTTGGTGGGCTGAACTAGAACGTCAAGTGAGAATTGTGGGGACTGTAGAAAAGATTTCAACAGAGGAGTCTGATGGGTATTTTGAGATGCGCCCGCCTCATAGTCGCTTGGGTGCATGGGCTTCTAATCAAAGTGAGGTAATTGCTGGCAGGGAAGTTTTGGAGCGACAATGGCAGGAGTTTCAGCGAAAATATCAAAATCAGGAAGTACCTAGACCACCTTATTGGGGAGGGTTTCGGGTCATTCCCCAGGAAATCGAGTTTTGGCAAGGACGCTCTAGCCGTTTACATGACAGATTGCTTTATATCCGTTTGGATTATGGGGGTTGGCAGATAGAACGGTTGTCTCCTTAATATTTTATAGCTGGCAAAGATGCCTGCACCATGAATTTCATAAAGTACTATTGGGATCAATGCCTAGTTCCTGTAACTTAGCTGCTAATAAATCTGCCCGTTGGCATTCCTGTTCTGCTTGTTCATTACTTCAAGTAAATTTCCTTCCCTATCCTACCACCGCAGCCAGTTCATGGTTTGACACAATCTTTCACCTGGCCAAATTCCCAAAAATAATGAGAACTCAGGAATCCAAAGACGCCCATTAGTATCGGCCTGTTGTTTAGTGTATTCTCCATTTTGCAAACAGCGTACTTCTAAACTTGGTTCGTAGGGGTCATAGGTGACGTAGGTTGGAACTTTGAGTATGTGTTGGTAAAAATACAACTTTCCATAAGGTGGCATGGAACGCACTGATAACTCTCCAGCTTCTGTATCAGAGAGAAATTCCATCACCACTGCTACTGGTTCACCTTCTAGGTTGCGTGTATCACTGCGACCCACCACGTTAGTGGCTAGAGGATGCACCTGTGGCACATAAAACCAGTCGGGTGCTTTGACAATGATTTTTCTGTTGATAGTGGCTACTAGCCTGAAATCGGAGCCAATCAGCATTTATGGGAGAATGGATCCTGCTGCGCCTAAAGCGTCACTGAGTGAGTGCAGCTGCAAGACGGGGCTCTTGAATATTTTCCACTGGGTCTTTAGGTAGAATACAATCGGCTGGGAGTGCTTCCCAGGCGACAGTTGGTGTTTTTTGGATTGGGTGAGTTTGTAGAATCATATGTTGTCTGAATAGAGATTTACACGATTTAATAGTTGTCACGAAATATTATTTAATGCGCTATATCTTTATAATTTTTTAAGTCCTGATTCTAATAATGTATATCTCAGATAAAAGCCACCCCAAACAAATATGATAATTATCAAACTAACAATACCCAATAAATTAGGCAACCAAAAAATTACTTCTATGTGATTTAATTTACCTGGTTTGAGTTTCCATATAAGTTGGTTACCACTTTTTTCTGGTTGAATAGCATCTTCGGTTTGTTGAATATTCTTAACTCCCCAAGGTGTCTGTAATTTAAATTCTAAATTAAGAATTGAACCTGTACCTGATACAACGTTCCCTTTACTAGTAAGTACAGAAAGGGAACGCAAATCTAAATCATAGATTAAGCGATTTCTTGATAACAGCAAAAAATTATTATCTTGTACGATTAGGCTGGAAGCAGTATTCGGTAAATCTGCATTATTAGTAACTACATTAGGTTTTTGAGAAGTGCGGTAGTTGAAAAAATCGCTAAATTTTTCTTGTAATTCTCGACCATTCGTGAAGGGAATTTTGACAATCACTTCTTCTGGAAAAATACGCTTTGCTGAACCGTCTAATTTTCGGGCGCGATGTTCTAGACTATTTAACCAATCGTAAATATAATCACCACTAAAACTGGTTAAGTTTTCAGATAATTTAATATGTTGTACTAGTTCACCGTTGTTGGTGTTGTTAAAATTAATTCCTAAATCATATTGAACACAACCCGTTAGCATTAAAGATGCACAGATTAACAATAGGAAAAAAGGTTTTGGATGATGTGATTTATTATTTTTTGAAAATATAAAATCCCATGTTTTAATCTGTGAAAATAAAAATTTCAGGAAATTAGATTTTTTCATATCAATTCTTCTCCATTTATCTATTCACTTTCACCTGTTACCTATTCACACACATAACCAAACTAGATAGGAAATTATTAAACCCACAAAAATCAAGGCTACCCAGATAAAACGATTATCTTTTGTGTTGACTTGACTAAGATCAACATATTCTGGTTCTACAGGGTTCTGTTTTAGGTTAGATATCTGGAGTTTAGTGGTAAGAAGGAGTTTTGATTTGTTGTCAGAAATACCACTGAAATCGGGAATTTCCGTCATCCACTCTTTTGGTCTTTTCAGTTTGGGTGCTTTTAAAATATAAACTAAGTGCTTTGCTTGTGACTTAGTTTCGTAGTGAGGATGACGGCAGAGTTTTTGACAAAGTGCGATGGCATATTCAGAACGCCCAGCCGCTTCATAAGCATTTACTAGCCAAATATTGACTTCACCAGCAAGGCGTGTATTATTTGCTAATAAGGTGCTGGCTTTTTCTAAATTTTCCACTGCTTCACGATATTGACCATTTTCAAAAGCTGCTTTTCCAACTTGGTAGCGAGATTTAGCAATTTCTAAACTTTCTGTAGTCATTAGTCATTGGTTATTAATTATCAGTCATTTAGTCCATGGGAAAAGGCAAAAGGCAAAAGGTTAATTTCTCCAATCACCAATCACCAATCACCAATCACCAATCACCAATCCCCAAATCATTTAAATTGAGAACCGAGAATCATTGTTCCAATCCCTACGTCTGTAAATATTTCTAACAGCAGGGCGTGGGGAATGCGACCATCAATGATATGTGCGGCTTTGACTCCTTGGGCAAGCGATCGCACACAACAAGTTACTTTAGGAATCATACCTCCACTAACTACACCATCGTTAATCAACTGACGAGCTTCAGGAATATCTACTTTGGGAATTAAGGTAGATGGATCTTTGTAATCTGTTAAGATACCGCGTGTATCAGTAAGCAAAATTAACTTTTCCGCCCCCAAGGCTGCTGCTATTTCCCCAGCTACAGTATCAGCATTAATATTGTAAGCTTGTCCGGTATCGTCAGCAGCAACGCTAGAAACTACAGGAATATAGCCCTTACTAGAGAGAGTTTCTAAAATCTTGATATTGATATTACTAACTTCCCCAACATAGCCGATACCTTCATCACCTTGAGGACGGGCGGTAATTAAGTGTCCATCTTTACCACAAAGTCCTACACCCATACCACCAGCTTGGTTAATTAGGGAGACAATTTCTTTATTGACTCTACCGACTAATACCATTTCTACCACATCCATTGTTGCTGCATCAGTGACGCGCAAACCATTTTTAAACTGGGCTTCAATTCCTAGTTTACCTAACCAACTATTAATTTCTGGACCACCACCATGTACTAAAATTGGTCGCAAGCCAACGCAGGATAAAAATACGATATCGCGGATAACTTTATCTTTGAGGGTGCTATCTTTCATGGCTGCACCTCCGTATTTAACCACAACGGTACGACCTGCGAATTGTTGAATGTAAGGTAGTGCTTCGCTGAGTATTTCTACGCGATTAGCTTCAGCTTGCCTGATATACTCGGTATCGTTGATCATTTTGAGAATATGTCAATTTTGAAGACAAGGTTTTTACATGATCAAAACATGAAAGCAACTTCCTATTACAAAATTTCCTCAGATCAATTTTGGTGTTGAGTTTTAAGAACCCTAGGAATTGCTTCTATGATACGTGTGGCAATTTCTTCTGGTGTTTGGTTATCAGTGATGGTAATGTGTAAGTCTGCTTGGGAGTACAGCGGTTGACGTTGTTGGAGGAGTGAGTACAATTTGCCTTCAGGGTCAGAATCTTGTAAAAGTGGTCTTGTATCATCCTCTCCTAACCGATTTAACAAGATTTGCACTGGTGCATCAAGCCACACTATTAACCCGTGACGCATATAGCCCCAATTTTCTCGTCGCAGGACAATACCCCCACCAGTAGCTATAGTCAATTTAGTATAAGCACAAACTTGGCCTAA
Organism: 'Nostoc azollae' 0708; assembly: GCF_000196515.1. NCBI lineage: Bacteria > Bacillati > Cyanobacteriota > Cyanophyceae > Nostocales > Nostocaceae > Trichormus > Trichormus azollae. The sequence continues at coordinate 1,927,431 of NC_014248.1, forward strand.
AACATCACTTTCTAACTGTCGAAATGCTGCTTCACCCTCTTCGGTAAATATCTCATTGATAGATTTCCCCGCAGCTTTAACTATCACATCATCAGTATCTATAAAACCATAACCAAGTTGATGTGCTAATAAGTGTCCCACTGTTGTTTTACCAACACCCATCATCCCAGTTAAATAAAGGTTGACTCCTTTTAATAAGTAATTCACTAGTCTCTTGACTCCCGTTAAAAATCCTTATTTTATAAAAAAGTAGGCTGAAAACCCCGAAATAGAACCCTAAAAACCCAAAAAGTTTTTAGAGTTACCCCTACACCATGTTTTTAGTCACCAGCTATAGTTTTTCAATTCCACCACTAAAGTGGGATCACTCATTAATAAACTAGACCTATCCATAAAAGCTAATGAGCTTACGGTAAAGGGATTACAGGAGATATAATTGAGATAAAACAGCTATCATTACTGAAAGTAAAAATGAGAGTTTAGGGATGAAAATCTCAAGATTTTTGATAATTTTGAGAAAAAAAGCTTTTTAAAAAGCTAAATGTCAAATCTGACACTAGCGGGTCCAGTAGTAGATTGAAAATCTTTTTCTTTGAAGCGTTCAATTATATAACCTCTCCACACTTTACTAGGAGATACACTATCTGTTTGTATATCAATAAATAAATAATCGTCGCTGCAGTAATTCTAGAGCTTCTAAAATTAGTCTTCTTCCTAACCGTGGTGATCGTCCGGGTATGATGTGACTTGTTAAAGTTACGACAGAATTACACTCTCGATTAAGTACTAACCAATACATAATATATTTTCCTAACTCAGACAAGCGATTAAACTGCTGGTCTAGAATTCTGCGGATATCACTAAAAACCAAAGTACCCTGTTCTAGAAACTGATAAACACTATCAGCAAATAAATCTTGAATGGTGGTAGCAACTAATTTCAAAAATTACGGATTACCAGCATAGGAGTCAATCAATATATGAGATTCTATATGGTCTAATTGGGCTATTCCCTTAACCTGAAGGATACCCAAGCTTTGTGTTTTGCTTAAACCAGTCAATCTTAAAGACTGAACAGGTAGTTTTTCTCCTTCTATCTCTGTAATTTCTGGCGGTTTTTCCCGACCAGTTATTAACAAGCCGCTTTGATGTTGAGATTCTCCTATGCTTTTAATTAACTCACCGGAACCTTCATAACCAGGAAGATATTGAATTTGTAAAAGTGGATCAGCCTTACTAGTAGCTACAGAACTGTCACCATTGCTAGATGAAATCGAGTCTACGTTATCTAACACGAACATACAACTAACTTTGCGTAAAGCATGAATCAGTTGGGCAATTTTGGTATTTAGAGATGTGGTTTCGTCTATCTTTAAGTTTGGCTTTAATATCTACATTATTTCTAGCAACAAAAGACCTGTCAGGAAAATTAACTTGGTGTCAAAAAAATGGTAGAAGGCAATTTTGAGGGTGTACCAAAAGGGAAAATCCACTAAATTAACTATATTCAAGAATATCCACATCGTAGAAAACAAATACTGGGAATAACTAACCATCAGTTTCAAGACTTGTTAGCCCAAGGTGAAATGTAGCATAAAAAACTTCAAGGTGAGATAGAAAGTAAAAAGATAGGTATAAATCAGAAAGGAGGAGGGGGGAAAGGGAAACTAGAGATAAAACAACAGGTATGTCTATGCTTGTGCTATTGGAGGGAAATGCCAATATTTGAGGTTTTAGATTTCCATTTCGGTATATGGAAAACGGAAGCAAAGGACACATTTCATTACTGGCTAGAGATATTACGAAATGTTTTGCCTGCTAGTCTGCTTGAATAGGTAGAAAAACATGATAGCGATTATGCCATCGCGATAGAACTATTAACGGAGTTTCACTTAATAGTCGACAGCATGGAACAGCCACGAGAAAGGCCTTCAGATAATCAGGAGCAGAAAAAGTATTTTTCAGGTAAGAAGAATCAGCACACATTTTGTCAGCTTACCAGAAGGAAAAGATATTGTAGGAGAAAAGGCCCAACCAGTGAGTGATATTAGCTTATTTCGAGAGAAACAAGAAAAGTCCCATAACAACCAAATGTTTGAAGGAGATAAAGTATATCAAGGAGGAAAGAATATTAGCACACCTTATAAGAAACCACGTAAAGGAGAATTAACCTCAAATTCTTCCGCGACAGACTCTGAGCAAAGGGTTCTTCAGTCTTTTCCCCTAAACCAGCAATAAAACTAGATTGTAATGCCAAAGCATCTATTTGGGCTTACAATCTAGTTTTATTGCTTCTAGCTGCTGAATTTATCTTGTCAACTGTGCTACTCGTTCTGCCACTGCTTCAGTAGTATAAATGCTATCAATGCTTACTCCCAGCAACCGCACTCCTACCTTACCAGTACCGCTTACCCTTACAGACTCCATTTCCAGAGTTATAGGTAATGGTGTAATTAATAACTCCTGTTCTTCTCCCGTTCAAGAGATTACACCTCGTCTTGTCACTAAAGCTTTGTCACCATACACTGTGACAGCAAAAATCTTGCTTTGTACTGTTTTGTGCCAAGATGATAATTACGGGTTAGTCATTACCAAATTTATCCCCCCATTTTTATCAGTTATCAGTTACCATTCATCAGATACCAGTTATTACTGACGCCTGTTACCTAATTACCTGATCTAATGGTGATGCTGGTGAATTGTCAATGATTTCCGATTTTATCGTCAAGCTTTGTAAAATTCCAGTATAGAATTCATTCTGGAAGTTTAGGAACCGGAGTAGTTGGAAGAGCAATATCTTCTAGGTCCACAATCTTCTTTGCCGCCTCTAGCAGATACTGATAATAAGTGCGAGCGACAATAGATAACTGCTTGCCTGCTGGGTGAGCTATGTACCAAGTCCGCTTAATGGGAAAATGCTGCATATCCAAAATACTGAACTCGTGAGCATCTGTCAATAAAGTGTGACGAGATAAAACCGAAACTCCCAGCCCTCCAGCTATTGCTTGTTTAATCGCTTCATTACTCCCTAATTCCAACTTCACCTTCACCTTGATGCCATGTTCATCTAAAAGGGACTGCACAGCACGGCGTGTACCTGAACCTGGTTCGCGCATAATAAACGGTTCATTTGCCAGTCGTTCAATGGGAATATTTTTTTCCTGTGCCAAAGGATGATTCACAGGTGCAAAAACCACCAAAGGATTTTCTAAAAATGCTTCAAAACTGACATCTACATGATCTGGAACCTGACTCAGAATATACAAGTCATCCATATTACCAATCATTCGTTCCAAAATTCGTTCATGATTCGTAACTTGCAGCGAGATATCAATTCCCGGATAAAGTTGGCAAAACTGACCCAACAAACGCGGAATAATATATTTTGCTGTGGTAATTACTGCCAATCGTAATTGACCTTGTTTCAGCCCTTTTAAATCTGCCACCTTCATTTCAAACTGGGATATAGTCTCAAAAATCTGGCGACAAGTAGCAAATAACTCCCGTCCCGCTTCCGTCAAAAATAACCGCTTCCCCACCTGCTCAAATAATGGCAACCCTACCGATTTTGTTAGCTGCTTGATTTGCATAGAAACGGTAGGTTGGGTGAGAAATAATTCTTCAGCAGCACGAGTAAAGCTACCGTGCCGTGCAGCGGCCTCGAACACCTTCAACTGGTGCAGCGTCGCTTGGTTCAAGGTGATTCTCCTCTAATAGCAATTCGTAAACATATATTTAGTATCACTGCACACTAGCCTATTATGTAGTATCACACATACCAAGTTATAAGTCTAAGCATAGATAAATATCTATTTTCGCTATCAGAAGTGCGGTATTGGACTTATGGAATTGAGAGGTTATCATCAAAACAACACAAAACGTAAGATGCCTTCCAACCTAAGATGAATGTTGAATATCCAAATTATTGATTATTCACCATTCATCATTCATCCATCCAAAGTTCTTCTTTAACTTTTACAGGTAATTTAGCTAAATCTGGTAACTCCACTGCCACTGCATCCACAATCTTATCCTTGATATTCAAGGGAATATTTAAGGGTTGACGTTCTTCCACCCAACAATTAGCTACTGGTAAGGTTTGTTCCAACTCATCCAAAGGTCGAGGAATCACCATGACTGCGTTCAACTCCCCAATCCTTTCTGCTTCAAACATTCCGGCCTCTACTGCTACAGCGACGTTAGCAACAGAACCACGAATAATGGCCGTACATAAACCAGCCCCTATTTTTTCATAGGAAGCTAAATGTACATCTGCTGCTTTGAGCATGGCATCACAAGCACCAACCATAGCTGGAAAACCACGAGTTTCCACCAAACCAATAGCTTGATTACTCAGACGGCTGTAACTGGCATCCTCTATCATTTGACTCAAGCGATTGATAGGCAGAACTATATCTAAATTGGGATAAGGTCGGGGAATGACTAAGCTAGAAACCAACTGTCCAAACTGTTCCGCTGTTTGTACGCCAGCTTCTACAGCTAGACGCACATCAGCAATTCCACCCCGGACAATAGCTGTACAGTGACCACTACCAATCTTTTCATAGCCTACTAAGTGGACTCCAGCCGACTTTAACATCATGTCAGCCGTTCCAACTATAGCTGGAAAGCTGAGGGCCGATACTAAACCCAAGGCAGTATCCTTGAGATTGTCGCGGCGAAGTGATGCCTGGATGGTGCTAAGAGAGCGTTGATTGTATGTTTCCATCATGAATTCACCAGGATACTTCCAAAGAAAGACAACTAACAATTAACACTTACTCTGAAGAATTGTCAGAGTTTTCGTCGCTCAAGGATTGCCGATGGGGAAACAATGTAATCAAGAGTCTGTTAATACTTCCTTGTCCATATATCTGTGTCCCAAAAGTGTTATTGGGTTCAGTGTTAGCTGAACTGGGTTCGGATTCTTGAGAGTGAGTTTCTGGAGAACCTGGGAGAGTTGTTTCTGTTGTGATGGAGTCAGTAACCAGGGGCGTTTCTGCAACTGGAGGCGACTGGCTTTTAGGAGTTGGAGAAGGTGGAGATAGGGAAGTAGATTGTTGTTTAAAACCTATAAAGGCCGCAGCAGAGAATTGAGTAGTAGTAATTACTTTTTTCTCTGGTTGTTGCTCTGGGGGATTTGTAGAAGTGGTGTTTGTGGAAGTTGGCTCTTCATGTAAATTTTGATCAATCTGCCGACTGTTATCTCCCAAAACGGAACCTGATGGTATGACTTGTTCAGGTGCTACGGAACAGTTAAATACTGTTGTAGCTGCACCAATACAAGCATTAGCACCGATTTTACCAGGGCCAACCATCAAAAACCCCGCTCCCAGGTTTGCTCCTGCTTCTACTTCTAGGATACCCTCATTGACTTGGAGAATTGACCCCATGCCAATACAGGCCCCAGGACCAATAATAATTTTACTGTTGGCAGCTGCTTGGAGTATTACCCCTGGAGCAAGTACCGCGCTCTTATCAATATTTACCTCGCCACTAATATACTTATCAAAATTGTCCCTGAGGCGAAGCAACGGCACAGACATGGAATTTATTACCTCAGAAGCCGGAAGAATGAGTATTGAAAATTAATTTGAGATGGGGACTAGGGACTGGGGACTAGGGACTGGGGATTGGGGACTGGGGATTGGGGACTAGGGACTGGGGATTGGGGACTGGGGACTAGGGACTGGGGATTGGGAATTCTTCTCTTTTTTACCTTATTCCTGAATTTTTATCACCTATCACCTATCACCTATCACCTATCACCTATCACCTATCACCTATCACCTATCACCTATCACCTATCACCTATCACCTATCACCTATCACCTATCACCTGTCACCTGTCACCTGTCACCTAAATTATGGACGTTGGATGATTGCTTCCAACACGCGGCGTTTGGCTACGGGGTCGATTCCGATTAAACGCACGTATTCACCTGCATATTCAGAGATAACAGCTTCTAGTGCAGCGAGCACATCTCTTTCAGATGTAGCCTGAATTTGACCGCAGCTTACCCAAGAGCCTGTACGGAAACGACGTTGGTCTACGTGTTCAACACTAATCTTAAAACCACCTGTTAACAACTGTTTCAGTTGGTCTACTACTTCGGTACTCAAGCGGGTGCTAGTTGCAGTGGCACTTGCAGTTGCACCACTGTATAAAGTACCTGATGTTTTAGCACTACCGGAGGATACTACTTGACCGTTAGGACGTTGGATAATTGCTTCCAATACACGACGTTTGGCTTTGCTGTCAATGCCAATTAACCGCACATATTCGCCTTGATGAGAAGTCATGCATTCTTCCAAAGCAGCAACTACATCATTAGCTGAGGTTGCCTCAATAGGGTTACAGCTTTGCCAAGAGCCTGTACGGAAACGACGTTGGTCTACGTGTTCTGTACCAATTTTGTAACCATTAGCTAAGAGCTGGCGAATTTGGTTCACTGTTTCAGCACTGAGGCTGCCACTAGCAACTGCACCGTTACTGTTACCATTACCGTTGTAGCTGCTGTAAGATGCAGCAGGAGTTTTAAAACTAGATGTACTTGTAGCTACTACACCATCAGGACGTTGGATAATAGTTTCTAATACCCGTTTTCTGCCGTTGTCAATGCCGAACAAACGCACGTACTCGCCACTGTGGTCTATTAGACAAGATTCCAATGCTGTGATCGCTTCTCCTAATGATCTGGTTTCAATAGGCTGGCAGCTTTGCCAAGAGCCTGTACGGAAACGACGTTGGTCTACGTGTTCTGTACCAATTTTGTAACCTTGATTCAGTAGATAACGTACCTGATCTACTATTTCTGCACCCAATTTGCTTGCCACTTCACTGCTCCTTTCCAATTCGTCAACAATAATACTTGTATAAGATCTATCACCAGACAGATTAAGCTCGTCCCGAATCGGGGCAATACACTTAATATCCTCTACACAGCGATAACCAGCCCGCAAAGCCTGATTTATCCCCACAACGTGGTGAGCGAATTGCTGATCCTGAGCTTGTACATCTGGCAATCGGTCAGCTTGCTGCTGCATAGTAATTATCGACCCAGATGCTACGTATTTACCTGGTGGAATTTCTACATCTTGGATTAGAGCGTGCATCATCACGATGCAACCAGCCCCTACCCTGGCATTAAATACTGTAGACCTAAAGCCAATAAAGCAACTTTCCCCTACATAAGCTGGCCCATGAATCAGCGCCATGTGGGTAATAGAAGCATCTTTACCAACCCATACCGAGTAGTTTTTGCCATCATCACCAATTACTCGGCCTTGCTCCAACCCATGAATTACTACACCATCTTGAATATTAGTATTTTCACCAATAAAAAAAGGTGTTCCTTCATCTGCTCTAATCGAAGTTCCTGGAGCAATAATAACATTTTGACCCAGGTGTACATCCCCAATTAAATTACAAGAAGAATGTACAAATGCGGTTTGATGGATATCGGGTTCAGCTAAACTCCTTGACCACGGGGTTGGGGGTGCCGCCGTGCTGCGGACTACCATTGTGAGATTCCTCCTGAAATAAGCTTTTTGTCAGTAGTCGGTCGCTACACTTCAATTCAAAATTCAAAATTCAAAATTTATTTCTTCTTTTTGAATTTTTAATTTTGAATTCCCCTTCAGGGGTGACTATCTATATTGGTCTTTTTTGCTGTAAATGAGACGATCTTCTACGTAAATAGAATCAATGATCGCCACGACGGCGGCATCTACTGGTCGTTGTTTATTGCCAGGAACTTCACGAGCGGCACTACCACAACTTACAAGTACCCACTCATCTATACCTGCTCCTACGCTATTATCTGCTGCTACCTCATATTTAGGTAGGAGATTGCCGTTCTCATCTACTAACTGCAACATCAGCAGTTTTACACCTCTAAGAGTAGGATCTTGTATAGTGCTAACTACCGTGCCACGCACTTTGGCAATTTGCATCTAACTACGGTCTTCTACCGAAAGGACGAATGGCGTTAACTCCTTCCCGGAATTGTTCTACATCTTCTGTATACCGAATAGGTAGGACATATTCTAAGTTTTCATGAGGACGAGCGATGATGTGAGTAGACAGCACCTGTCCACCATTGACGCGCTTCACGTTGTCCACTCCAGCTGCTACTGATGCTTGAACTTCGGAAACGTCTCCCCGCACAATTACTGTTACTCGACCGCTACCAATTTTTTCGTATCCTACTAAGGTAACGCGAGCTGCCTTTACCATTGCATCAGCAGCTTCTACTACGGCTGGAAAGCCCAAAGTTTCAACCATTCCTACTGCGATCGACATTATTTTAATCCTTTAATCAAGTTAATGGTTTGTGCTACAGGACGCGAACAAACCGGGAAATCATTTGCACTCAAGCAAGCAACCCCGTTCATTACTTTGTGTCAACAGTTTTTAAGTTCGGAACTGTTCTACTGCTTCTGTATACCGAATAGGTAGGACATATTCTAGGTTTTCGTGAGGACGGGCAATAATGTGAGTAGACAACACTTCTCCACCGTTTACTCTTCTAGCTGCTTCGATACCAGCCGCTACTGAAGCTTGAACTTCAGATACATCACCCCGGACGATCACAGTCACACGGGCGCTGCCAATTTTCTCATATCCTACTAAGGTAACACGGGCTGCTTTCACCATAGCATCAGCAGCTTCTACTACTGCTGGAAAGCCTTTAGTCTCAATCATTCCAACTGCAATTGGCATCGCAGAACTCCTAAAAATTTAATCCAATCTGTACTATGCGTGGAAAATTTTGACGGGGATGCTGATCTTGAGTGAAGAAAACACTTCTAAAATTAAGGATATGAAACCTTGGCATCCCTGGCAACATAAATTACTATAATAGTTTGTAATAAAAAAGTTTTAGAAAACTTAACAAAACTTAATATGCCCCTGGAATCTATTAAAGTTTACGGATTCCTAGAGCAGCCGCTTATGCTTTATAATTTCTTTATCACATTTCCAAAATAACATTCATAACTGGGTCTAATCCTATCTGGTGATGGTCAATCACAGGCTGTATATTCTACTGTCTCTGACTTTCTTCAAGTTTTGCTATTTAGACATAGATTTAAGTGAACGATATATAAGTTTGTCAAATATATCATATAAACTTCTTTACTCAGAGTAGAAATACAAATTCGTAGCCAGAGGACTTATGAAGACAAGTAAATGCTTTTAAATATTTACAGTCATATTTTATTAGCATTTAATACGGGATGTTCAGGTAAAAATGCTGGTTAAGTTTTCTTGAAAAAATAGTTAAAAAAACTTGATTTTTCCCAGATTAACTTTTTTTAAGCGAATGATGTTTTTAATGTTGTTTGAGAACCTATAGGCTGAGTCATCAAGGAAAATTTCAAATGCATGAGTTTCTATTTTTCACAAGTTGGTTTGTACCTTTTTATAGCTTATTAGGTGCAATTTTAACCTTGCCTTGGAGCATAGGAATAATTCAACGAACAGGACCAAGACCTGCGGCATACTTGAATTCACTGACGACTTTGGTAGCTTTTTTCCATAGCTTATTTGTATTTCAAGATATTTGGAATAGAGATCCAGAAATTTTAGTAATTACTTGGTTTCAATCTGGGGACTTTAACTTAACCTTTGCCTTAGAACTCTCGCCAGTTAGTATTGGGGCAATAGTGCTAATTACAGGATTAAGTCTGTTAGCCCAAATTTATGCCCTGGGTTACATGGAAAAAGATTGGTCGTTAGCAAGGTTTTTTGGGTTGCTGGGATTTTTTGAAGCAGCTTTGACTGGTCTAGCGATTAGTGATTCTTTGTTCCTAAGTTATGCGTTGTTGGAAGTTCTCACCCTTTCTACTTACTTGCTCGTGGGTTTTTGGTATGCCCAACCATTGGTAGTAACGGCAGCGCGAGATGCGTTTTTAACCAAGCGGGTGGGAGATTTGCTCTTGTTGATGGGGGTAGTAGTCCTTTCAACTCAAGCTGGTAGTTTGAACTATTCCGATTTGTACGAGTGGGTGCAAACTGCTGACTTAAACCCATTTACATCAACATTACTGGGTATAGCATTGATTGCTGGTCCTGCTGGTAAATGCGCCCAATTTCCCTTGCATTTATGGTTAGATGAAGCAATGGAAGGGCCAAATCCGGCTTCAGTAATGCGAAACTCTTTGGTAGTCGGTAGTGGTGCTTATGTATTGTACAAGATTCAACCATTGTTAGCACTCTCACCAGTAGCGCTGAATGCTTTAGTTGTGATGGGAACTGTAACTGCTCTGGGGGCAACATTAGTATCAATCGCCCAAATTGATATTAAACGCGCTCTATCCCACTCTACAAGTGCCTATATGGGATTGGTATTTTTAGCAGTGGGCTTGCAACAAGGTGGTGTGGCTTTGATGTTGCTGTTAACTCATGCGATCGCAAAAGCATTATTATTCATGAGTTCTGGATCTATAATATACACTACCCAAAGTCAAGACTTGACAGAAATGGGGGGTTTATGGTCACGGATGCCAGCAACTACTACTGCTTTTGTCGTCGGTTCAGCAGGAATGGTGACATTGTTACCACTGGGTAGCTTTTGGGCAATGTTGGCTTGGGCTGATGGCTTAGTGAAAGTTAGTCCTTGGGTAATTGTAGTTTTACTGTTAGTTAATGGCTTGACAGCATTGAATTTAACCAGAGTCTTCCGATTGATATTCTGGGGTAACCCGCAACAAAAGACCCGCCGCGCTCCCGAAGTTGGTTGGCAAATGGCTTTCCCAATGGTGACTTTGACCATATTAACCCTATTGTTACCACTGATGCTACAGCAATGGTACTTACTACCTGATTGGGAAAGTATTGATTGGTACATTACATTATCTTTATTCACCTCTACTGTTTTAGGAGTAAGTATTGGCTCAAAAATTTACCTACATAAAGGTTGGTCAAGATCCACAATTCTGGGATGGAGATTTGTTCAAGATTTACTAGGTTATGATTTTTATATTGACCGAGTTTATCGGCTGACGATAGTTAGTGCAGTAGCATTGTTGTCCAAGATTTCCTCTTGGTGTGATCGCTATTTAGTAGATGGGATAGTGAACTTAGTCGGCTTTGCTGCCATTTTTGGTGGACAAAGTTTAAAGTACAGTATTTCCGGTCAATCTCAGGGCTATATGTTGACTATCCTCGTCGTAATTAGCGTTCTTGGGTTCTTCATTAGCTGGTCATTGGGTTTACTTGACAAATTGCCCTTTTAGGCAGCAGTTAACTGATAACTGATAACTGATAACTGATAACTGATAACTGATAACTGATAACTGATAACTGATAACTGATAACTGATAACTGATAACTGATAACTGATTATGATGCTGAGTACATTGATTTTGCTACCTTTGCTGGGTGCAGCTTTAATCGGTTTTTATCCTTCTGCGATCAGTGGGAAACTAGCCCGTGGAGTAGCGTTGGCTTTCGCTGTCATAATTTTCTTATGGACAGTGTTCCTAACAATTGAGTTTGATCCAGGGGAAGTTGGACAACAGTTTGCTGAGTCTTTGCCCTGGATAGATGCTTTAGGCTTGAACTATAATCTAGGCATAGATGGTTTATCCTTGCCATTGCTGCTTTTAAATGGAGTTTTAACTTGTATTGCCATCTACAGTGGCGATGAATCTATTCAGCGTCCTAGATTTTATTATTCCTTAGTGCTGCTGTTAAGCGCAGGAGTGATAGGAGCATTTTTAGCACAGGATTTATTGTTATTCTTCCTATTCTACGAATTAGAATTGATACCTTTGTATTTGCTAATTGCAATTTGGGGTGGTGCAAAACGGGGTTATGCAGCCACAAAGTTTCTGATTTACACCTCTGTATCGGGAATCTTGATTTTAGCCAGTTTCTTAGGTATGGTTTGGTTGAGTGATTCGCCCAGTTTTGGACTAGCAACCTTAAATACCCACACTTTACCTTTAGGGACACAAATATTATTACTGGTGGGAATTTTGGTAGGTTTTGGAATTAAAATTCCTCTTGTTCCCTTCCATACTTGGTTGCCAGATGCCCACGTTGAAGCTTCCACACCCATTTCTGTACTATTAGCTGGGATATTGTTGAAATTAGGCACTTATGGTTTGTTGCGGTTTGGGATGAACTTGTTGCCTGAAGCTTGGGAATATGCAGCACCGACTTTAGCAACATGGGCTGTTGTTAGTGTGTTGTTTGGTGCTTCCTGTGCGATCGCCCAAACTGATATGAAAAAAATGGTAGCCTATAGTTCTATCGGACACATGGGTTATGTTTTGTTAGCAGCAGCAGCAGCAACACCATTAAGCGTCTTGGGTGCTGTCATGCAAATGATTAGCCACGGCTTAATTTCTGCCATGTTGTTTTTAGTGGTAGGAGTTGTGTATAAAAAAGCTGGTAGTCGTGACTTAGAAGTTATTAGGGGACTGCTGAACCCAGAAAGGGGAATGCCTGTCATCGGCTTCTTGATGGTTTTGGGAGTCATGGCCAGCGCAGGTATACCGGGAATGGTAGGGTTTATTTCCGAATTCATTGTTTTTAGGGGTAGTTTCGAGATTTTCCCAGTACAAACCCTAATTTCAATGCTAGGTACAGGCTTAACTGCGGTTTACTTCTTAATTCTCCTCAATCGTGCCTTTTTTGGGCGCTTGTCTGCACAAGTTACTAATTTACCACGGGTTTATTGGAGCGATCGCATTCCTGCATTTATCTTAGCTGTCTTAATAGTAGTTTTCGGCATCGAACCCTCTTGGTTAGTGCATTGGACAGAAGCTACTATTACAGCCATGGTAAATACTCAAAACCTAGTAGCTAAAATACTTTGAGATCAACTGACAAACAACAATTAAATTATCGATGCTAGAGATTGGGAAAGTTTACCTTGATATTCCCAATTCTAGTCTTCAATAGCAGTCCATATTATTGAGAAACTGTATATGATATTTTATTTACAAGTTCAATTAACTGGTACTACCGTTTTTATTAATAAATAAAAGTACTAAAAATTACTATTAATTATAAGAATTCTATTCAATACAGTGTTTAATCTTTGTTAAAATCTAGAAATACCCATACCTTGAATTATTGAAGAAATTTGGAGACATAGTAATGCTTAATATGAAAAATAAACCTGTTAATCATCCCTTAGTCGAATATATTCAACGGTTACAAACGGGTCAAGCATTACTTAAAGATAGTCCTGAAAATGTTTTAGAAGTTGTTGGTATTCTTAAAAGTTATGGTGTAGTTTTAGATGCCTATTCTAAAAATCTCATTTATATTGCTGAAAATCAATTTCTAGTAAATTTTCCCTTCTTTAAATATTTTGATGGCGAGATTTCTATCCAAAAATTATTTCGTCACTGGTGGCATGACAGAATTAATTTTGAATATGCAGAATATTGCATGAAAACCATGATGTGGCATGGTGGTGGCGGTTTAGATGCCTATTTAGATAGTCAGGAGTTTGCTGATATATGCAAAGTTGTGATTAATATTAAATTCAAAAATAACCCCTTCATGTTGGGTATACATCAGCTATTTCCCGACTTTTTAATAGAACAGTTGCGTGTCTCTGCCTATTACAGTGGATTAGGTCAATTTTGGCAAGTCATGGCTAATATATTTCTAACTTTATCAGACTGCTATGACCAAGGGAAAATTAAATCAATTCCTGAAGTTGTAAAATATATTAAAGCTGGTTTGGTAGCAGATGCTTTAAAACCAATTACATACAATGTAAAAATTAGGGATAAAGTCTATGAAATCATTCCCAAATCAGTCAGTTTAACCTTTCTTGCAGATACCGCAGTTCCTTATGTAGAAGCAGTTTTCTTCCGGGGAACTCCGTTTCTGGGTACAGTTTCCCTAAACGCGCAAGCATATCAAGTTCCCCCAGATCAATCTCGATTTCAATATGGTGCATTATATGCCGATCCTTTACCTATTGGCAGTGCGGGTATTCCTCCCACATTATTAATGCAAGATATGCGCCATTATTTACCAGAATATTTACATAATATTTATCGTCGCAGTCCTCGCGGAGAAGATGATTTGCGAGTGCAAATTTGTATGAGTTTCCAAAAGTCAATGTTTTGTGTAACTACTGCTGCAATTTTGGGACTTTTACCTTATCCTATGGATACAGAAAATCAGTCTGAGCAAAATGCTAACCGTGTTTACCTAGAAAAGTGGATGGATAGGTTAAAAACTTCGCAGATAATGGAAGTTAATAAATAGGATATTTAGTAAATGCCAAACCGCTACAAGAATCTACATCTAATTCAGTAACTTGATCCAGAAAAGAATTTTTGGCAGATTTACCATTTGATGCTGGGATATGAATTTCCTTCGGATAGTATTCAGGCTTTAGAAGTGGCTTTAATGCGAACTTATTATCTTCCTAGTATTTCTAAATTGCTGAATAAAACCAGAGAATTTATCTATCGTCCTCAAAAACGTTATGATGATACCTCTATCATGTTGACGGAGATTATTAAATGGGGTTTAAAGAGTGAGAGAGGTCAAGAAGCATTACAAAGAGTGAACTCAATTCATCGGCGTTTTTAAATAGATAATGCTGATTTTTTGTATGTGCTTTGTACCATAATTTATGAACCAATTCGGTGGAATCAACATTTTGGTTGGCGGTTAATGTGTGAAGGTGAAAAATTAGTAACTTTTTATTTTTGGCGACAAGTTGGGGAAGCAACTCGTGACTTATTTATAAGTTGGTTTCCTAAATGGATGGAGAAACCTTAAAAACTAATAACTTATACTTTATTGGATGATACAATATTGGATGCTTTTGGATTTGAACATCCTTCACCATCATCACCATCTAATAATAAATTACCATCTCAATCCCACCAACTTAACCAAGGTAATTCTACATTCTGATATTCACCCTCCCATATACCTATCTCAACACCCATAGGTGTAATCGGATAATGTCCCCGTTCATTTGCTGGTGGTAATACCTAAAGTCTCCACCAATTCCTGCAAACGCACCCTCCCATCTCGAAAAACAGACCAACCATCACCCACCAGCACTGTTTCTACCTTCTCCAAACCAGCCAATCGGTGAACCGAAGCCACCGCTTGATCTCGATTCATTAACTTTTCATCTGGTAACATGGTTAAGCTACCTGCGGAATGTGATCGCACTAAATCCCCAGTAATCAAAGTAGTTTCCTCCAACAGTAAGGCCAACTCACTGGGAGTTTTAGAACCTTGGAGTTCAACCACCTTCAGTCCTGGTACTAACTCATCACCATCATTTAACCAGCGATCACACAAAATCGGAAAATACTCCTTTTCCCCAGCAGGTCCAGCAATCTTTGCATAGGTTTGATTAGCAATTTCTTTAGCTGACCTTAAATGATCCGAATTCGTTAAAACAATCCAAACTACACCACCGAGAGATTCCAAATGATTCCAATCATGGTTTGATAAGGCTACTGGGTCAATCAAAATATTACCCTCTGGACGAATCCAGGCAAAGCCATTAAAATCAATATTTCTTGCTGGATTGAAACAAGACCAGCTATATAAATCAGGACGGTGCAGAGATTTCATAATGATTGTGGTTTAGGACTTTCAATAGCTGTTTTTCTGACATCTTGCACCAGTCTATGGTGAATGGTACGAGACATAAGTTTTGATATAACAGTATTAATACTGTATCATTAATAGTTACCTAACTGATAAGAAGTTGTTGCTGTGTTAGTAAAAACGATGAAATGAAGCTCATACTTATCATTTAAGGCGAAAAGGAACAGCAGGGAAAAAATTGCAGTTTAAATAATCCCATGATAGCCCTTCATAAACTATTTTCTATTTTAGAAATCAGCCATAAGGTAGAAGGAAAAAATCCAGTAATATAAGTTAATCAATACTGTTACAAACCGACATTGTATTAGGATTGAACAGAAAATCACTGACCATTAATGTATCCAACTTAAGGGCTAATAAATTAGAATTATCAAGCTTTTTTAGGGGTAATTTTACCATTAATATTCGGTAGTAAAATCTGCCAAAATAGCAGTGGAAGTTATATGAATCTATTGCTATAATTTGGTAAATTTGTCAATTCACTATTTAAGCTGATAGATTCAGGGTTTAACGTCCTATTTACATAGAAAATAGTTGGAATTAATGTTGTCATGATTTCCGTTTAGAACTATACTCACTCATCAAAAAAACAGGAATATTTACTATGATGATGATGATGACTGAATCCATGACCACCGAAATGCAAACCTGCATCAACGCTTCCATGGAATGTCATAAAATCTGCTTAGAAACGATGACTTACTGTATCAGCAAAGGCGGTAGGTATATGGATATGGGAATTATGAGTATGATGCGCGACTGCTCAGAAATATGCATGATGTGTATGAATATGATGATGGGCGGTTCTGACTTTATGGGACGTACTTGTACTCTTTGTGCGGAAATGTGCGATAGCTGTGCAGCAGCTTGTGAAACAATCAGTGATGACAGCAGAATGAGCGAATGTGCAACAGCTTGTCGTAAATGTGCTGAAGCCTGTAGATCAATGCCAATGATTCCTGCTTAGTTCTCTTAAATAGCAGATAAATTCTGCAACCTAATTATTAAAGCGTTCAGACTGTTTCAGTTTGGACGCCTACTTTTATCAAATCTTGCAAATAAATATTTTCATACTCTCCACATAAAGCGGAATATCGTAAAATTTAACAAGCAAGGTTTAGTGGCCTTAGTAGTTGAGTTATAAATTTAAACAATAGATAACTTAACAGTTTTACTTTTTGATCTTAGAGGGTATTTGAAAAGTTAGAAAAGGTATAATTTGTCATTCTGTGTGAAACAACTTGGAATGTATCCCTTCGGGACACTGCGTGAACGAGAAGCGTGCCGGAGGCTCTAGAATCTAGGGTTTGAGCGGATCGCTCTGAGATGCTTCACTACGCAGCCCTACGTACCCTCCGGGAAGCAAGGTAGAGTATGACTTTCTAAATATCCTCTTAAATCCTTGTCTAGCAAGGACTTAAGTTTTCTAAAAACCTTCTCCTCTATTCAATCTTTCTTCATGTTTGGTAATTACCCAAAGTGCATGAATACTACCAGGAAGCCAACCGAGAAGAGTGAGCAAAATGTTAATTATCAAAGTTGGACTAATACCCACTGTGAGAAATACTCCCACTGGAGGTAAGAATAAAGCAAGTAGCAAACGAGTTAATTTCATGGGATTGTATTGGTATTTTTTAATATCTACTTAGATTTATTGTGGAGAGGAAATTTTCAAATTCACTCCTTCTGAGGATTTATCTGACGACTATCACCAAATTAAGATTCAGTTTTGACATTAGTATTGCTTTGTAAGTCCATATTATTTTTTTCGGCAAAGTATTTACTGATCAATGTATTTGCCAAAGATAGGACAACTGGAGCGAGAATAAAAGCGATAATTCCTTCGACTCTAAACCCAGGAACTAAAACTGATACTAACCAAAAGCAAATTCCGTTGACTATTAAGGAAAATCCGCCTAAAGTTACGAATGTCAATGGTAAAGATAGGGTAGAAATAACTGGTTTAACTGAACTATTAATCAAACCAATTACTAAAGCCGCTATTAAAGCTGCGGGAAAATTAGCAATATCAACCCCTGGAAAAATAATATCCACAATTAACAGGCTTAATGCTGTAGCAAGTGCGCTTAAGAATGTTGCCCACATTATTTTTACCTCTGTAAGTGCTACCTATATATATAATAATATTTAACTCAAAAATTCCATTTTTCACCTCTGTTGATAGATAGGAATAGAATATATCGCAAGGAGGATTCTTTAACGCAGAGGAACGCTGGTTTTTTTAGTTTTCAGATTCATTTATAGTAGAGGGAGTATTTATATAAGAGTTGTTTTTGGTGAGTTTCTAATACACAATCGAATAAGGGATAAGTTAGACAGGTAATAACATAACCAGCTTCAATTTCATGGGGACGGAGAAATTTTTGCTCACTTTGATTTATTTCCCTGCTGATAAGTTTAGCTACATAAGCTGAACATTCCCCTTGTTTACACCCAGATGGTAAACGGATACCCCCTTCTTCTGTTATGTCGATGATATATTGATCATCTGGTACTTGAATTGTACGATCTAATCCTAATTTATCATTAATTAGTCGAACTTGATAAACTATCATATCATATCAATTTTGAATTTATTTTTTGATGTTGTTTCACGCAGAGTCACAGAGAGGATAAATAAATTTTCTCTGTGCGTATGTATTTGCGTGAGCTTTAATTCTATTGTTTGACTGCTTTTATTGATAAGCCAATGCGGTTTAATTTTTCATTGACTTCTAAAACTTGAACTTTTACAACTTGTCCAACTTTGACTATTTTCTGAGGATCATCAACAAATCTATCTGCTAGTTGGGAAATATGTACTAATCCATCTTGGTGTACACCGATATCAACAAATGCACCAAAGTTAGCAACGTTGGTAATGATTCCTTCTAGTTTCATTCCCACCCTTAAGTCTCTAATTTCTTTGATTCCGTCTTTGAAGTTTGCATACTTAAATTCTGCACGGGGATCTCTTCCTGGTTTTTCTAGTTCCTTGAGAATATCGCGCAGTGTTGGTTCTCCTATGGTGTCGGTGACGTATTTCTTTAAGTTGGTTTTCTTAAGTTTTTCAGCAATTTGGGTAACTTGATTTAATGGTACACCTAAATCAGTAGCTATGGATTGTATAATTGAGTAAGTTTCTGGATGTACTGCAGTGTTATCTAAAGGGTTTTCTCCATCTCTAATTCTTAAGAAACCTGCTGCTTGTTCAAATGCTTTTGGTCCTAATTTCACAACTTTTAATAGTTGTCGGCGATTTTTGAAAGCACCATTTTGGTTACGATAGGCGATAATGTTGTTAGCAACTGTGGGTGTAATCCCTGAAACAAATGTTAGCAGTTCTTTGGACGCGGTGTTTAAATCTACGCCAACATAATTAACACAGGTTTCTACTGTTTCATCTAATTTCTTTTTCAGCAATTTTTGATCTACGTCGTGTTGATATTGTCCGATTCCAATTGATCTAGGAGCGATTTTTACTAATTCTGCTAATGGGTCTTGTAATCTACGTCCAATGCTAATTGCACCGCGCACTGTTACATCTAATTCAGGAAACTCTTCGAGTGCAACTTTGCTGGCAGAATATATGGAAGCACCAGATTCACTTACCATGACTTGAATTGGTTTGCGTTCGCAGGTTGCTAATACTTCTGCTACAAATTCACCTGTTTCACGGGAAGCAGTTCCGTTACCAATGGCTATTAGTTCTATCTGGTATTTTTCGATTAATTTCTTGATGGTTCGCGCTGCTTTTTTCCGTTGTTCAGCAGCTTGGTGAGGGAATACGGCTTGATATTCTAAGAATTTACCAGTTTGTTCTAGTACCGCTACTTTACACCCGGTTCTAAAACCTGGATCTATAGCTAATGTTGGTTTCATTCCTGCTGGTGCAGATAGCAATAATTCCCGCAAGTTTGCTTCAAAGGTTTTGATGGATTCAATATCAGAATAAGTTTTCTTTTCGGAAATTACTTCCCCAATTAGAGAAGTTTTCATCAATCGGTTAAAGGCATCTTTTAACATCGGCTGATAAAAATCTCTGATTGTACGAACTTTGGTTTTAATTTCTTGGCATTCTAAATAAGAAAGTACAAAATCTTGATCAAAGTTGATTTCAAACTTTAATATTTTCTCTGCTTCTCCCCTACACAATGCCAGCATATTATGGGGTGCAATATTTTTAACTTTGATTTGATAGTTACGGTACATTTCAAATTTGGTTGTACCTTCTGGATGTTCATCTTTGATGTGGGAAATAAATACTCCCGTTTGTAAAATAAAATCGCGTAAATAGGCACGTAATTCGGCTTTTTCGGCAACTTCTTCTGCTAAGATACCTGATGCGCCTTTTAATGCTTCTTCTTCGGTTTTCACACCTTTTTCTTGAGAAACGTACTTTGCGGCTTCTGTTTCTAGGGAAGCAGCTACACTATTTTTCTCATTTAATGATTTAATAAATGCTGCTAAAGGTTCTAGTCCTTTTTCTCTGGCGATGGTAGCACGAGTGTGGCGTTTTGGTTTATATGGTAAGTATAAGTCCTCAAGTTCTATTTTTTGTAAGCAGGAGGTAATTTTGACTTTGATCTCATCACTGAGTTTACCTTGTTCAGCGAGCGCATTTAAAATCACCTTCTTCCTTTCTTCTAATTCTGTTAAGTATGTATACCTATCAACTAAATCTCGCAATTGCACTTCATTCATCTCATTAGTACGTTCTTTGCGATAACGTGCAATAAAGGGAATTGTCGCACCCTCGGCCAAAAGTTCCAGCGCGTTTTGCACCTGATTGGGTTTAATTTCTAGTTCAGTTGCTAGTAGTTGTGGAATGTTCAACATTGGGTGAATATAATTGAAAACGTGACTTACTAAATGTAATATGCTAGAGCAATAGTCAGTACAAGCCTAGACCCTTGGATAATCTACCAAATAATTACATAATCTGAGGAGGTTTATATCTCCATTTTAAATAAAGTATTGTTAATAAAACCTAGTTAAGTGTATAATCAGGATTTATTATCAAAGACAGTTTGAAATTAGTTTATTCAACCACTCGGCAGTTAGTTCAGGATGTAGTATAATGCCTCTATTTTTTCTGATTCCACTATTTACTGGTTTAATAACTGGCTATTTTTTAAACAAGGAAAATGATGAAATTGGCTACATTTCTGGTGTGCTAACAGCCATAAGTTTGATTTTTTCCTTGATTTTAGCACCTTGGCAAGTTCAGTTAGGCTTGTTAGTAGTTGTACTGTTTGGTAGCAAAAAACTGTTGCAAAAAAAAATGTATGAATAATATCAATTATTCTGTATCAGAATAGGACTCCTATTTGATTTTTGATAGCTTGTGTGGCGTAGCGATATAAAACTCAGTACAACTAATTCTCTACAATCCTCGTACCTCTTGCCTGCCTAAGCAAACAATTACGGCTTACGCCAGACAAGCTATCAGGAATCAAAGCGGATTCCTATGTAACGATTGGCAATACTGGGGATGTTCGTTTTTATATCTTTATAAAGCCAGATCACACCCTAAATTCATCAAATTTGCTCCGAATTACAAATTGCGAATTAAGAATTAATTTCCCCTCTGACTAAAATCACTGTACTTTCAACACCAGAAGCAATAGTTTCGGGAATATTACCTTGAATTGTCTGTTGTAATAATCCCTCACGAGAAGCGCCCAAAACTACAACATCATAGCGTTCTGTTTGCACTAAATTAATGACTCCTTCACAAACAGAATTTGCTTGTACTGGTGCAGCAACAACTGTACTTTGTAAATTGCGGTGACGCATTAGTTGATGAGTGGATTCTTCTAAAACTGTTATATCTGGCTTTAATTCCGATGGTTTAAATACCTGAGTGAGATGAATTTGGGTATTATTTCCCAATGTTACTAAAGCCGGTAATAATTTAACGGCTTTAGTAACATTGGGTCCTCCAGCCATAGGGACTAACCAACGGTTGAAATGGTTAGAGTCAGAAATATTACCAAATTTTACTAAGACAACATCACAGGCTGCTTGACGAATGATAGTATCTACAACATTACCAAAAATACGTCCTGGAGTAGAAGTATTACCTTTCCAACCCATAAAAATTAGGTCAATGTGTCGTTCATTGATTGTCTCCAAAATTGCCTGGGCGATATCATGGGCGACTCGAATCTGCGTATGGATGGGAATATGCCATTTTTTTGCTAAAGCTTTCGCTTGCCTGAGTAAACGGCGACTTTTTGTGGTGTTGACTTGGGTTTCGGACGGGGAACTATGACGGGAGATGAGGATTATTTGTAAGCACTCTAGTTCATAATGGCGATCGCGGGCAATAGTTGCAGCCATTTGTAAAAGAGTTTCGGCTGTATCTGGATTTGCGACTGTAACTAATAATCTACCTCTACCAATGTTAGGCGATCTCGTTTGGTAAACTACATAAGAAGGTTCTGGTTGGGGTCCAGAAACTCCGTTTTCACAATTAAGATGATCTGCTTCAGCCGGAATAATATCTGCGCGAGTAATAATCCCGACCAATTTTTGTCTTTCCACCACTGGTAAACGACTGATTTGATAACGGTCAAGTAAATAAAGCACATTACTTAGAGTTTGTTTAGGAGTAACTGTGACAGGCTGGGGTCTCATGATTTCTCTTAAAGGAGTATCCCGACTCACAGGTATTTTCTGTAAATCTGATTCAGTAACAACTCCTACCAATTTACAGTTTTCTACCACCGGAAAACCCCGATGATGAGAACGAGAAAATGCTTGAATAACTTCATCAACAGACATCTGTGTTTCTAGAGTTTCCACCCGTTCTTGCATTACATCTTGGGCTGTTAATTGAGTTAAGACTCCTTCTCTGGTTGCATCTTTTTTGATGCCATTTAATAGTAAAAGTTTGTCATACAGTGAACCAGGTACTAGCTGATCTGCAACTAAATATGATATTACAGAAACAATCATCAAAGGTAACACCAGATTGAAATCAGTAGTCATTTCAAACACAATTACAATAGCTGTAATTGGTACTTTAGAAACCGCACTAAAAAAGCCCCCCATTCCAGCTAAAGCGTAGGTAGTAGGACAACCTAAACCCCACAGTTGAAACTCACACACTCCTACCAAGTGTCCTAAACAAGAACCTAAAATCAAACTGGGTGCAAATAATCCACCAGGTGCGCCAGAACCAAAGGCGATTAAGGTTAAAATAAATTGAGCAATCAAAGTAATTGCAGCAAAGCTGGGATTAGGTTGACTGGCAATCATATATTCCCGTAAACCTGTATTGTCACGGTAATATTCAGGGAGAGCAGAGACAATTAAACCACAAAATAAACCAGTTCGAGCCACTCGTAGTGGTAAACTTATATGTAATCCGCGATAAGTTTTAACACTAAAAATTAAGCCCAGATTAAATATTGCACCTAGTAGACCTGCGAAAATACCCAATAGTAAAAAGATCGGAATTTCCAACAATGAGAAACTACTAAAATATTCCATTGATTGCAGGTTTAATTGCAAACTTCCACCACCTAACAACCGGGAAATTACCCCACCGATAAAACAGGCGATAATGGCAGTTCCTAAAGTTAGTCCTGATAAATCTTGCAGTAACTCTTCAATAATAAATAATACCCCCGCAATTGGGGCGTTAAAAGCAGCCGATAAACCTGCACCTGCACCGGCAGCAATCATTTGTCGGCGATGTTCTGGAGAGGTGGGAAAAGTGCGACTCATTCCCGCTGCTAAACTTGCACCGATTTGAACTGTGGGGCCTTGTCTTCCTAAAGTTATACCCGAACCCAAGGAGATGATTGTGCTGAGTAATTTTATACCTTCCACCCGCCAGGATAACTTGATTGGTATATTGGCAAGACTGGCTTTAACTTGAGGAATACCACTACCTGCGGCTTCTGGTGCTAACCTTTGTACCAACCAACCAGCTAAAAACCCAAAACTCATGCCAATTAACGGTAAAATGAGCCAAGCAGGTACAAATTGGGTACTATGAACTCGCCATGTACCCAAGCATCCTGAACCTTGTTTCAGTAAAACAGCAGATAAAGCAGCAACTATGCCGATCATCGAAGCTTCGGCATTAGCATATCCCATTGACCAAAAAGGGAGACGCAAGCCCCTAGCTTTAGACATGGAGATAAGTTGGTAGCGGCTTCAGCCGCAGTAATAATATATAGCTAAAGTTCATATCATCTTTATTTTCATTTTGTGCCATTATACAATTCGCTTTTGTATAATGGTATGATGAATTTAAAGATACAAGTCAAATCACAATATTACTTATTCTTGTAAGTACCATGTAGTGTGGTGTCCCAAATATCGAAGACAAGTATTATTTCAGGGTGTTGATGTTCGTCTTAAAGAAATTAAAATTGAAGTTGCTAATGAATTTAATAGTGAAATTGTTGAGATGGAAGTCATGCCAGACCACTTACAATTGTTAATTGACGTAGACCCTCAGTTTGGGATTGCAAAAGTTATTCGGTACATGAAGGGGCGTTCGTCAAGGTATGTGAGGCAAGAATTTCCTTGGTTAAAATCTCTACTTCCAAAATTATGGACAAACAGTTATTTTGTATCTACAGTTGGTGGTGCGCCGATATCGGTTATTAAAAAATACATTGAGAATCAAAAATTGAGAATCAAAAATGTCTAGTTATAGTTGTTAACAGCATTTAATTAATGCAGATGTAGACGTAGTTGCAGTTTTGGAGTTTTTGTGTGGTGAATCAGTAGACCTCTTGCAAAATTGTTTCTGTGGTATGATAGAAAGTCTTACATTTTACGTATTTTTGGTGTTCTTCGAGCTCGTTAATTCAAACATAACCGTGTAACTCTGACTTTTAGCTAAAACAAAGACAACTTCCCATTATAACATGAAATTAATTCTGCAAGAGGTCTAGTAAAGCTTGCTAACTGCTGTACTTATTATTTATGCAAGACAATTGTATTTCAAAACTGGTAAGATTCCGATCTCGTTTGATTTGCACAAATCCTTTAAAAGCAACATACACTAGCAGAGTGTTTTAAGTCTTATATTGGTTTGCTTCAACGTATCAAAAACGGAACATCAGTGCAACGTCCTAAACTACCTGGGTATTGTAAAGGTGGATTAGTACTTGTTACTTATCCAAAAGCTGGTGTCAAAGTTAAAGATGGTTTATTACGATTTCCTCTTGGTAGCAAGGTAACAACGTGGTTTGCTCTAGATGCCTTACATCTACCAATGCCATCAAACATCAATTCTTCGGATGTAGAAGAATTTAGAATAGTACGAGGAAACAAGTGCTTCTACATTGAATATGTGTACAAGCAACATGATATTCAATAGTTAACCTAGACCAAACCAAAGTACTATGAATCGACCACGGTATTAACAATTGGTTAACCTGTATTTCTAATATTGGTAATAGTTTCATCATCGATGGTAAACACCTGAAGTGGATGAAGCAATGGTATAACAAACAAGTTTCCACAATTAAAGAAGGAAAACCACAGGGGTTTTGGAACGATAAATTAGCCTATATATAACGGAATAACGTAACCGTCAACTCAGTGATGCTTTTAATAAAGCGGCAATAATTTTCATCACCCATTGTTTATAAAACAACATTGTTACAGTTGTTTTTGGATGGAACAAAGGACAGAAAGACGGTGTTGATATGGGTAAGAAGAACAATCAAACATTTCTTCAGGTTCCTAGGCTACGTTTGAAAGATAGGATGGCCAAATTGTTTGAGCAATATGGAATTGGGTTTGTAGAAACGGAAGAATCTTATACTTCAATTACATCATTTTTAGATAATGATGTGCTACCAAAATATGGTGAAAACCCCGAACAGTGGCAATCTTCAGGAATGCGTGCGTGTTAAACGTGGTTGGTTTAGAACACCTAGTAACTTTCTCTTAAATGCTCATACTAATGGCGCTGCAAATATTTTAAGCAAAGTAGCGAGGAGCCTAGGTTTAAACCTTAGTGGAATCAGTAGGGTTTCAGGTAATTTATATTTTGTTACATAGTTATCTTTATTTATGTCTACCTACTTATTGTGATTTTAATCATATATAGGAAAACATACAACCTATTTTCGTCAAAAATCTACATCAAGTTTAAGAAGTTTACTATCTTGGACTTGAAGTGATAACTTAAATGATTAGTTGCCCAAAAGGGCAAACATTATGAAAAGTTTTGCATCTTCTCTTGGTAAGAGTAAAAAAAATAAATTTGTACAGTTGTCCCCATCTGCGGTAACAGTATTAGCTTTAGCACGTGCTATGAATGCTACTAATACTGCAACAACAAAAGTACCCACAGCAAAAGAACTTGTTTCTACTTCAGTCCAGCCTGGTCAAACCCAACCTGATATTAACCGGCTAGCAACGAGCGGGATTAAATATCAAGCAATGGGGGTAGAACCTCTGATTCCCCTGATTTTATTTGGTGGTGTGGTGATCTTTGTCCCCTTAGTATTTCGTGGACTGGTAGTGATCGGTGAATGAGAAGTGGGAATTATGGTAAAAAAATTTGCTCTCACAGGTAAAGAACCACCACCAGGTAGATTAATAGCCATGAATGGAGAAGCGGGTTTACAAGCACATACCCTCGCACCTGGTTGACATTGGGGTCATTGTCCTTGGCAATACTCGGTTAAAAAAGAACCTGTTATAGTTCTCCCTCAAGGTCAAATTGCTGTCACTGTCACTGTAGATGGCGCACAAAACCCTCCAGAACGGATCTTGGGCAAAATTCTCGAATCTTATAATTTCCAAGATGCCCGCAAATTCTTAACCAAAGGTGGAGAAAAAGGCCGACAAATGGGTTTTCTCACTGCAGGTACTGATAGGATTAACACTGCCTTGTTTAAAGTGATTACATCTGCTAGTGCTAGTAGTCACGGCATGAATCCTGATCAACTGCGGCTGTATAGTATTTTACGTGATAAAGGTAGTATTACCACCTTAGACGGTTTGCCTATTCCCCCTGGTGAAATCGCTGGGCCTGTAATTGAAGGACATGATAACTTCCAAAATGGGCAAAAATTCCTGAATGGTTATGGGAGAAGAGGTTTGCAAGAACAGATGTTACTTTCTGGTTCTTGGAACTTAAACCCTTGGTTCGTACAAGTTGAACAACTACCGATGACCGAAATTCGGATTGGTTATGTTGGTGTGGTAATTTCTTTCGTAGGTCAAGATCAAGAAGACGTGAGTCGTGCAGCTTTCACCCAGAGTAACTTACTTGACCTAGGACATAAAGAGGTGTATGGGTAGAACCGCTTTATCCTGGTAAACAACCGCTGAACTCGCGAATTATGAAAATTGAGTTAGTACCGACGACCAAAATTGTTTTAAACTGGTCACTTCGGACAGAATGCCATAGTTATGATGCCGAACTTGAATCTTTAACTGTGTGATCGCGTGATGGTTTCGCTTTTGATTTAGAAGTAGCACAAATTATCCACATCCCTGCTTTGGACGCACCCAAGGTAATTTCCCGTGTTGGTTCAATGCAGAATTTAGTAGATCATGTCCTAGAACTAACCATTGGTAACTACTTCCGCAACTCTGCCCAAGATTATACCGTACTCGATTTCCTCACAGCCCGGAGTGAACGAGAAAACGAAGCCGCAGACTATATTAAAACCGCTGTGCGTGCCTATGATGTCCAAGCTATAGATACTCTCATCAGTGATATTCAGCCCCCTGCAACCTTGATGCAGACACAAACAGACTGAAAAATTGCCGAAGAAGAACACAAAACCTACGAAGTTGAGCAAATGGCACAAACCCAAGGCCAACAAATGGTACGGGAAACTGCTTTCGCTAACATTCAGCAATAAATGGTTCAATCAGAACAAAGTGTGCAAATAACAGAGTTGAAATCTCAAGCTGGGATTAAAGAAGCTAACGGACAAGCAGAAGCAACCAAGCTGAAAGCCTTAGCAGAAGCTGAAGGTATCCGCGCTACAGGTAACGCGAAAGCCGAAACCTACCGCACCGATGTCCAAGCTTTGGGAATGCAAGGATACACAGCCATGCAGTTAATGCAAATTATCAGTGATGGCAATGTCCGGTTAATCCCCGATATCATGGTAGGTAGTAACAACGGCACTAGCAACGGATTAGTAGATGGTTTATTATCCATGATTCTCTGGAACTAAACCGATCATAACCCAACTAAAGCAGGTGGAATTCCTCCACTACGACCATCTAATAAAAGCGAAGAACATAACGCTAGTCAAATCATCAGTGAGTTACCTAAAGAATAGACCTCTTACAGAATTAATTTTATGTCATAATGGGAGGTTGTCTTTGTTTTAGCCAAAAGTCAGAGTTACACGGTTATGTTTGAATTAGCGATCCCAAAGAACACCAAAAACACATAACATCTAACACCCTGTATCATACCACAGAAACAATTTTGCAAGAGGTCTAATAAGAAGATGATTCTCACGCAAGTAAAATAAAGTTGATTTTGAGGAAATTTTGTTAATACAAAAACGCTATCGGTTAGTTAAGTTAATTGGTGATGTGGGAAACTATCAGACTTTTCTCGCCGTTGATAAAGGTCGGTTCCCCTCGGTTTCTTGTATTGTGCATAAATTGCCTCAAAATCAACAAATCACGACTGTATTTATTAACAAGGTTGAAAAATTAAAAATATTAAATCATAATCCACAAATTACTAAATTAGTATATTTTCATACAGAATATGAAGATGATTATCATGAAGATGATTATTTAGTTTATGAATTTATTGCTGGTGATAATTTAAAAGCTATTTCAGCTAAAGAAAGTATTTTTCAAGAAATGCCAATTTGGCAAAAATATTAAAAACCTTATTACCAGTTATTAACTTTATTCACAAGCGGTAAATTATTCATTGTCATATAAAACGAGAAAATCTAATTATTAGAGATGATTTATAAAGTAAATGTTGAGGAGACAAGAGGAAGTAGACTAATTCTAGTCATAAGAGCATATATAGCCCCTTCCCTCATTTGTGTTAAACGCTCATAATCCTTGCTTAGACGATGATATTGGTTAAACCACCCAAATGTTCTTTCTACTACCCAGGGTTGTGGTAAAACTTTAAATTCTTGCTCAGTAGGTCCTATGACTTCAACATGAGCTTGAATCATGAACCAAACTGCAAGTGCAAATTTATCACCGTCATAACCGGAATCAACCCATAAAACTTGGACTTTTTCTAATAATTCTGTGGGTTCCTCTAGCAGTTCCATTAGTGCATAGGCAGTAAGTATTCGTTCTGGGGCATTCGCCTCACTAACAACAACTTTCAACACAAGTCCCAGGCTATCAACTAAAGTATGCCCCTTTCTTCCTTTTACCTTTTTACATCCGTCAAAACCATACACATCCCCTTTTTTTGGTCAGTGTTGACCGACTGACTGTCTGCGGCGAGCGCGGTAGGTTGTGTTGATTTACCTAATTCCGAGCGAACTTGACCACCCAATGTATAGTTGAATTTTTCCCAAACCCCCTGGCCCTGCCATTTCCTGTAATAGCTATATACCGTTGACCTTGGCGGGAAGTCACCTGGAAGCATATTCCATTGACATCCAGTTTTCAAATGATAATAGATGGCATTACATATTTCACCTATATCTGTTGTGGGTGGATGCCCTCCTTCTTTAGCTGGTGGAATCAATGGGGCCAGGATTTCCCAGTCCATATCAGTTAAGTCTGTGGGGTAAGACTTTCGTTCCATCAGTAGCTATGTAAATACACTAGATTTTATGTATCCTATCCTTCCAATATTCCTTTTCTACTCCCCTTTACATTTACTTTATCAGCCTCTTAGAGAATCCTTTCGTAATCAAAAATGGTAGAATTTAGTCTTAGTTAATTTTGGATATGCTCAACCATTAACCACATTTAACGATATCAGAGAACAACAAATAATTGTTAGTCCTGAATATAGCGCCCCAGAACAAATACAAGGAACAGCAACCTTTACCAGTGACCTTTATAGTTTGGGAGTCACTTGTATTTATCTACTGACAGAAATTCCCCCCTTTGATTTATTTGATATTGCCAACAATACCTGGATTTGGCGAGAGTATTTAACTACAACAGTTAGGGAACATCTAGCGCAAACCCTAACAAAAATCATCAACCCCGACTTACAACAACGCTGGCAATCAACATCAGAAATCATCACCATACTAGGAATAAAAAACCATCATCCACATTTATCTGTTTCCATCTTGCAGTTCAAAAAATATCACCATTCAATATAATCCTGATAGCCAAATTCACACCTTAGTATTTACACCAGATAACCAAATATCAGCCAGCGGTGATGATAGTAAAAACATTCAAATTTGGGATGTAAAAACTCAAAAATTATTAGCTAACTTGCCAGGACATACAAAATATGTAAAATCAGTGTTTTTTAGCACCAATAGACAAATTTTAGCAATAGCAAGTGATGAAAATAAAATTATGGAATGTAAATACATGGCAAGAAATTGCTACATTAAGTGGACATTTACGCGCTGTAAAATCAGTAGTTCTTAACCATGCGGGCAATATTCTTGCCAGTAGTAGTTGGGATAAAACTATTAAAGTTTGGGATGTAAATACAGGTGCAGAAATTTGTACACTGACAGGACATAAATTATAAATTATAAATAAATGAGATCGCCTTCAGTTCCAAAAATGATATATTAGCTAGTGCCAGTTGTGATCGCACAGTGCGTCTATGGAAACTACAAATAGACCAAAAATTACAGAACTACCCGTATCAATTCTTAGCAACCATTGTAGATCATACAAGAACAGTTCTAGCAGTTGCTTTTAGTTCCAACGGACAGATTTTAGCAACTGGTAGCGACGATAACACCATTAAATTGTGGGATGTCAACACAAGTAAGTTAATTAGCACACATCTAGCGGAATCCTGGTACTTACCAGGATTAGCTTTTACAGCCGATAGTGGAACCCTAATTAGTTGCAGTTGGGATAAAACAATCAAACTTTGGTATATCAGTAAACTATTGGAAATAGCCACTCTCTTTGATCATACTGACTCAGTATCTAGAATTGCCCTTAGTCCAAATTCACAACTAATTGCCAGTGGTAGCAGGGACAAAACCATCAAACTGTGGGATAATTGGAAATCGGGTAGTAATTAAAAATTACCAATTACCAATTACCAATCACCAATTACCCAATCACCAAACTAAAACAATCAGGCGCTACCTGTGAAGGCCACTTCAGGAAACTTCAACTGCGCTTCTGCCATCGGGCGATTTCTGCCTTCTTCTTGCCAATAGTTAATCACTTCTGTTGCCTTATTCAGCAACTCAACGCGATCAACATCAGTAATCCAGTGTTTGGATTCTAACTCTTTTTTGAGTTCTTCCCAAGCATCATTACGAGGCCAGAAGAAGTATTTAGTTAAGGGACTTGTGCCTTTACCGACAACTTGATCGACTGCTAAGGCAACGTTCTCATCTAACCAGAGAATTTTTAAGATAAATTTCGTCAATCGTACCTCCGGGACAAATCCGGCTATGACTTACTAAGTTTGCGACCCCTTATTGTAACTTAATATCTGCCCAATTGATTAATGAGATTGAATATTAACATAAAGGTGACAGGTGACAGGTGACAGAATGCAGAAATTTTTGATTTTCGATTTTTGCACAGATGGGTGGGTGTAAAAAATCAGATACTGCAAAAAATATCTGAATCTCTATCTGGACAATGTGGTTTGAGGCATTTTTTGTAATTCACACACCCACACACCTTATAAAGCAAAGGTTTCAGCTATTTTACCTGTTGATACAATTTCTGAAATGGACTATGATTAGACCATCCGAGCAATCGAACCTTAGTTGAAATTTCAAATAATCCCTATTAGTGAGTAAAAGCAATATGTAAGCTTTGCTACTTAATGCCTTTGTGTATTCATCTAACAGAGCAAATCAATTGAAATTTGGTAGTAATCGAGATTGAAATCTTGAAAACATTAATTAATTTGCCATTCCCATGACCAAACAAACAAATACAATCATCATTTTTGATATAGATGGCGTAATTCGTGACGTTAGCGGTTCCTATCGTCGAGCCATATCAGATACTGTAGAACATTTTACCGCCCAAGCCTATCGTCCCACACCAACAGACATCGACAATCTCAAATCAGAAGGGATTTGGAATAACGATTGGGAAGCTTCCGAAGAATTAATTTACGGCCATTTTGTCAACCAAGGAAAAACCCGTGCCCAACTGCAATTAAATTATCAAGAGATTGTTAGCTATTTTCAAACTCGTTACCGTGGTACAGACCCAGAAAACTGGAATGGATATATTTGTAACGAACCTTTATTAGCACAACCTAGTTATTTTCAAGAACTAACTCAATCTGGTATTGCTTGGGGTTTTTTCAGTGGTGCCACACAGGGTTCTGCTAACTACGTCTTAGAAAAACGCTTGGGTTTACAGTCTCCTATATTAATAGCAATGGAAGATGCACCAGGCAAACCAGACCCCACGGGATTATTTGCTACGATTAATTTGTTAGAAAATGGTAGTGAAACAAAACAAACGGTGGTGTATGTAGGAGATACGGTAGCAGATATGCACACCGTGGAAAAAGCAAAAGCTGTAGATAATTCTCGGACTTGGTTGGGTGTGGGAGTTTTACCACCTCATGTCCAGGAAACAGCAGTAAGAAGGGATACTTATACTGAAACCCTGATGAAAGCCGGTGCAAAGATAGTATTTAGTAATGTGCAGGAATTAACACCAGGTCAGATTCAGGAGTGGGAAAGAAAATAAATGTTCTAATATCAATGAAGTGATGGTGTAGAAATTACCGATTGATAATAAGAGAGACGTCCGGAAATCTACAAAGTAGTCTGTGTATGGCTTTCCATAGTGTTAAGATGAGGAAAGAGCCAAGGAAAGAATCAGGGTTGGGAATAGGTACGGATAGTTCCTATCCATGAATATGTTGATGAGAAATTCATAACTTACCTCATATCCATAACATTTATGAAATAGGCAAAACTAATGAACCAATTCCTAATGTGACTAAACCATAAATAGTTAGTAAGAATTACTTGTGAGTAAATTGGGGAACTCAGGGGAAATCTTTGTTGAGGTAAGGTACCCGGAATATTTTTACAAGTCTAATGACCTATTAAACGAAAATACCCTTGGTGGAAAACTCTTTGTTTCCTGCCTTTTATCCTGAGTCGCCATGGCATAATCGCTATCATGTTTTTCTACCTGTTCAAGGAGACTAGGAGGGAAAACATTTCGTAATATCTTTAGCCAGTAATGAAATGTGTCCTTTGCCTCGATTTTCGATATACCAAAATGCAAACCTAAAACCTCAAATGTTGGCATTTTCCTCAAATAGAACAAGGATAGACATACCTGTTCTTTTATCTCTAGTTTTGGTTTCCCCCCTGCCTGCTCCTTTCTGATTTATACCTATCTTTTTACTTTCTATGTCACCTTGAAGTTTTTTATGCTGCATTTCACCTCGGGCTAACAAGTCTTGAAACTGATGGTTAGTTATTCCTAGTATTTGTTTTCTACGATGTGGATGTTCTTGAATATAGTTAATTTAGTGGATTTTTCCTTTTCCTACACCCTCAAAATTCTCTTCTACCATTTTTTTGACACCAAGTTAATTTTCCTGACAGGTCTTTTGTTGCTGGAATTATTGGGAGATAAATGAAAATGTCTGCATTTAAACTGCCCGATGGACCTCAATACCACCCTTGGATACAGACTTTCCAATGCTTGAAAGACCCTTTGGGATATATGGAAGAATGTACTAAAAACTACGGTGAGATTTTCTCCTTAAGAATTGATCCCGTTTTTAAGCCACAAGTTTTCATGAACAACCCCCAAGCTATTCAACAAATTTTTACCACTGACCCAAAACAATTAGACTCCGGTGCGCCTGCGGGTATTTAAGCACCGTTGTTAGGAAACAAATCTCTACTCGCCGTAGAAGGTAAGCCACACCAACGCCAATGCAAGTTGTTAACTTCTCCTTTACACGGGAAGAGAATGCTGGCTTATGGTGATTTAATCCGCCCAATTACACAGCAGGTGACTAATAACTGGCAATTGGAAAAACCATTTACTCTCCTATATTCCATACAATAAATATCTTTTGAGGTAGTTTTAAAAGCTGTATTTGGTTTATAGAGTAGGTCACGTTATGAGGAACTTAAGAAACTACTACTAACAATCCTCAATACTGAGCAACCTTTTTTAAGAGTAATGATGTTAGTTTTTCCATTATTGCAAAAAGATTTAGGTGCGTGGAGTCCTTGGGGAAAATTCTTACAGTTAACAGATCAAATGGACATTATTTATGCGGAAGTTAAGAAACCTCAGGAGAACCGAGATCCATCTGGCACTGATATATTGTCCTTGATGATGGCTGCTAAGGACGAACAAGGTCAACAAATGAGTGATGTTGAGTTACGGGATGAGTTAATAACTCTATTGGTAGTTGGTCATAAAACTACTGCAACTTCGTTAACATGGGCGCTTTACTGGATTCATCATTTCCCACAGATGCGAGAAAAACTATTCCAAGAATTGGATAATTTGGGTGAAAAGCCTGATGCTAATGAGATTTTCAAATTACCCTATTTAAATGCTGTTTGTTCAGAAACATTGCGTTTGTATCCGGTAGCGATGTTAGCTTTAAATAAATTGGTAAAATCACCGGTGGAGGTGATGGGTTATAATTTAGAACCTGGAACTTTGGTTATTTCTTGTATTTATTTAACCCATCATCGAGAAGATTTATATCCTGATTCTAAGCAGTTCAAACCAGAGCGTTTTTTAGAACGTCAATTTAGCACTTCTGAGTTTTTATCTTTTGGGTGTGGAAATCTTCGTTGTATTGGTATGGCTTTTGCTTTGTTTAAGATGAAGTTGGTTTTACCAACTATCTTGTCTCAATGGGAGATGGAATTGGCTGATACTGAACTAGTACAACCTGCACGGAAGGGCGCTTTATTGGGTCCGTCTGGGGGTGTGAAAATGGTTGTGAAGGGAAAGCGTTTTCAAAGTCAGCGAGTTTTTGACTCTAGGATGATTTGACTTTGAAAACTGAATAACTGAAGAAGATGGTCAGTATACTGCACACCGGTGAGACTTGGACTTATGTCATACTGATAGCGCAGTGTGGCTTACGCCATAGGTTAACGTAGTGCAGTGTATCCCTTCGGGACACTGGGTGAACCCGGAGCGTGCCGTAGGCTCTAGTATCTCGGATATTCTTCACTATCTCTTTTAGAGACGCTCCGCGAACGTTCAGAATGACACTTGTAAACTGTTTTTAGTATAGGGATCAAAAATTTCAACTGGTCTTGCTACACCATCTTCAGAGCTAATTTTTTCTTCCAAGGCACGGGCGCGAGCTTTCATTGTCTTATCAGTTGTGAGAGTCTTAACAGCAGAAGGTAATCCTTCAACCGTTTCCAAAATCAGGATATTGTCAATTATGGCTCTGATTAGTCTCATTGCTGCCATTTCCGAAAATCGGATTTTAGCTGACTCAAAAAAGGAACACATTCGTGTAGGTATTCCTTGGGATATTCCTAGCGATCTACAACATTTTCAGAAAAAAACCTGGCGACATCCTGTGATTCTCGGTCGTAAAAGCTATGCTGCTTTTAATCATCCGTTGCCAAATCGTACAAATATAATCCTTACTAGAAGTCATGATTATAAAGCTCCCGGTTGTCTTGTTTTTTATTCACTATCTGAGGCAGTTACATGGGCTAAAATGAGTGAAAAGGAGGAAATATTTATTGCGGGTGGAGGAGAAATTTTTGCAGAAGCAATTAAATTTGCTAATAAGCTGTATTTAACAATTGTAGAAGGTAATTTTGAGGGAGATGTATACTTTCCTGAATTTACCAATTTTGGCACAGTAACGAAAGAAGAGCATTCCCAGGAAAATGACTTTCAGTTTAAGTTTGTGGAGATTGAAAGGTTTTAGTTAAATTGTGAGTTAAATTTTGAGTGTCTTCGTGTGAGTCTATTTTTCCACCTAAATCCCCCAATCATGGGGGACTTTGAAAATTCCTGTCCCATCAGTATTGGGGGTTAGGGGCGGTTCGGTGAGGGCTTGGCTAAATTCGACCACTTGTGTGTACACCTTAGCCCCGTTGACACCGATAGGCTTTGAACCTAGTACAGTACGGCGTAAATAAACCAAGCATTCCAAATCTCTGAAAAACTTACCCAGTATTCATTTTGAATTTTGTTGGTGCAGCCTGCTGGAAGCACTATTTTGTTACCATAGCTCTTCTGAAAGAAGCATTTTGAATTCACGGCGGTACTAGTTTCTTTTCATCAAGAAAAAGTACGCTTTCTAAGCAGTTTAAGCATAATTGCCTAGTTTAGTTTTAAAAATTTGTCCAAGGCTGCTACCATACTGGGTGGCCACCGACGGATATTTGTTACCCAATCCATATCTTTATAGCGTGTATCAAGTCCGTAAGCTGCTACCCAGTTACTTTCAGCTT
Organism: 'Nostoc azollae' 0708; assembly: GCF_000196515.1. Classification (NCBI taxonomy): domain Bacteria; kingdom Bacillati; phylum Cyanobacteriota; class Cyanophyceae; order Nostocales; family Nostocaceae; genus Trichormus; species Trichormus azollae. The sequence goes on from NC_014248.1 coordinate 1,963,610, forward strand.
CACCTTTTTGTCCTCCAACCCAGTAAGCAGCGGTTAAAGCAGCACGCATATCAGCAAACTTAGGATATTTACGAACAATATTTCGCATTTCTCGGATAGCTTTATCTGTTTGACCAGTTTCATAGAGTGCCAAGGCATAATTAGCACGAGCGAAGGCAAAATTAGGAGCGATTGCTGTAGCTTTTTGGTAATCTGAGATCGCATCTTCCCATTTTCCCAAACCTGTTTTAGCGTTACCTCGATTGTTGTACGCCATGGCATCATTGGGATCTAGTGCCAGGACATAATTATAATCTGCGATCGCATCTTCCCATTTTCCCAAACCTTCCAACGCTGTTCCCCGATTTAAATAGGGATCTGTAAGATTTGGTGCTAACTCAATCGCTTTGTTGTAATCCGTCAGTGCTGCTTCCAACTTATTTTGACTCACGCGAGAATTACCGCGATTAATCCAAGCACCTGCATTAATAGGAAACTTTTCAATAATCTGTGTCCAATAGTCTTCAGCTGCTACAAAATCACCCCTATTAGTAGCCGCAAACGCCTTATTTGCCAACTCATCCCCTAGTTGTAACTCTTGGGTGGCAATTGGTTGGGATTGTGCCATCACTGGTATACAAAAGCCAAACATCAGTAATAAACTCAAGAAAATACCAACTATCTTAATCATTTAAGGCTCTTTGATGTGCAACAGAATTAATGATATAGCAAACAACAACTAACTAGGAAAATAGTCCCAGTTATTCTAAAATAATAAAAAAATAAAAAGTAGGTAATTAGAGGATATTCTGATAGTGACAGGAACCAAGGATGTCTAAGAAGTCTCAAGTTTGTCAATCCTTTTCTCACCAAGCATACAAACTAAAAATATTATATCTATTAAGTATTGCTTCTTTTTCAACCTTAATATTTGCAAATCCTTGATCTTTCAGTGAATTACTTATCTTGTCTAGACGATCATCTAAATCGTGTACTTCCACAAATACTAGCTTAATCTTTTTCCAATCCTCAGTTTCGATACCCAACAATACATCTAGTTCACTTTTTTCTACATCTACTTTTAGTAAATCAACTTGCTCAATTTGATATTCAGGGATAATTTATGAGACTCTTTTTAATTGACAATTAACTTGTTTCCCTTGGAAACCTGTTGGTAAGAATTCAGGAGTCAGGAGTCAGAATATTTGAGAAATTGCTTAATTATCAAATAGGTATTTTTCGTATTAGCCTGCAAAGGCTGACTGCTGTTCGCGTAGCGTGCGGTTAGGCATTAGCTGAATGCTTAATTACAAATTGAGAACTTTAGGTTCCCTATTTCTCCAAAAAGTCAGGAGTCTTCGTGCAATCATAACAAAGATAACTGCTCATTAGGTGGCTTAAAGCCCATGTGTTGATAAGCTGCCTTAGTCGCTACCCTACCGCGAGGAGTCCGGCTTAAATAACCAATTTGCATTAAATAAGGTTCATAGACTTCTTCAATGGTTTGGGTATCTTCTCCAGTCGCTGCGGCTAGAGTTTCTAATCCCACTGGACCACCATTAAAGTTTTCAATAATGACACTTAACATTTTCCTATCTGTCCAATCTAATCCACAAGGATCAACTTGGAATAATTGTAAAGCTTCTGCAGCAACGGTTTCATTAATTTCCGTTCTAGATTTAACTTCAGCATAATCACGTACTCTCTTTAGCAACCTATTTGCAATCCTGGGAGTTCCCCGTGAACGTTTAGCAATTTCAGTAGCACCACTGCAGTTAACTGTAGTCTTTAACAATTCAGCAGTGCGGATAACAATTCTACTGAGTTCATCCACTTCATAAAATCGCAGTTTTTGAATTAAGCCAAAGCGCTCGCGCAAAGGTGAAGTTAGCGCACCAACACGGGTTGTAGCTCCCACCAAAGTAAATTTGGACAACGGTATACTTCTAATTCTGGCACTAGAACCTTTACCTACAGTAATATCCAAGCGATAATCTTCCATTGCCGGATAGAGAATTTCTTCAGTCATCCGCGATAGTCGGTGTATTTCATCGACAAACAACACATCACCTGGCTTGAGATTAACCAATAAGCCAACTATATCCCTTGGACGTTCCAAAGCTGGGGCACTGGTAATTTTGCAATTAACCCCCATTTCGGAAGCCAAAATCATCGCCATTGTGGTTTTACCCAAACCAGGAGGGCCATACAGCAGCAGATGATCTATAATCTCACCCCTAGACTTAGCTGCTTCAATAGCAATATCTAGCACATCCTTTAAATCTTTCTGCCCAATGTAATCAGCAAATCGCTGGGGTCGAATACTCTCTTCTTGCCTACCTTCTTCATTAATAGCTGCGTCCGGTTGCAGTATATTTTCATGGGGGGGTGCTTTTTGGGAAGGTGCTTTGGCTGACTCCCGCTGCTGCTTTGGTTGTCTGTTGGGTTCTGGAGGCTGTTTTTTCGAGGAGATTATCGCCATAATGTCAGTTGTCAGTTGTCAGTTGTCAGTTGTCAGTTGTCAGTTGTCAGTTGTCAGTTGTCAGTTGTCAGTTGTCAGTTGTCAGTTGTCAGTTGTCAGTTGTCAGTTGTCAGTAGGAAGATGGATATTCTCCCTCAATCACCAATCACCAATCACCTAATTACATTTACAATTTAAATTCCGAGCAAATACGAGGAGTGAAAAAGTTATGTTGTCTAAAAGAATCTTACCTTGCTTGGATGTCAAGGCGGGAAGAGTTGTCAAAGGAATTAACTTTGTAGATCTCAAGGATGCAGGTGATCCAGTAGAACTGGCCAAGGTTTATAACGAAGCTGGTGCTGATGAGTTAGTGTTTCTCGATATTACAGCGACTCATGAAGACCGAGACACGATTGTTGATGTGGTTTACCGGACTGCGGAACAGGTCTTCATTCCATTGACTGTGGGAGGAGGAATTCAAACCTTAGAAAATGTTAAAGGTTTGTTACGAGCCGGCGCTGACAAGGTTAGTATTAATTCTGCCGCAGTCCGCAATCCAGATTTAATTAATCAGGCAAGTGATCGCTTCGGGAACCAGTGTATTGTAGTTGCTATTGATGCCAGGCGCAGACTCAACCCCGAAAACCCAGGTTGGGATGTGTATGTGAGTGGAGGCAGGGAGAATACTGGTATTGATGCCTTATATTGGGCAGAAGAAGTAACAAAACGGGGAGCGGGAGAATTGTTGATTACAAGTATGGACGCAGATGGAACTCAAGCTGGTTATGACCTAGAGTTAACACGAGTGATCGCTCAATCAGTCCAAGTTCCTGTTATAGCCTCTGGTGGTGCTGGAAACTGTGAACACATCCACGATGCCTTAACCACAGGCAAAGCAGAAGCAGCATTACTGGCATCCCTATTACATTACGGACAATTAAGCGTGGCACAAATTAAAACTTACCTACTAGAACGATCTGTTCCAGTACGAATCCCTTGTTAATAAAAGATGTAGAGACCAATTACATCTCTCCCAGGTTAGACACATTTCCCCAAAACAATGTTAGTATTAGTTTACTAGTATTAAGAAATATTAAGAAATATGTTGATTCCTATTTTAATTTTCGATGTGGCGCTGGTAGCCTGGTCACTACACCTGATGGAGAGAGCCTACGAGAGCAAAGAATTTTCGCTAATGTTAGCTGGTACATTAGTTGCTGTAGCTGCAGCAGCGATGTTAGTAGTTTACTTCCTAATGGGTCACTGTATAAGTTATCTGTTAAAGGTATCTTAGCAGATCAGCACAGGCGGTTTAGAACCTGCTGTGAATGGAACAACTGACTTTTGTATTCCATGTTGATTCTTCTTTCTTCCTCCTGATCGGGTAACCTACGGAAGGCAATTTACACAGCAAGTACCGTATGCATAGCATGCTATTAGACATAATCCTTATGCGTAAGTCCTATTTTATTCAGAACAAGAACTGCCATAGCGTTTTTGATAGTAAGCTAAAATTTCCTTGACTCTTTCCTCGTTGGTATTTGCTGTCCATGAAATAGACAAGCCACCAACTTGACTTTGATTGTAATCAAATTCAGAAGATGTCTGGGGCATTAAATCCACTTCTACCCCTTCAACTTGACACAAATGCGCTGCTATTTCCTGATATACAGTTAAGGGCAAATTACGAAATTCAACTTCTTTCTGAATCTGTTCCATACAAATAATAATATAAAATCGGAAATATCCGGTTATTAAACTTTGTTTTTTGTTTCTTTCAACCGTATATGGCCATCTGAATCAGGTGAAATTAATTAGTTAAGAAAGGTTAATATAAGCTGTTTTTTCAGATTGATAGCCCATTTAAATTAGTTGAAAGTGCAGATATCACACACTTTTAAAGTGGTGTACCCGTTGAAATCGAACTACCAGCAGCCGTCTTTGACGGCTCAGAAGAAGGTGGTTTCTCTCCTACGGCTTTGGCTACTTCAATCCCGTATTGTTCAAAAATGACAATATGATTAGAACCACCGTTCATTTCAATCCGCTTAATTAAAACCCCGTTACCTAATCTTTGTCCTGCTTGGACATAGCGACTTGTTGGTTCATCCGGTACTTTAATAATTGCCTGAGGTTGCCTACCAATTAAAACTATACCACTGACTAAAACTGCCCTTGCAGTTTCAGGCTGTGGTTGTGGTGGCAATACAGGTTTGATGGATGAATTCGGGAGAGTTTGAGGGAAAACTTTAGGCAAGGGTGAAACTATGGGAGGCTTGGGTTTAGGTCCACCAGCAATTTTTCCCTGAGTCTCACCAGCTCTACCTACTGTATTTGGAGTTCTTCGTGATTGTCCACCATCAAGTTTTAGCCCTGTTTGTGGTCTTTGTGGAATGGGAAGGGGAGGTAATGTAGGAACAACTGTCCGTGAGTTTGGAATCGTCAGCGGTGTATTTGTTTGACTGATGGGAGATTTAACAATTTCTGCAAACGGGTCGCTTCGTCCTTGTTGTATAATCTGCCGTTGCAAATCTGTATTTGTAGACGGAATTAAGTCAGTACCTCTAGCAACTATAGAGTTTTTAACTGGAGGAGATACCAAAGGACTAGGAAAAGGTGCGGGTGATTTTTGGGCTGTATCTTGGGGAGTTGTAGCAGGAGGAGTGTGATTCGCTTCTGGTGTTTCTCCACCAATAGCACATCCAGCTATCACCAAAGTTAAAATAGCCGTAGCTGTAATTTCTGTATTTATACTCATTAGCTGTTCTCGAAAGCTATAGGAAAGTTTGCTTGGCGAAGACTGTTTTATTTATAACCTACATTTTGACATTTCGAGGCTGATTTTTAACATTAACAGACCAGCAAAACCACAGTTTGAACTTGTGTGCTGTTAATCTTCTGCTACACCCATAAGATATTTCAACAAATCCAGTCCTTTTTTGACTCTACGAGACACAGTAACTACACTAATGCCCAAATGTTCTGCAACTTGCTTCTGTGTCAAATCTTGCAAAAATACACACTCTAAAACTTCGCGGGTACGATTTTCCAGCTGTACCAATGCTTGTTGTAGACGAATTTGGTCTTCTTGAGCCAGTTGAAAACTGCGGTAATGAGGATCTGGAACTAGTTCACCCAAACAGGAAGCACCTTCTTCTCCATCTTTTATGGGTACATCAAGACTCAAGGGGGAGCGATTCATCCATGCTAATTTAATTTCCTCCCATTCACTCAGGGAAATTGCCAATACTGCTGCTAATTCCGCATCAGTAGGTTGGCGGTTATATTTTTCGCGTAAAGAACGGGACAGTCCTATTGCTTGTTGTTGCAGTGCCAACCATCGTCTGGGGATTCGCATAGTCACGCCTTTATCTCGGAGGTAATGTTGAATTTCTCCACGAATATAAGGAATGGCGTAAGAACTAAAAGCATTTCCTTTAGAAAGTTCAAATTTTTCAATAGCTCTAATCAAGCCCAAACAGCCGACCTGGATCAAATCATCGTAGCTTTCTTGGCATTGATTAATCCAGTAATGAGCTTCTTTTCTCACTAGTCCAAAATTTACTTTCACTAATTGATTGCGGAGACGTTCTGAGGGACATTGCTGATACTCTCGCAATAATTGGGAAATCTCATGTTTGAGTTCGTTCGTGGCTGTAGTAGGCATGGCACATTGGGGATTAAGCAAATAGTTGAGTGAATTAACTGTTTTTAAACCTAGCCGCTTCGTACAATTTACTGATAAATAACCTTTTTGCATAATCCATAAACACTATGGCAGGCAAAAACTTACTAGAAAAGGATTTTCCAGGCTGAGTTGAAAATCTAGTACAATTTTGATGCGATTTTGAAGGGAACCGGTCTTTTTCTTATTGAATTATATTTTGGTAGGTTGTAGCTTATCCAACCACTACCATAGACTCAAAAGTATACAATTGTGTCCCCAATATCAAACCGAGATAGTACTTAATTTAACAAATGCAATATGAGATTTATTCATAGATATTAAGCAATACTACTTAATACTTTTACGAAATCGTAAAAATATTAAGTAAGTAGAATTACGTATTAAAGCCATTTAGTTCACGTAAGTTTGTAAAAGCTTCATTTAACGATTGTCTATTCACGGAATAATTCACAGAGGACTACTTAGGGTGTGGGGCGATGGGGAGAAGAATTAATGCTTACTCCTGAACCTCCTGAACTCAATAAAAAACCCAACTGCCCTCTGAAAACAGCAGGGCAATTGAGTTAAGTTTTATTAATCAACAATATTTAGGCGCGATTAGGTTCTACTCGACCGTAGAATAAACCACGAATTTTGACCTCTTTAGGTTCACCTGCACCTAAATCTGTATCAGAAGGCTGTTCACTCACGAAAGTACCAGCGATTTCTCCGGTAGAGCTATCTATTTTGGCAACTTGTAAAGAAATTTTGCCACTGAGGATTTCTGCACGCTTAACGTTAGTGCGAGTCAAATCTTCATCATCCGCTTGGGCTGGCAAAGCCACAGCATTATCATAACCAGAAACCACACCACGACCTTTGGGATCTAGGAAAGCAGCACCACGATAGGAAGGAACCTTAAAAGTGCCTTCAAAGTCTGTAGAGGTGTTGATACTGGTCAAATTAGGCTGTGTTTGTGCAACCAGGTTTTTAATGGTAAAGAGGAAAGGAACTAGTTCCCCACCAGGAAGTTTGACAGTGATGGCTTGGAAGTCAAGACCATCTTTTTCTACAAAGGTGAGACTATTATCTGGATTGATTTTTAGGTCGCCTTGTACTTGGTCAATGGTGGAAGTATATCTTGTCAACAATCTACCAGCTACAAATTCTGCTTCTTGCCGTTTGTTAGCAGGTTCTTCTTTGACAAAGTAATTGGTAGGTTCTAAGCAAAGTTCCTTGATGCTGTATGACTGAGTGCCATCTAGGGCAATAGAACCACGGCTTGTTTCTGACAACTGAGGGCATTTGTTAGCCAAACCAGTGCCTCGAATTTGTTCGTAAGTAAGTAAGTCTCTGCTGTTAGTAGAGGGTGCATCACTACAAGCAGTGATTAGCCCTAAGCATAAAGCTAAGAATGCAACGATTAAAGCACGATACCTCATGGTCAACCTCAATGTCAAAAATTAATATCTAAAGTTGTCAACAAAAAGAATACAGGAGTATGGCTTACACCACGATCTGCTACAGAGTCCTAATCCGATACAAAAAAGCTAACTAATGCTAATAAGAGCCAGCTTTTTCTTCCTGCTTCTTCCTGGAAGTGTCGGCACGATCCAGTCCACAGGCTAATACGGCGAATCTAACCCCTTCTTTACTGAGATTGAGCGCATTATCTTGAGGAATAGCAAGGGGGTTTTGCTTTTGACAACAGCGGCGTTGCCCAAGATATTTTGTCTTATGTATGTATGTGCTACCACTACGTAAAGCCCATTTTTTAATTGGGAAATCAGCCAGATCATACGATTTTTTTTAACTCAAAATCAAAACACTCTGATTGGAAACAAGAACTTATTGATCCCGTTGAGCTGTAATGGGGTTTGTCCTGCACGTTATGGCTGGGTTTTAGAAGTGATCCCAATAATTTTTGAGGAACTATAAAAGATGACTGGGACAGTGGGGAGGAATTACCAACGACCAGCCTAAACTGGATAACTAGTACAGGTTGGGGGAAATAAACCACCTATTCCAGAGCCAGTACCTTTTTGCTGTCAAGACTTTCTAGCTAATCTTAGGTAAATTTGAGTTGAGCCTGTATATATATATGGAGAAATGTGCATGAGCAATAATAAGAATTCTGAATTCGAGCAGCGGACAGATAAGTTACAGGTGATTACAGATGTCATCAAAGATGCCGCCAAAGTTTATCAAGGAGATGTAACGGCGCTATTAGCTTTGTTGCGTCAGTTAGAGAAGTTACACAGAGAGATTCGTGATGGAATGTTTCAAGATAGTTTGCCAGATAACCGCCAAAGACTTTACTCACTTCTCAAAAATATTGAGTCTGAAGGGGGTTGGCCTTATATTGAACGTATGCGATTACAATCATTCCTAGTAAATTTGCCTGTAGAAGTTGGCGATGAATAACCTGTGATCAAAAACGATAATCACACGCTTGATAGTGATAATTACTGGAAATATTAGGTGCTAGGGCCTGAACCAGGGTACTAGGGGAGTAGGGGGAGAATATTTATCTTTAATTTTGCCTTTTGCTGATGAATAATAATTAATGACCAATCACTAATGACCAAATACAAGGGGTTTTAATGGCCAGTATAGTCTCAATTTCCCGCAAGGATTTAGCCCAGAGGCGTGAAAAATTACGTTGGCAACGGCAGATGAAAATTATCCAGACTATTTGGCGAACATTCGCCGTGAGTGGTCTAGCAGGCGGATTACTCTGGCTGATTATCCAACCAATGTGGGTGCTAAAAGCACCTACACAAATAGTTATGATATCCGGTAATCAATTCTTATCTGAGCAGACAATTCAGTCGCTTCTGGTGCTATCTTATCCCCAATCCTTGTGGCGAATTGAGCCTTCTGCTATTGCCGAATCATTGGAACAACAACCTGCGATCGCAAAAGCAACTGTCAGCCGTCGTTTGTTTCCCCCTGGTTTAGTCATTGAAATCCAGGAAAGATTTCCAGTTGCAATTACTCACACCCTCCCGTTGTCAAAAATAACTAGCTGCAATACTCAACCCCAATTCTCAGATAGGTCTGGTGCAAAACTAACACCACCATGTCTGAAAAATAGTAGTTCTCAGAGAAAACAGACTGATGTGGGTTTACTAGATGCTAGTGGGGCTTTGATCCCCCTGGAAAAATACACTTCCCTAAATTCTAGCGGTAAATTACCGAGTCTTAAAGTTGTGGGTCCACCAGAACAATACCGCCCTTACTGGACTCAAATGTATCAAGCTGTCAGTCAAAGTTCTGTCAAAGTCATGGAAATTGATTGTCAAGATCCCGCAAATTTAATATTGAAAACCGAGTTAGGAAATGTGCATCTTGGTTTACCCAATGCCCAACTACCTCAAAAAATCAAGGTACTCGTCCAAATGAGACATTTACCTGCAAAATTTAATCCTGGACAGATAGCATATATTGATCTTAAAAATCCTGACTCTCCATTAGTACAAGTGAATCAGTAAAACTGAATCAAACAACGCGGATTAATTCCCCAGATCCCTAGTCAACTCTTGCTTGTTTGAGGAAATCAACTAAGCGGTCGGGCTTTTGAAACAAACATTGATATTGTCAAACATTAAGTTTTTCTGCCATCAAGCTAAAAGAGTAGAGAGTAAAAGGCAAAATTTGGATCTATAAGGTCCAATGATCTGTGATATTGACATGGGAGCAAGGCGATTTTATGAGGTGGGCTAAAAGTCGTGCTTTTAGCTACGCCAACCACAGACATAGCTAAAATATTTGTCTGGAACTAAAGTAAAATACATAACATTAAACAAATAAAATTCCAAGACAAAGTATCTTCTCAAAATATCCTCAGAAGACTTGCATTCAATCATTTGTGGCTGGTGGGAATAAGCTGCTTAGGTCAGTTAGCAAATAAGCAGGTATTGATTAGCATAGAAAATTCTGTTAAATGGGAGTTGTAGGTATAAAATATTAGACAGTTTGAAGATGGATAAAAGAGATAAAAATTGAATTACAGAAATTATGCCAACTTCCAGCTATCCGATGTAAAATAATTTGCCCATTTTCTCTTAACCAAAATTCACTGTTTCCTTTCATCCTTAAGTTGACAACTTGGCGGATTAAACTTCCCATAGCTCCACTACCAATAGGTAATTTAGGGGCTGAATCTTTAGCATAGTTCAAACGTTCTTCCCCATCGGCATGTAAAAGATGATTTCTTTGTTTAACCAGAGTTTTAGAATGCTCTCCTAATGCTGAAGCAATAAGTTCATCCATATTAATACACCTTCTCTAATCTTTTCTTCATGGGCCTTAAAAGTTTGTCCATTCCATTGGGGAATGTTTTTTTTCTAAAATTTTCGTAACTTGCTCTTGAAAATCTTTCAAACATTTGGTCAAATTAAGACTTGAATATATATTTCTTGTCATTAATTAATGGTAGGGGTTCCCTGTTTTTTCTTCGGAAATCCTACCTTTTTTTTGACCACAATAGCAGTGTGTCTCAACTTCTCTCACCTGATAAATTTATTTAAGTAACTTCACTTTAGTTCGCTGTATAGGATATTTTAGTCGTACGGTAAATGATTTTTATCGATGCCTGTTTTAGATTTAGTGAGCGCACACTTTTTGCCTCACCTCACAAAATCGCCTTAGTGACATCTACTAACCATCTGAATAACGCAGCTAAAATTTAGCATCATGTATGTTTACAACTACTCTGGTTTGTTGAGAATTTAGAGTGTAGAGTTGCTTTTACTCTGCTAAGGTGTATAAGAAATACTTTAAGCTTTGGATGAAAATCAACTCTAAAATCAGACAAAATACCTTTGTTAAGTATTTTAAGCCATAGAAAGGCAAAAATTATACAATAAACTCAGAAGAAAGCAGTAACTAATCCAGAAAAGGAGAAGCGAATTTGTAAAATTTATCACTAATAAGAATTTTTGGTAGAAATAGTGGGAGGATATTGAGCATAACTTTAACAAAGACATATGGGGAGAAATCAGCAACGTAGCATTAAAAATATTAATGTCTAGATCAAGTTATATAGACCGTTATTCGGACAATGCTAGGTATACTTTTCTAGAATTAGTTATGCGATTATTGCCTCTGGTGCTGCACTCTGTGCGATCGCCCAAGTTTAAGACTGATTCGATAGCTAATTATCTCACATCCAATCCTGTTGGATTAGGAAGCAGAGAGAACAATAGAAAACAGTGCCAGAGATTGTGCCAGTGTCAAAATATTGTTGACTCTTAAGTAAAGAAAACTCGAAAAAGTCGTTTATCTACCTTTCACAAATCCAATGACACTTGATAATAACCAAGAGCTTACCTATAAAAATTCCCAAACCCTGGGACAGCCAGGGTTATCTTTGGCAATTAATTCCAACAATCCCTTTGGTAGTTCTGGGCTGAACTTCGGACAAAGTAATGATAGTAAAAAGATGGTTGAAAACAGCCGCATTGGTGAAATTGTTCCTGGACGAGTCGCCAATATTAAAGTGATTGGTGTCGGTGGTGGCGGAGGTAATGCTGTTAACCGCATGATTGAATCTGATGTCTCTGGGGTTGAGTTTTGGTCAATTAATACCGATGCCCAAGCTCTTACCTTAGCTGGCGCTCCCAGTCGATTGCAGATCGGACAAAAACTAACAAGAGGTTTAGGTGCAGGGGGTAATCCTGCCATTGGTCAAAAGGCAGCAGAGGAATCTCGTGATGAAATTGCCACGGCTTTAGAAGGTGCAGACCTGGTATTTATCACCGCCGGGATGGGGGGTGGAACTGGTACAGGTGCAGCCCCAATTGTGGCAGAAGTGGCCAAAGAAATGGGCGCTTTGACTGTGGGTGTAGTTACCCGGCCATTTGTGTTTGAAGGACGACGACGCACCACCCAAGCTGAACAAGGAATTGAAGGATTAAAGAGTCGGGTAGATACCTTGATCATTATCCCCAACAACAAGCTGTTGGAAGTAATTCCTGAACAAACACCAGTACAAGAAGCGTTTCGCTATGCTGATGATGTCCTACGTCAAGGGGTGCAAGGTATTTCTGACATCATTACGATCCCTGGTTTAGTTAATGTTGACTTTGCTGATGTACGTGCTGTCATGGCAGATGCAGGATCAGCATTGATGGGAATTGGTGTAAGTTCTGGCAAATCTAGAGCCAGAGAAGCAGCAATCGCAGCTATTTCTTCACCATTATTAGAATGCTCGATTGAAGGAGCTAGAGGAGTTGTGTTCAACATTACTGGTGGTAGCGACTTGACTCTACATGAAGTGAATGCTGCGGCAGAAACAATTTATGAAGTAGTTGATCCCAACGCTAATATAATTTTCGGCGCAGTAATTGATGACCGACTGCAAGGAGAAGTCAGAATTACTGTTATTGCGACTGGGTTTACAGGCGAAATCCAAGCTGCACCACAACAAAATGTGGCTAACGTTAGAGTTGTAACTCCTACAAATACGAGGAAACCTACACCACAACCAACGGTTAATCAACCAAATACAACAACTCCAGAACCCAAGGAAAAACCAGTATTAGATATTCCTGATTTTCTCCAACGGCGACGCACACCACCTAAAAATTAAGTGATTCTAGATTTGAAATTTTAGATTAAATTTACAGTCTCAGTTTCGGTTGAGTGCTGTATACAATTTCTGTGTTTTCGATTGATTTCACTACGATAGGGGTCAGCAATTAAGTTGCCAACCCCATATTTTATTGGAGTTTTTTTGTATTTAGGGTTTGCTGATAGGGTAGGGTGGCGTAAGCCATAACAGTTTTTCGTGAAGAAGTAAGTAGAAATTCAGCCTGGCCTAACCTACACCCTGCTATACCTTCTTTTCTAACCATTGAATAACCTGATGACCAAGGCAAGTTCCATCCAGACGATCAATTTCCCGAATCCCTGTAGGACTGGTGACATTGACTTCTGTAAGGTATCCACCAATGACATCAATGCCAACGAAAATTAAACCGTCTTGACTCAGTTTGTCGGCTAATAAGCCGCAAATTTCCTGCTCTCTTGGTGTAATTTCCGTTTGTGCCACAGTGCCGCCAGCTGCCATATTATTACGAAAATCGCTGCCACTGGAGAGACGATTGAGTGCCCCTATGGGTTTACCATTGAGCAAAATAATCCGCTTGTCTCCCTCTTTCGCTTCTGGTAGATAGTTCTGTACCATTACTGGTAATCGACCTTGAAGGGTACTCAGTTCGACAATAGAGTTAAAATTGCGATCACCTGATTGCAAAAATAAAATCCCCTCCCCAGCTTTATTCCCCAGTGGTTTAAGAACCGTTGAACCCTTGGCCTCTACAAATTGGCGGATCACCTGTTTATCAGCACTGACAATTGTTTCGGGAATACATTGGCTAAATTGGAGAGCATACATTTTTTCATTTGCGGCTCTGATACCACTGGGATTGTTAATCACCAAGGTTTTATTTTGGTCAATATAATCCAGAGTATAAGTTGCATATAAATAAGCATCATTAACTGGTGGATCTGTCCGCATAAACACAGCATCCATTGTTTCTAAGAGAGTAAAAGAACATTCCCTCAAGTTATACCAAGGATTCGCTGCTAACCAACGCCCCTCCACCACCTCCACTGGTACAAGTTCCACCTGCTGAAGCAAAGCCCAAGCTTTTCCTTTCACCACACTCAACAGGTTTGTCTGTGTAACCCAAACTCCATGTCCTAACTTTTGTGCAGCTTCCATAAGAGCAACACTGGTATCATGACCAGGGTCAAGCTGATGGATGGGATCAATAATAAAAGCCAGTTTCACCCTCTTTACCTCAATACCTGGAAATGTAATTGTTATATCATGTCCATTTGTTCGAGTGAGCGTCTCTTCAGATGATCATGTGTTGAGCCTGGATGAGGGGCAAATTCCACCCCAGAATTCCCGTCAGGTTGAGGTTAATGAATGGAATATTTTAACTACAGAATCTTACGTTAGTAGTAGGTCGTCTAATTTACCCTGACGGTCTAAAGCGTAAATATCGTCACAACCACCAATGTGTTCATCATTGATGAAAATTTGAGGTACAGAACGTCTACCATTTGCTTTTTCAGCCATTTTACTTCTGGCTACCTCATCTCCATCAATAGTATATTCGAGGAAATCAACTCCCTTATTTATCAGTAGGTTTTTGGCACGAATACAAAATGGGCAAGTAGTCCAAGTGTAAATTTCTACTTTTGCAGTCATAATATTCTGATTTTGAACAAATACTTTTCAATTCTAACCAAAACTAAAAAATACTCCCGTTGTCACATTTGTGGGTTTTGGCAGGGCATGGGGCATTGGGCATTCGACTTTCCCGTACACCCTTTTCTTTCCCCTACACCCCACACCCTGTTTTCGGTCAACAATCGCCGTCTACAGCATATTGAATCAACTGGGACAGACGCTGGCGTAAGGTTTCTAAGCCTAAACGCTGACTGGCAGAAATAAACACTGCCAGAGGAAATTCTTCCCTTGCTAAAGCCAGGGCTTCGCTATCGACTTGATCGATTTTGTTAAATACAACCAAGCACGGCCCAGGAGTGATGGGCATTTGAGCGAGAATATCCCGAACTGAACGAATGTGACTCAACCAGGCAGGATGGGATAAATCCACTAAATGTATGAGGGCATCTGCTTCTGTTACTTCCTCCAAGGTGGCACGGAAGGCATCCATTAAGGAGTTAGGTAACTCGTGAATAAACCCTACTGTATCTGTAATTAGGGTTTCCTGTAGTTCACTTGTACCCACATGGGGAATAATCAAGCGGCGTGTGGTGGGGTCAAGTGTAGCAAAAAGTTGGTCGGCTGTATAAACTTCGGCGTTAGTGAGGGCGTTGAGCAAGGTGGACTTGCCAGCGTTGGTATAACCCACTAACGCAACTGAAGGAACTTCCCGATGTTGTCGCCGTTGACGTAACCGACAACGATGTGCTTGCAACTGGTTAACTTCTTGTTGCAGTCGAGATATACGCTTTTGAATTGCCCGGCGTTCCGTTTCTAGTTTGGTTTCACCAGGTCCACGAGTCCCTATCCCACCCCCTAGTCGGGACATGGCACGGCCTCTGCCGGTGAGTCGTGGCAGCATATATTCCAACTGCGCGAGTTCGACTTGTAATTTGCCTGCACCAGATTGGGCACGTTGGGCAAAGATATCTAAGATTACTTCTGTGCGGTCAACAACTCTGATACCAATTTGCGCTTCTAGGTTGCGGACTTGAGTCGGTGAGAGGTCGCGGTCAAAAACCACAAGATTAGCTCCCAGGGTTTGAGCTGTGAGAGCTACTTCTTGGACTTTTCCTTCACCAATAACGGTTTGGGGATGAATGCGCAATCGCTTTTGTTGTAGCGTCTGCAAGACATCACCACCGGCTGTATCTACTAACCGCGCTAGTTCTAGTATGGTGTCTTGGAATTGTTGGGAAGTCATCTTATCAGTTAACACCCCGACAATGACCACGCGATCATGGTCAGCATCTACTTCCTGGGCGATATATTCCCGACTGAATTCTTCTTCTAGACTTTCCACCAAGTCCAGAAAATCCTCGTCGGCGATCGCATCTAAACTTAGAGGTGGCGATACGCTGGAATATAGGTTTGTGTCTGGGATGGTAATTCCCGAAGATTGACCCGAAGACTGAGTGAAAAGCAACTGCTTGCTATTGGCTAGCAAATGAGCTAAATAAGCTTCTTTCACGTACCCAGTTGAACCACCACCCCTTCGGGTAAATCCCGTGCCGGTAATATTCAGAACTACGAGAGCATCTAACCGTTGTAGCGCCATTGCTGTCAGTGCTGCCTCATTTGGTGGTTCTGCCTTGAGATGGGTAGCTATACAACGGATACCGCTAAGACGTTGTGCACTGTAACGAGGCAGTTCTAGTGGTGGAATTTGGGTTTGACATGGAGTGCCTACCCCCACCCGGACGACGTGTCCGCGACGGTTGAGGTAGGTACATACAGGCTGATTTAATTCCGTGCTAATTGCAGCCAGGCGTTGGGCGAACTCTGGTGTTGTAACGCGATCACCCGATATACGCTGGTGGTACAGCCGCTGTAGTTGTTTCCGCTGGCTGGACTTTAAACCTTGGAGGTTTCCGAAGATAGTCTCTATAGGCGCTTATGACCAGTAAACTGGCCCCCCCTAATCTTTCTATATGTTCTATATATTTATTTTACAACAAGGTTAGGCTTGGATACTCTCTCCTTTTAGGAGATGATCAAAAATGTAAGGGTGTAAGGGTGTAAGGGTGTTTCTTTCGAGTATGTCAACTTATGGATCTTCTGGAAATACCCATTTTGGCGGTTCTATCATTTCTTTCTTCAGTCTCTCTTCAGCCATTTCTAGCATTTTGTCTAAAGAAGTCTCTTCAATAAATTTTGAGGCAGCTTCTCTAGACTCGATATTGGGACACTTGTCGCCTAAAATACACCCTTTAACACAAGATTCAGCGCAGTTAATTTTCTGCTCCACAGTGAATTCCCTCTCTACATTTGGGCGCTTTTACCGTTTAGATCAATTTTACATTATTGGTAATGGGTCAAGAACTAAATATTATCCTGGAATTTGGGGGTAAAGCGCAATCAATGCTCATCCCCTATTTAACTCCTGTAAATCCTAAAACTCCCATGTCAAAACTGTTAGCTAATACTGGAACGATCGCTGCTATAGCTACTGCTGTTGTTCCCCAACAAGGTAGTGTGGGAATTGTGCGGGTTTCTGGTGATAAAGCAATAGCGATCGCCCAAACTCTATTTTCTGCACCTAGACGACAAGTTTGGGAAAGTCACCGTATCCTTTATGGTTACATCCGTCAACCCCAAACAAGGCAACTGGTAGATGAAGCTTTGTTACTGATTATGAAAGCACCCCGTTCTTTTACCCGTGAAGATGTGGTGGAATTCCATTGTCATGGGGGAATTATAGCGGTACAACAAGTATTGCAACTATGTTTAGAAAATGGTGCAAGATTAGCACAACCGGGAGAATTCACATTAAGAGCGTTTTTAAATGGACGTTTAGATTTAACCCAAGCAGAAAGTGTAGCCGATTTAGTTGGTGCAAAGTCACCCCAAGCAGCACAAACTGCTTTAGCTGGGTTACAGGGTAAATTAGCTCATCCTATTCGTCAGTTACGCGCTCAATGTTTGGATATTTTAGCGGAAATTGAAGCACGCATTGATTTTGAAGAAGATTTACCACCTTTAGATGAGCAAAGAATTATTTCCGAAATTGATCAAGTGACGTTGGAAATAACCAAGTTTTTAGCAACAAAAGATCAAGGTGAATTATTGCGAACTGGATTAAAAGTAGCGATTGTTGGTCGTCCGAATGTGGGAAAATCGAGTTTATTAAATGCTTGGAGTCAGAGTGATCGCGCCATTGTTACAGATTTACCCGGTACAACCCGCGATGTGGTGGAGTCGCAGCTCGTTGTGGGGGGAATTCCTGTACAGGTTTTAGATACAGCCGGGATTCGGGAAACAGCAGACCAGGTGGAGAAAATCGGAGTAGAGCGATCTCGTCGTGCTTCTAGTGCTGCTGATTTGGTATTATTTACCATTGACGCTTCCGCAGGTTGGACACAAGCAGACCAAGAAATTTATGAACAAGTAAAACACCGTCCAGTGATTTTGGTAATTAATAAAATAGACTTAATTTCCATAGCAGAAAAACAAACTCTTCAATCTAAAATCCAAAGTCCAAAATCCAAAATTGTCACAGCCGCAGCACAAAATCAAGGAATTGACAGTTTAGAAACCGCGGTTTTAGAAATAGTAAAAGCCGGAAAAGTGCAAGCTGCTGATATTGATTTAGCCATTAATCAAAGACAAGCAGCAGCCTTAACAAAAGCGAAGATTTCTTTGGAACAAGTGCAAGTCACAATTATAGAGCAATTACCCTTAGATTTTTGGACAATTGATTTAAGAGGAGCGATTTATGCATTGGGAGAAATTACCGGAGAGGAGGTAACGGAATCTGTTTTGGATAGAATTTTCAGTAAATTCTGTATCGGAAAGTAGATTTTATCAGTACAAGCATAATATCCCGGTGGGGGATGAAAGAAACACATTGAGATTAAAAACCTTAAATCCTTACTATGCAAGGGTTATAAAATGTCTTTCTTAAGAGTAAAATGGTCAAAAACGCATTTGAAGGAAATATGACTAATCAATCTACTATCCCAGTTATTGTCAACGGTGCAGCTGGCAAAATGGGACGTGAAGTAATTAAAGTAGTTGCTCAAGCACCGGATATGATTTTAATGGGCGCTCTTGATACTTCACCGGAACATCAAGACAAAGATGCAGGAGAATTGGCGGGTTTTAGCGAACCCTTGGAAGTACCAATTACCAATCAGTTAGAGCCAATGTTGGGCTATGTAGCAGGAGAACGACAGCTACAACCAGGGGTAATAGTAGACTTTACCCATCCAGATTCAGTTTATGACAATGTACGCAGTGCGATCGCCTATGGCATTCGTCCAGTAGTGGGAACCACTGGTTTAAGTCCCGAACAACTCAAAAATTTAGCCGATTTTGCCGAAAAAGCTAGTACAGGCTGTTTAATAATTCCTAACTTCTCCATCGGTATGGTATTACTGCAACAAGCCGCAGTAACTGCATCTCAATACTTTGATCATGTAGAAATTATCGAACTGCATCACAACCAAAAAGCTGATGCACCAAGCGGTACAGCTATTCAAACAGCCCAATTACTAGCCGAAATGGGTAAAACCTTTAACCCGCCCCAAGTAGAAGAAACAGAGAAACTACCAGGAGCAAGAGGATCTTTATCCGACGAAGGTATTAGAATTCATAGTGTGCGCCTGCCAGGACTAATTGCCCATCAGGAAGTGATATTTGGCGCAGCAGGACAAATTTACACCTTACGGCATGATACAAGCGATCGCTCCTGCTATATGCCCGGAGTCTTACTAGCAATTCGGAAAGTCAACCAGCTAAAGTCATTAGTATATGGACTAGAAAAAATTCTTTAGAAAACTCAGCAATCATCTCTTTCTAAAATATGCTTGTTCCCCTCACTCGCCAAAAATTTGAACAAATTATCCCCCTCATAGCCAGTGGGCCGCAGTACAAATACTACTGGGGAAAATTCAGCAATTTGTTACAGCGAATATTAATTTCTCTCGTGACTGTAGTTGTAATTTTCCTAGTAAAAATCTTGTTCAGACTAGATTTTGGGCTGGTTTTTGTATTTAGCGTATTTGGCGCTTTTTTTTGGTTGTGGTATCCTGTATTTCAAGCCAGTATCCGCAATGCAAAAAGCCGCCGTTACAAGTACAGCGGATTTTTCCGAGGAAGAGTTTTAGATTGGTGGATCACAGACAAGTTGACAGGTAAACAAGAAACCGTCAACAACAAAGGCGAGTTGGTAATTATTGAAAACCGCGAAAAACGAATTAACTTAGAAGTGGGAGATGATACAGGATTTAGAATCGAGTTTGATGCACCATTGCGTCCTACTCACAAAGCGATCGCACGTGGTCAAATCGCAGAAATGATACTCATGTCAAGTCACCCAGATTTAAGCAGCATCGAAGGATTTAGCAATATTTACATCCCTAGTCGTAACCTATGGGTGAGCGACTATCCATTATTGCGACAGGATTTATTTAACGAAGTCAGTCTCCGCTTACGAGAAGACCAACAGGAAAAACCTCGTCGTCGCCGTCCAGAACGAGAAAAGTATAGAAGAGAAGATTATAACTGATAGATGATAACTGATAACTCATTTAACTAAGTCGGTGTGAGAAAATGGAGGTTTGTAACAAAATGTAAAATTGTTAAAAGTCTCTTCCCTCTTGCCTTTTGCCTTTTGCTTTGCCATAATGACAATTTTCAACGTCAACCTACTTAACTTCCTCCATTCCTATCTTGACCATAAGCTTGCCAAGCTAAATCAACCAAACCATCAACAATTGCAGCAGCCACAACTGCATTACCCTTCCGGCTATTAATAGTAATATAAGGTACTAAAGATTCTTGCAAACGTTCTTTATCAGCATCCACATTCACAAATCCTGCTGGAGTAGCAATTATCAAAGCTGGTCGAATTTCCTCAATTTCAATTAAATCTACAAGTGCAGTTAGCGCAGTTTGGGCTTGACCAACCACAAAGATTCCCTCTGGATACCGCTTGGCCAGGGTTTCAATTCCCCAAGCAGAACGAGTTTTTTCTTCCTGGGGACGAGTCAAAGCGTCCATGCTGCAATACACAGGATTTGCAAAGGTATTTTGAATGTCGTAGGCGATACCCACCTGTACCATTGGCACATCTACTACAATTGTAGTCCGTGCTGCTAGTGCAGCTCCTCCTGCTTGTAAAGCGTGTTCTGAAAAACGGATCAAAGACTTATATTCAAAATCAGATGTGGCGTATATTACTCGCCGGACTATCTCATACTCTGCTGGGGAAAAGACATGATCGCCAATTTCACCATCAATGATTGCCAAGCTTTGAGCATCAGTTACGTGCCATTCCATCGCTGTTAAGCTTCTCACATATCAACTTTCAGCTTATCATCAGAAGGCAAAAATAAGGTGATTGGGAACGGGAACAACGCGATTTTGTGAGAAGGGGAAGCAAGGGGAGGTGGGGACTTAACTAGATACGGAAAATGCGTGTATTAGTCAGCTAGTAAGAGTTATAACTAATTTAATGAGAACTAAAACTATTTTCTTTTCTCACCCTGCTAATTTGACGATGATCTCACTGTTTTGCGTTGCTCCGCTACACCTACCCCCTATATATACCCCTTTCATACTCCTACTTAGCCTCAAACTCTACTAATATTTGCTTTGCTTTCTGGCATAATGTCTCATGTTCTTGAGAACTACTAGCTAGTAAACCTCCCCATTGATTGATGTCATCAGTATTATATTCTAAGGGCTTACCATCAAAGTAAGTAAATTTACCACCAGCTTCTGTTAAAATTAGTTCAGGAGCAGCGATATCCCAATCTTTGGGTGCAGACTTACCAGAAAGAGAAATATAAATATCAGCTTGTTGTTCAACAATAGCTGTAACTTTACAGCCTACACTTCCAATCGCTTTTTGTTTTTGACAGGGTAAATTTTGGAGTAAATATTCTAATCTTTCATTACGGTGGGAAGGACTGACAACCACGGTTAAATCTTCCATAGATTTATCAGCAGTAACTTTCAAAGGCAAAGAACCATTAACGGTTTCCACAAAAGTACCACCGCCTTTTGTCGCATAATATAATTTCTCTGCTTCTGGTATTGCCACCACCGCTAAAATTGGCCGTGTGTCTTGAACTAAAGCAATGTGAATTGCATATTCCCCAGTTTTATCAATAAAGTCTCGTGTGCCATCCAACGGATCAATAATCCATACCAAATCGGCAGAATTTTTACGATGTTGGGTTTTATAAGTTTCTTCACTGATATAACCAAATTCTTCATTACCGAAAGCTTCCTGTAGCTTGGATAAAATATATTGACTAAGAGCTACATCAGCCACAGTTACAGGCTCATTTTGCTTATATTGTACGTTTAAATATGGATCTGGGGCTGTTCCTTGATAATAAAACCGCAGTAACTTAGCTGCACCCCAACCCACTTCACGAGTAATTTTTAGTATTTCTTGTAAATCTTTCATCAATTTATTCCTGAAAACTATGGATCACCGCTATCTGAAATCTATCCTAATAAACGGTTTTTTAAAGCTTATTGTGTTGGCAAAAGTAATTGGTCATTAAGTATTTAATATTAGTATTAATTCTCCCCTTTTAGCAATCTTTAAGCGCCACCTGAAAAAACGAAAGTTGCGTCTGATTGTACTAGGCTTGGCATCTGCATTATTAATGGGTATCACTTCCACAGCTAGTAGTATATTATATTTTTACGGTTTTCATCCAACGGCGTGTACCAAAAAATTGACAAGATTTACCTGCAATATTGCCAGCTAATTCTAGAGAATCTGTAAAGTTTGTTTGTAAAATATAATGACAGAAAGCGCCATGAAAAACGTCTCCTGCGCCTAATGTATCAACGGCTTGAATTTTGGCAACATTTATCAAACCTCTTTTTTCATAACTTAAATATTCTATTGGTTTTTCTCCTTGAGTAATGGCAATGTGAGGAATGTAAAAACTTTGCAGATAGTTAAAAACATCTTCTCCATTTTTGCAGTTAGGAGGATAAAAATTAGTAGAACAAATGGCATAATCTACAAAAGGTAGAATTTCTTCAAATCCTGGTTTCCAGCTACCACCATCAATAACAACTGGGATATTTTGAATTTTAGCCTTTTGAACAATAATTTTACTTACTAGCATTTGATGTCCATCAATTAAAACAATATCAACATTCTCTAATATATTGGGTGGGATATAATTAATATTCACTTGTGTTTTCACAGCGTTAATAGAAATTACCGCCCTTTCTCCTGTCCCTTGGGTGACAATAATTGAAGATACTGGTGGTGATGTTTGTTTATTACAATCTAAGTCAACAATTGTAATTTGGTAATTTGCTAAGTCTGTAGTAATTAATTGTGTCATGGAATGTAAACCAAGTACACCTAAAAGTTGCGATTTATTACCTAAGTGACTAAACGTAACAGATGCGTTGGTTGCTGGGCCACCTGCTGCTACAGCATAATCAGTTGCAACTAATTTTTGATTATTCTTTGGAGGTGATTGGGCAAGGTAAATTAGGTCTAAGGTAATTAAACCTACAAATAATGCAAATTTGGTCATTTGTAATTGGTTAAACTTATTAGATAAATTATAGAATATTTGATGTATGAATCAAGCTAACCATGATAGTGATTTTTTTGCTTGGACACAAGAACAGGCTCATCTGCTTAGAAAAGGACAATTTCATCAAATTGATTTTGCTCACATTGCAGAAGAACTGGAAGACACGGGACGTTCTGAAAAACGAGAATTAGAAAGTAGATTAGAAGTATTACTTATACATCTGCTTAAGAATAAGCTACAAAATCATTGATCCTGTCTTGTCATTCTGTGTCCCTTCGGGACACAGAATGACATTGGGTATTTCTTTTTGTGGAGTTCTCTAAATGGCAATTTCAGCCTAATTTACGTTCTCGTAGTTCGCAATTGACTATCAAATAAAAACGCTTACATTTAGAAAGACTCTTGAGAGAGAACCGAGTCTTAACTCTTTTTTAGCGGATTTTTTAGAAAGAATTATCAACTTGCTATTATTAGCGCAGAACGAGAAACGGGATTATCTTCATTTTCGGAAGCTTGTCCTTACAGCTTAAGATAAATCTTTATAGTAGAATTTCTACCCACTGATATATCATAAACATGATACTATAATAGTAAAAATCATTTTCTGTTTGGAGAGGAACAAATTATGTTAAAAAACATGGCGATGGATACACTGGGTTTGAGTGATATTGCTGCTGTGATCAGGCCCCAAGATTATAACAAAGTTGATAGTGATGACTATGTATACATGAAGAGGGTAAAAAAATCTATTTTCTGATTAAATCGAAAACTGATGAATACTGTTTTACTAATTTAGCTTTGATTCATCTTGATGCAAGTTCTGCGGTGAGCAAGAAACTCTTAATCAAAAGGTTTAGTTATAGTTAGCATATTAGTTATAAACATCAGGAACAATAGGTATGGATATAGAAATTAAGTGAATAATGGGTGAGCAATCCTATTCTATTGATGTTCCTAAAAGCTATATTGCACCATAGTTAAATATTAGGCTGAGTGAAGAAATAAAACCAAGTGTAATTGCTTATTTTATTATGTGGGATGGTTCTTCCGCTCAACCAAATTTTTAAATTAGAACTGTGGTTTTTATCTTGTAAGATGTAAGATATTTGTATGCAAACTGAACCAAAACCAGGGACATTATACATTGTCGGTACACCGATTGGCAATCTGGAAGATATGACTTTTCGGGCTGTACGAATTTTAAAAGCTGTGGATATAATTGCGGCAGAAGATACAAGACATACGGGAAAATTGCTGCAACATTTTCAAGTGACGACTCGCCAGATGAGTTATCATGAACATAACAGTAGTAGTCGTATTCCTGAAGTGTTGGAATATTTGCAATTTGGAAAAGCGATCGCACTGGTAAGTGATGCCGGAATGCCAGGAATTTCTGACCCTGGATATGAACTGGTAAAAGCTTGTGTTGATGCAGGAATAACTGTTGTTCCTATTCCTGGTGCAAGTGCTTTAATTACCGCTTTAAGTGCGGCTGGATTACCAACAGATAGGTTTCTTTTTGATGGTTTTTTACCTGCAAAAAGTAAACAACGACGGGAATATTTAGAATCATTATTACCAGAATCGCGGACTTTAGTCTTTTATGAATCTCCCCACCGATTGCGGGATACACTACAAGATTTTGCAGATATTTTGGGGAGCGAGCACACAATAATTATAGCACGAGAACTAACTAAATTATATGAAGAATTTTGGCGAGGGACAATAGCCGATGCGATCGCCCATTATCAACAAAAAGAACCCCAAGGCGAATATACCCTGTTAGTTGCAGGAATTCTACCGAGTAAACCCCAACTCACAGAAGCAGAACTCAAAGCCGAATTAATAAAAATAATGAAACAGGGAATTTCCTGTTCCCAAGCCAGCAGACAGTTAGCAAAAGATACATTAATTTCCCGTCGTCAAATATATCAATTAGCACTTACCATTGACTTAGATTCGGAATCTCTCATTACGTCAGAATAAAAAAAGAACCAGGGAGAAGAAAATATAGAAAAACTAATCTTCTTCCCTGGTTGATGGCTACTGACTTTTGAAAATCAGAAGTTGAAATCAGAATTCAAAAACAACATAGTCCTTGGAAACAATGCTACCGGGAAAATCGGGAGCACCTACCCAAGCAACACCAAAAGTACCCATTAGTCTATCTATGCTACCATCACCCAGGATAAAATCAACACCTGATTCAATCACCTGCTTGGCGATATCAGCAGCCCTTAGTCTGGGTGGAACTCTACTTCCATCAGGACGAATCAGTTCACCAACTTAAGCAACAAAGGCGGCTGTACCAGGTGCAATTCTTGCACCTGATTGAACTAAAGTAGTTACTTTATTAGCTGGGATCGCTTACTGTACATAGTTTTACCTGTGTTAGAAGCGCCAGATAAAGGTTCAATTTCTGAACCATCTGCTTTTAAACCAAAGGATTCAGCGTAAGCCTTAGCACCTGTAGCATTAGTAACAGCACCAACATTATATGTTCCACCTAGCTGATCTTCCATGTGACCAAGGTGAACACCAGCTTAGTCAAGTTTGTCCCAGTTCAAACATCCGTCAGGTCTGTGATATACAAACCGTACAAAAGTATAGTTAGATGGACTAGTTCCATTTTTGTAAGTAATTCTCAAATAACCATACTTTTGTTAACAAAAGTTACAATAAGAGGTTAACTACAATTTATTAATTGCTTAAATTTCTCTGATTTGTATGCTTACATATTGGGTTAAGTTAACTGTTGGATTGAGAACATCCACTGCAAAATTATTACTAATCAACTAGATGAAATACAAATACACCAAATTACAGATAAATGAGGTACAGAATCTAAATTGAAACCTAGACAGCAAGAGAGTTTTACTCCTGACTCCTGACTCCTGACTCGTGCTGTAAGCCGAATTAAATATCTAAAAAATCCCAAATTCCAAACTTGCAAGCTGTTCAGCTTTAGACCAGATGGTTTTGCCCAGTTTGAGGCTAATATTACAATGGAGATTATTGAGAAATTGAGGACAGACTCAGAATGACCCAAGTGGTTCTAGGAGAAAACGAAGGAATAGATTCAGCCCTGCGTCGGTTTAAACGCCAAGTTTCCAAAGCTGGAATTTTGGCCGACGTTAAGTATCATCGTCACTTTGAAACCCCCCTGGAAAAGCGCAAACGTAAAGCAGTCGCAGCTAGACGGAAACGTCGTTTTTAATAAACCTATTCGGGTTGGTATTGGCGTTGCTTGAAGAAATTAATTAATTGCAACAAGCAAAATTACTTTACCATTTTCTTAGAAAAAATTAGTCAGCTGCGACGTACCCCTGATTCGGGTGTAATATTGTTTTTAAGTTTGTGCGAAAGCCTCTGAACTTGGTTAGATGGAACAAGCAAAAATCGCTATCCATCAACCAAAATCAAGCCCCTTGGAAACAAGAAGTTAGGCTTAATTAGCAGACCAGCTATTACAACAATTCATAGCCTTTTCTACTCCTTGCTTCAAGGTAAGTTCTACACACTCAATCACAAACTCCAACACCAAAGTCATTAATTTAGTTTCCGTAGCAGAAAACCTTCCCAACACATGGGAAACAGTATCGGTATTATCTTCATTAGCTGCACCCTTAGGTTTACCAATACCGATTTTTAACCGGGGAAAATTTTGACTACTCAAATGTGAGATGATACTTTTCATGCCGTTATGTCCGCCAGCCGAACCAGATAAACGCAGGCGAGTTTTCCCCAAAGGCAAATCCATATCATCATAAATCACCAGAACCGATTCAGGCGGTAATTTATACCAACTTCTTACCGCTTGCACTGAGTGTCCCGAACGATTCATATAAGTTAGCGGCTTCAAAAGACCGATTTTACCGCCACCTGGTGCAGTACCTTCGCCAAACTGTCCTTGAAATTTACGATTTTCCGCCAGTGGAATTTGCCAAGGGCGAGAAAGGGCATCTATAGCTGTAAAACCAATATTATGGCGAGTTTGCTCATACTTAGGTTCAGGATTCCCCAACCCGACAATTAACTGAGGAATCACCAAAGACCCTTGGGTAATAGCTTCTGTCATCCGATTTTGGATTTTGGATTTTGGATTTTGGATTGACCCTCCGGATTTATCCGGAGGCTTTTACACCAACGAATTATTGGTAATGTTCGCCATACATTATTTTCCTAGCTGGTGGCAGTAGAACCAGCATTATCTTGCTGCGATTTAGCAGATTCAATTTGCTTAGATTCAATTTCAGCAGTAGTTTTTACAGCTTGTCCTATTTGTTCTGCTTCCCGTTTAAACTCATTTTGAAATTCATTCGAAGCTTCTTGGAAACTTCGAATGGTTTTACCCAAACTCCGACCAATTTCTGGTAGTTTCTTTGGTCCAAAGATTAACACCGCCACTACCATAATTATAGCCATTTCTGGCAGACCGATACCAAATATATTCATTTCAACCCGCCTCGAAACTTGACATTACATCCTTAGTTTAATCAATTATTAGGCTTGATTTTTTGATGACAACTGACAACTGACAACAATCAAAAACCCGGACAAGCCGGGTCTATGGTAACTTGTGATCCAAGTTATGATGGCTGTATAGCAATTAGCCGCCTAGACTGCGCCAATCAACAAGCACATCCTGAATTAACAGTGACTTATTGTAAACTTGCAGAATAATTAGCAAAAACACGAAAAATAAGCCCATAAAAACACCCATTACAGGTGTTGTACCCCAACCAGGAGCTACCTTACCATACTCAGCATTTAAGGGTCTGAGGATATCTCCCAACCTAGTCCGTTGTGCCATAGTTCACCTAAGATCAGTTGCTAAAGCTTTTTTAATCTTGTTTTACATTCCCAAACCCTGTAAGGGCGTGGATTTTTGGATGGAATCCACCTCTTTCCGTTTGCCCCGGTAAAAGGTTTTGCCATTCTGATTTATCCATTTTATATATTACCATTTACTTCGTACCCACCTGCCTGAGATATCATTACTTCTGCTATTATTTAGTTTAAGTTTTGTAATATTGTATAAACATAGCTCTCATAATATAACTCTAAATTTATGGACTTAGAACCCGGTTTAGTGCTTGGTGTTTCCTTCTGTGCCATTCTGATTGCTATTACTGGTATTGCAGTTTATACATCTTTTGGACCTCCAAGTAAGGAATTAAGCGATCCTTTTGAAGATCACGAAGATTAGAAACGTTCATTAATTTGATATAATGGTGGGCAATGCCCACCCTATCCTATGTTAGTTATACTGCGAACGAGTGAAAATTGGACTTATGTCATAATTATCGTAACCTAGTGCAGCAAAGCATCTCAGAGATTTTTCACTATCTCTTTCAGAGACGCTCCGCGAACGTTCAGAATGAAACTTTTAAACCGTTTTTAGTATATTACATAATTACATATATTATATATTGAGATTTTGAGGATTTTGGTTAGTATTGAGATTTTTAATGGACTGATTCTGATTAACATCACATTTTTGCCATACTTTCAAAAGTAGCAATTGTCCAAGGTCCGACTTTATCAATTTCTTGATTTATCGGTGTTTCTAATAAATCAACTGCTTTTTCTAAGTTGAAAAAATCACTTTCCAAAGATAACTCCGCTGTATTTCCGTGACATTCATAAAAGCGGATAATAAATTTTTGTGGGTTATCCTCACTGGGTTTTAACGCCATTAAAATTAAATTATCTGCTGACAAATGGAGAAAACTTTGGCTTTTGAAAGTATTCAATAAAGATCGTTGAGTTTGTGGATTTACTAATACCTGTAATGGTGTATTCAACTCATAACCGCGTTTGACTGTATCTGCTTGTTCCCAACTCCCCACATGAGGATATAAAGCATAAGTAAATTCATGTATACCTCTATCAGCTTGAGAGTCTGGCCAGTTAGAACTTCTGAGGAGAGTCAGACGTAGTTGATTGGTTTTAGTATCGTAACCGTATTTACAATCATTAAGGAGACTAACACCGTATTTCACGGCTTCTGTTTCTGTGGTTAAATCTGCCCATCTTAAAGCTGGTACTTCCCATTTTGCCTGTTCTGTGGGTGTTTGGGCATTGGTAGAACGACGAATAGCACCACAGGGAATTTCATAAGTTGCAAATTCAGCTTCGATATTGAGAGGGAATGCTGTTTTAACTAATACTTGATTTTCTTGCCAATTGACAGTATTGACAATTTTCAAAAGAGGTGAACCGATTTGTAAAATATAATCTTGACAAAACTCAGATTTTCCAAGTTGACGCACTACTTGCAAGCGTTGTTGTATTTCTCCATATTCTAGCCATTGAATTGATTTTAATGCTGTTGGAAGTAGAGGTTTTGTTGTATAGTTGGGGTCGATATTCCAAGCGTCCCAATATTGTCCACTATCTTCAAAAGCTTGAAGTTGATTTCCTGCACCGTTTAAAATTTCGCGTTGCTGGGTTTTGTCAAAGACGCTTTCTAAGTCTCCGGTTTCTGGGTTGACTTGCACTCGCAGATATTCGTTTTCTAATTTCCAGTCTGTGGGGAATGTGCTGGTTTGATGAGAAGATGGGGAAAGCCAATATATGTTATAACCTACTGATGGGACGGTCGAGAGGAACAATAAAGAGTTTTCAGTTTGTTGGGATGGAAGTTTGTTGCCAACAGTATCATAGATTTGCCATGTTTGGTTAACTGCTCCTATAGGTAGGGTAACGCTGAGGACTTGGCAACGTTGCCAATTAAGAGAGTTAAAAATTATGATGGGTATACTGTTGGCTTGGGGTGGTTGTGGTAAATTGATGTGAGATGCAATCGCACTTAAAGATTCATCTAATATCTTCGTTCCCACCTGTTCCACTTGCTGCCATTCTGGTAAAGCATCCTGGTAAACTTGAGTAACCGAAGAACCGGGGAGAATATCGTGGAACTGATTAAATAAAACTCGCTTCCAAGCAGTTTCTATTTCAGCTTTTGGATATGCGATATGACAAATCACTGTTGCGAGAGTCGCAAATAACTCAGCTTGATATAATAGATGTTCAGATCTTCGATTCCAGCGTTTTTGGTCTGCGTGGGTAGTATAACAACCGCGATGAAATTCTAGATAAAGTTCATCTTCCCATATTGGCAGATTTTCTGACTGGGATTTTATGTGCTGTAAATAATTTTCTGCTGTTGTAAATTCTAACTTGGGAAAAATAGGAGAATATTTCCAGCGTCTGGCTATTTCCAACATATCACGAGTTGGACCACCACCATGATCACCGACACCAGGAAGCCAAAGAGCATCTTGTAAACCGGTTTGAGTTTCCCAATCACAGACATAGTGAGCCATTTTAATCGGGTCAATGGTTTCGCCGATAGGTGCACACATCAAACTTAATATTTGACTACCATCAAGCGAGCGCCACCAAAATAAACCATAATCAAACTTAGTCGTATCATTCCAGCGTAGCTTTTGGGTGACAAAAAACTCAATTCCTGCATTTGCGAAAAACTGAGGTAAGGTTGCACAGAAACCAAAAGTATCAGGAACCCAAACCACAGAAGATATTCTTCCAAACTTCGCTAAAAAATAACGCTGAGCATATAATAATTGACGAACAATAGACTCACCAGAAATCAAATTTAAATCTGGTTCTACCCAAAGACCACCTAAAACTTCCCACCTTCCCGATATTACCTGTTTTTGAATTTCTCTAAATAAATCAGGACGATGTTTTTCAACCCAATCAAACAAAGCAGGTGTAGTATGACAAAAGATTAATTCTGGAAAATCTTGTTGTAACTTTAAAACCGACTCAAAAGTATTTTGTGCTGCATTCCAAGTTTCCGCAACAGGCCATAACCATGCTAAATCTAAATGGGCATGACCTAACAAATACATTTTATATTTTAAACCGCAGATAAACGCAGATGACTTGAGATAACTTTCTCGTATATTTAACAGGAATCTATCCCACTCTTCCTTCCTCTCTTCCTTCGCATCCTTCTCGCCTTTGCAGTTCATTAACTCTTCAATCCCCGCAACCAAACCAACCAACCTTTCCGGTGCAAACCTTTCCAAAAATATTTGCACAACAGCTAATTCATCAGCAATAAAACCAGGATCGGGATAATTGTAATCAGTTGACTCGTAGATTACAAGTGATCGCATCAACGCCCCATCACAATGTCCCGGACTCACCAACCTTACAGCAACAACAAACTCATCACCAGCAGTGACTCCTTGACACAGAAGCACCTGTGGGGAAGAATCAAATAAATCACCCGTTAATACCAACTCACCATTAACATAAACTTCTGCAGCATCAGCGCACCAAACCAAAGCCAACCGCAAAGATAAACCAGCTAAAACATAACCGTGTAAATTTTGGGGAACAACCAACTTTTGCTGCAACCACAGCACCTGTTTTCCCCCTTTCCAAAGGATATGCGCTTTCTCATTTAGCTGTATAGGTTGCCAATCAGACAAATCTGAATTTATAACTTCAGTAATTGCCCAGTCGAATTGCTGATATAACCAATAAGACTGTACATTAATTTGACAGCAAGAACGCAATTTTGCAATTGCTCGTGATATATATCCAGTATGGGATAGAGATAAAGGAAGAGTCATAAGCAGTAAAAATTAACAATTAAAAACTAACACTTAAAGATTAGAAGTCAAGAAAGATTTTTATGAACATTCGGTGGGAAATTGAGATTGTCTAAATTAAACGTAATTGAGCCTATTTTCCGTTATGATAGTGGCAGTGAATAAAGATAAATAACAGTTTTGTGGGAGTCTCAAAACTTAATCACACTCAAACTAACAAATCTCTACCATGTCTTCTGATTCCTCTAGTCGTTATCAAAGTAAAGTCTTTAACTTTCTCAACCAGCATTCTCAGCGGTTGACTCAACAGTGGGAAAATACCATCCGACATTTACAAGTTGCTACTAAATGGAGTGTGGAGGCGCTACTTTACCCACTTTACCAAATCTTTCAGCCAGATGAACTTGAGGGAAAAAGGCTGCAAACCAAAGCTAATCAACCTCAACCACAGTTACAACCAGAAACTCACCCACCTGCTGATGCACCTATTCAGCACGTACTAGAGTTCATTAAAAATCTACCATCTGCGGCTGCTTCTGATTCACAAACTTCACACAATCTCAACCCTTTAGCCTTCTTGGGTAATACCATGCGGGAAGTCGCTACCCGTTTAGGGTGGGGAAAAGCTGTTAAAAATCAGCCGCATATTAAATCTTGTCTTACTCAGTCTCCCCAGCCAGAAAACACCCTCCTATACCATCTACCAACGGTACAGGGAATTGCTGTCAAATTAGACAATCGTCATTTCATACTGGTGAGCGAAGATAACAGAGTTTTCGATGTTTTGACAATTCAACAACAAGTAAAATTAGCAGATAAAATCAATAGTGAAGTCGCTGAATATTGGCATTCTTTGAAGTTAGTCCAAGCCAAAAGAGAACAGGAATTATTCCCAGAAATTGACCGCATCTTAACCAAACTAACTAGTAATACCAATCCTGGTGTAGCAGGTTTTACTGAAAGCAGATTTACAGAAAATATACAATCTTATGCTGGTCAATTTTTGGTAGTGTTAGATACAGCTTTAGCGGAATTAGAAGCTAAAACTTTAGTACCTGTCAAACAACGTAGTCAAGAAATTATTCAACTTACTAAAGCTCAATTACATATATTTATTTATGGTAAAAGATCGATAGAAGCGAGAAGAGATATTACAGTTAATGCCCGTGATTTAGAAAATCTAATCCTGCATATTTCCGCATTAATTAAAGCCGCAATCAATTACTTTTTTGGTAGCCGAGAAATTCCCAAGATCGCCCAAAATAAAACATTCCTACAACTACCAACTAAACCAGTAAATCAAGTTGTTAAAAATAATCAATTGCAGGAATCAGATTTAACTGCAGATTCCTGGCTAACTTGGGGTGATTTATTTGGAGGCTTAGCAATAAATGAAATTAATGTTGATGAATTTAATCAAATTAAAGCGAGTGATTCATTTACAGATGATACCCAACAACGTTTATTTAAATATAAACAATCAACAAAAAACATTCCTCACTCTCATGATGAAAATGGGAGAGAAACAGAAAAACATCAATATCAATTAGAACCAGATTGGATAGAAACAACTGCCACATTTTTAGGTTATGAAAATCACCCCTTAGAGCAGATCTTAGCCTGGTTGGATCATGTGATGCTTTGGATAGAGATGATATTTATGAATATGATTTATTTCTTTAAAGGGTTGTTACAGGTTTAGTGCAACGCAAGGAGTTAGGAGTCAGGAGTCAGAATGTTTGAGAAATTGGTTAATTATCAAATAGGTATTTTTGGCGTTAGTCTGAAAAAGCTGAATGCTTACAGTTTAACGCGAGTTCGATAAACCTGTCCCCAACCCTTCTCGGATGCGGACAGGGGTATAAAGTTAAGCCTTTCTAATAGGATATATGGCAAAATATACCTTTCCCATATATTCAGATATCCTTTGACCTTCTGCCTTTTGCCTACTGTCACCTTCTAAGCTACATAAATTCCATATTGGGGTAGCAAATCGTGAATGATCTAAAATTTATGTGCTTGTAAAGCATCGTGAAATAGTTTCCAATTGCCGGCTAAAAAACTGGGATGATAGGGGAAAATTTCATTATCTTTATCAACAAGGTTTTCAGTTCCCAAAGCTTGGTATTTCCAGGAATCTTGAGCTTTAGGAATATAGTTAATATTAGCTTCACCAAAAATAAATCTACCTTGTGTGATCGCATCTAACTATTTTTAATGACGTATACTACCTTGAATATCCTAAATATTCTCGAACATAAACGTAATTACCCTTTTATATGCTTCTGCTAATCCTGGAACAGTCGCATCTGGATCACCTTTTAAATAACGCTGCATAGCCTTACACATATTATCAGTAATATCCAGAAAATCTTCAGGATTATTACGGCTAACTTTCTCATCTCTAGCGTTGATATAGCCCCAACGTAAAACGTCTGTCTATCAGGATGACTCAAAACCGCACCATGTCTTAAAGGTCAAGCTTCACTGATAAAATAATTCTTCAATCTATCCATCAAATTACGATCTGGTTGGTCATTTTCATCTGGCAATTTCTTCGCTTCATTGACCCGATGATTCACACCAGCAAAACCTTGATTCGCCCAGATGTCAACATAAGCGTGCATTGTAATACCCAGAGGATGCAAACCATAAGCACTTTCACGATGCTGAATGCACTCCCTCACCATTTGCTGCGCCACATCACTTAGGACGACAAATCAATTTTTTAATAAACTTCCCTTCCGGATCTTCACCTGATTTTTTCGCGGCATTTCCTGGTAAAAAATGAAAAGGAATCCAAACTTGGTAATTTACTAACTCCTGAAAATTGCGATAATCTAGCATTTTATGAGCCCAACTGATGCGGGTACACATCGTACCATTATCGAATTGGATTAAATCGGCATTAATCGCATCAGCTACATACTGGGCGCAGTAAGCGACAATACTAGCACCTTCATGTTCAAAACCAGCTAGTCGCGCTACAATCTAGGTGACACCATCATAAAAGTCTATTTGCATCTTGAGTCGGTTATGAGTTAGTGAATTTACGTATAGAATAAAAATTCTTAAGTATTATTGCTTGTATTTTTACCTGATAGCAGTTCTCAAACTGCGACATCTGTTTGCTAAACTCTAGTTATGGTAGGTTGGGTTGACTGAAGGAAACCCAACCTAAATTTATTATCTCTTTTTTTCCCGCCACCAGAGCGATTCATATTTGCAGTTTCCCAACACAACTTAGTTAATTTGAAAAAGTTCCCAGGTTACTCAAAGTGATCAAATTCGCTACTTTAGAACAACATCCGATTGAGAAAATTTTGTAACAACTTTATCCCCGTTGGTTCTTGATAATCAGTAGGTAACAAAGCCTGTATCGCTTGCTGTAAATTTTCCAAAGCTGCATCTATTTCTTGACGCTTTGGCCTGCTAGTTAGGGGGAAATATAAAGGTTCACCCACCCTAACTATTAACTTTTTTCTCAAAAATAGGTCATGAGTTCCGACTAATGATAAGGGTACAATTGGTACTCCTCCCCGCAAAGCATAAATTACTGTTCCGCGTTTAAACGGATGTAAATAACCCTCAGCAGTTCCCAGTCTTCCTTCAGGAAAAATGATCAAACCATCTCCACGGGCTAAAATTGCGGAAACAATGCGGTCTATACGGCGTATCGTTTGGATATCTCCACCAGGATTAACTGTATCTTTAATAACTTGAGAAAGTTCTTTTAAATCATCTCGTCCAGTGTTCGCAGCAGCAATAACAGCCAGTTCTTCTCCCCAGATGCGTTCTAAAGGAATCACACCACCTGCAGAACCTAAAATCCAGCGTTTCCACCATTTGTTATAGAGAGTGCGGGCATCACCGAGAATGTAATAGTGTGGCTGGGTTGGTATCTCTGTGAGCAAAACTAATGGGTCGATGTGGTGAAGATGGTTAGCAGCCAAGATTGCTGGTGTGTGAGGGATATTTTCAATATTTTCGACTTTCACACAGAATAGGGAATGAATGAGTGATCGCACTACACAACGTCTGATATTAGCATTAACTCGCCGTTCCCCATATTCCTGATCAATAGCTGAAAGCCCATTGAGAGTAGTTTCTATAGTATGACGAATAGTGCGATCGCTTGCCGCTGCTACACCTTCCCATACCCGCTTAATAGCAGTCTCAGTCAAAGGTGGTAAAGTTTCCGAGTCCGTAGTATTTTCCATCTGATCATTTAACCTAAATTGCTAATTAAATTTTTCCTCTACACTCTTACACCCACCCCATACCCATTCTTCGTAGATAACTTTTGAACTGATCAAAATCCGTAATTCCTCCCACAGTTAGAAGCAATTTTCCCTACAATGTAGGTTGATAGGCTAATATACTAAAAACGGTTTAAACGTTTCATTCTGAACGTTGGCGGAGCGTCTCTGAAAGAGATAGTGAAAAATCTCCGAGATACTTTGCTGCACTACGTTAAGATCGGTATGACATAAGTCTAAATTTCACCCGTTTGCAGTATAGCTTGCTGGGAAATTACGTAAAAAATTAATCATGACGATTTACCACAGCGTAGGCACATTTATAGGTGTTGGGGGACTTGACCTGCATTACCAAAGCTGGAATCCAGGGGGTAAAGCAAAGGCAGTATTAGCTTTGGTGCATGGACTCTGAGGACACAGCGGACTTTACCAGAATATAATTGACCACTTGTTACCAAAACAGTATGCTGTTTATAGCTTAGATTTGCGTGGTCATGGATCCTCATCTAGTAAAATAAGTTATATCGATAGTTGGACTGAATTTCGGGATGATGTCCGAGCCTTTTTAAATATGTTACAGAAGCAACAGCCAGGATGCCCAATTTTTTTGTTTGGACATAGCATGGGGGTAATGATTTTCCTAGAATACGTCTTGCGTTATCCAAAAGATACATCTGCATTGCAAGGAGTAATTGCTTTTGCACCTAGTATTGGAGAAGTGGGAGTATCACCCATCCGCGTGCTTTTAGGAAAAATGCTATCGCGCGTGTGGCCACGTTTTTCCTTAAATACAGGACTAGACAGAACAGCTGGTTCACGAGATCCAAATATTTTATCTACCTATACCCAAGACCCTTTGCGTCATACCCGTGCTACAGCCCGGTTTTCTACATAATTCTTTGCTACACTGGAGTGGATTCAAGCCCATGCCCATGAATGGAAAGCACCGCTGTTGATTTTGCATGGTGATGCTGACAGAGTAGCGTTACCTGGGGGAAGTGAAATTTTTCATCAGCGTGTAACTTACCCAGATAAGCTACGCATTGAATATCCAGGAGCCTGTCAAGATTTACATTGTGACATTAATCATTGTCAAGTGCTGACTGATTTGAGCAACTGGATGGATCAGCATTTACTAGCTGAAGCATGACAGTTAGAGACAGAGTTATACTAAAAACGGTTTAAAAGTCTCATTCTGAACGTTTGCGGAGCCTCTCTGAAAGAGAAGGCATAGGGAAAAACAAGCAGAAAAGGAAAAAAGAAAAGTTAGGTTAATTGCTTCTGGAGGAGGACGTAAAGCAGAAATGACACCAAAAGAAGGGGTGTGTTTATGCAGTGATAGATTTCGTGTAGCTCGACATCGTTATAGTCACGTGATAGAGACAGTATGTGGATTAGTGAGGTTAGATCTAAGTAGGTAGACACAAATAAACATAACTATGTAGCAAAATATAATTTACTTTAAATCCTTGGGATTGCTTGATTCCCCTTTGCTCCATTCGCCATGCATGATATAGTTATAAATTTTTCTGCCCACCTACTTAAATGCTTCATTTATACTAAGCCACAATATTTGAATTATCAGATTTCACATTTACCTTTTTAGAAAGCTATATTTCTCAACATTATCAGAAATTTCGAGATTTTCATCCCCAAACCCTAATTTTTACGTTCAGCAACGATAGCTGTTTTATCTCAACAGAATCTCATGTAATCCTTTCACAGTGGGCTTTTTCGCTTTTATAGAGAGGTCTACGTGATAAAATATTTTTTTGAGTTAACGCCAAATCTCTGGAGTACTCCCAAAAACGTGATAATAAGTTACACCTCTTTCTCTGTAGCGAGGGTTTAAAGGATTTAGTTGAAACACTAGTGTCAAACAGGGTACATCTCCTTCATGAGGATAGTCGTATGTAGTTTTCTACATCTCCAATTTGGTGTCTATCCATTGACTTTTGTTCTCAAACAGAAATGAGATTTGCTACCCTTCCACTGGGAATTGAAATGGAGCTTCATCCCTAGTGACACCCATATTGAAATATAGATATTTACCAGTTCCATCTGAGAGAAATTGAAGAACCTCTGAACTGGCATTAATGGTAGGTTCAGTAAACCAAGCTCTGTAAAGCCACTCACTGTTCACGGGGAATTTCTGGCTTAGGTCTAGCTTGTATTTGTTCAATAGAATACTCTAAATAATCCTGCACATCTTCGTCTTCTTAATTTGCCAAGACCTCGGTAAGATAGAGAATATCCTCTGTCTAAGTCGTTCATTATTTTCCTCTCAATATTTAATAAATTACTTTTTTTTCTTTTATCTTTATTTGGTTTGCCCACAGCTATTTTCAGATTTTTTACTTCTGGAAGATTGAGAATATATACTCCAGTTTGCGTAAATGCCACCTGATGAACGTTATTCGTGTTAGTTGTTTGCGGTTCACCCGGTTCAAAAGTTCATCCCATTGGCCCCTGGATAATTTTATATTTCCATGTTGGTAACTTATTTCGGGGTCTGTTCTTGCCGTTAAATTCCTTGTTATAGTCAACGAAATCAGCCCAATCTTTGAATGGCTTCTTTGTATCAGTATTGTTAGGCATATTACCTGGCTGTTGTTTATTGAATCGGAAGATGACTTAGTCAAGTGGTTGGACTTCTTGTTTCCATATATCTTCGGGGATCAGGAAACTAACAACTCCCCAACCTTCATCTTTACCCTCGACCCATTCTTTAGCTTTGTGCCAATTCTCTTTTGTATGAACGTAGAAACATTTACCAAAATCATTACCACCGATAGCCTCTATATCCTACTTTTTCAGTTTTCCAGCCGTTGGTTCAATAGTTCCATGATAAAAGATATGCTTATAGTCTGGTAAGGATGGACGAGTATCACTTTCTATAATTCCCGAATCGTTCTGAGCTTTCTCAGCTTGTTTCTCTCGTTTCTTTGTTCCGTTACTAGCAACCCAGTCATAATCCCAGGTTTCACCACCATAAACTACAGTAATTGACTTAAAGATAGGGTTATGTTTCGTGACTTTTTCCCTACCTCCTGGGCATATTTCTTCCAAATCCTGCCATTCTTTAAATATGTTTTTTCTTAAATATGTTGTTTCTTTCTTGTCAATCTGAGCCAGACCAACTCGAACCTTATTATCATAATCTGGCTGGTTACTAGGGCTGGCTGTCGTATTGTTATTTGAAGGTGGCTTAGGCTTACCAGTCTTTGTCCCTTTAGGGAACTTCGACAACCAATTAACGGCCTGATTCAAGAGTGTATCAATGAAATTATCTATCCTCGCTTTGAGCCTTGATAACCACTCTTTCACTTTTATTCCTAGATTTTCAATGCCAACTAATCGAGCAAAGAACCCAAGCAAAACAGGAATCGATTGAACTAAAGCTGTCTCTACTGAATTAGCCGCATCTGTTACCTTGCCAGATGCAACTTTATTCACTGCTCCAATTGCTGTATTGGCTACTTCTATAATTTTTGTTGCTTTTTCAATTAAGAAGCTGACTCCTTTGTAACAGGTTTCAGCAAGTTTAACTATAGTTCCTGGTGGAGCTATAGTTGACAACAACTGCTGCACTGCTTTAGTTATCACATCTGTGATGAGCAGATTCTTAATTTTCTCAATCACTATTTGTTTGAAGTCGCCTATCGTGTTTTGTATTTGCTGCCATAAACGGACTACCCCTTTATCTTTCAGGGTTTTTGAAAGTTCAAAGCTGGTTTCTAGCCTTTTAACTTTTGCTTCCCCAATTTTCTTGTGCTTGACAGCTTTTTGGCGAATATAATTCCAGTTCACCCCCAGTAGTCCCAGTGCCAAACTAAAGATACTTTGGGGACTTTCAAGATTAATTTCTTGCTTGATACCCAAACCTCCAGTCAGCCAGCCTAGCAATCCCGCTTGTAGATGTTCAACAATATTTTTCAAAAAGTTCTGCCAACCTTGACTTAAGGGTAATGAAATGATTGAGAGCTTTGAGGGCAGTTTTGTAACCAGGAGCTTGCTTACCCAACTTCAGTTCAGACAAAATACGGTCACGTAAAGTTTCAAGAATTGTCATCTGGGACTGCGTGATTGTTGATTTGGTATACTGCAAACGGGTGAAACTTGGACTTATGTAATACTGATAGTGCAGCCTATCCCTTCCGGAAAGTGCGTAAACGCGGAGCGTGCCGTAGGCTCTAGTACAGTACGGCGTAAATGAACTAACCATTACAAATCTCTGAAAAGCTCACGCCGTATATATTTTGAATTCACGGCGATACTAGTAAGTAGGTGGGCGGAAAAATTTATAACGATGTCATGGCGAATGCAGCAAAGGGGAATTAAGCAATCCCAAGGGTTTCAAGTAATTTACATTTTGTTACAAACTTATGTTTATTTGTGTCTACCTACTTATCTCAGAGATTCTTCACTATCTATTTCAGAGATGCTCCGGGAACGTTAGGTTTGGTTGAGCGGCTTAATGTTCATATCTAGGTCCTACCAAGAGCGATTGTGCCAGTTGCCTAAGTCACGTAGTTAAAATTTAAAACCTATACACAGTTAGCTGTTCAGAAATCAGGGATGGCTATTTTATCTCCGGTGCAGCATACTAAGTAAT
The DNA here is from genome assembly GCF_000196515.1 of 'Nostoc azollae' 0708. Taxonomy (NCBI): domain Bacteria; kingdom Bacillati; phylum Cyanobacteriota; class Cyanophyceae; order Nostocales; family Nostocaceae; genus Trichormus; species Trichormus azollae. The sequence continues at coordinate 2,003,958 of NC_014248.1, forward strand.
TACTCTGATTTGAGAAAAGTCAATCTTCATGGAATTTACACATATTTTGACTGAAAATTTACGAAAAAAGACTAGTAATTTTATTACCAGTAATATTATTATGTATGAAATGTTAATTCATCACCAACAAATTAAAAACTATCGTTCTTTATTTGTCCACAAATAATGCTGAAAAATAGTGCTAATTACTTAGCGGAGAGATCACTACATTTTTTTTATTAGTGGTGTAATACATATTAATTACACGGATGAGTTATTTCTGCTGTTAGAACCACCATTGAGGTAGTTTGATTTTAACCTTTGTTTTTAAGACTTATTTGCACTTAATTAAACCAAACATCTGGAGGTTAATAATAGCTTTGCTATACAAAGAAACCACAGTTCAATAAATAGCTAAACAATTCCTAGACTAACCAAAAACACTGTTGGAATTAATAAAAAGGAAACAAAAATTATGGCAGACAATACTCTCTCAATATTCAACTCCACATTACCAACTACAGCTACCGAAATACTCATACGTGATCAACAAGATACATCAACAACTACAAAATCAATTTTACCCAGCTACGTCAATGTCACCATCACTAACGGTGGATTACTCAACGGAAGTTATGACGCTTGGTGTATTAACGCTACAACTAACCTGAACGGAGGCAGTTTTAACAACGCTAGTGTATATTCTAGCTATGGAAGCATACCCACTGATATCCTTTATACAGATTTACAGACAGTTGCCTCAGATCACGATCCCTACCTGGATAAACTTCAGCGAATCAACTGGCTGATGAACAACGTTACCGAAGCAGCCAACTTAGTCAATAACAAATACCGCTACAATAATGTTGACTATACGTATGGTGATGTACAGTTAGCCATATGGAAAATCCTTGGCGACCCGGTAGACACTACAGACAGTGGTACATTAGGGACCTATGACACAACCCATCAAAAGGCAAATGATCTCATTGCTCTGGCTGTAACCAATGGTACTGACTTTGTGCCTGTAGCAGGACAAGATTTTGGTGTCATTGTTAAGGGTTTGAATTTACAGCCTATCTTACTGGAAGTTAAGACAGCGGGTATTGGAGATTTTGTTTGGGAAGACCTGAATGCGAATGGGATTCAGGAAGCTAACGAATCAGGAATTGATGGAGCAACAGTCACATTGCTCAATGAAAGCGGTGCTGTTATTGGTACTACTACGACCGGAGACAACTCCAAGACAACAATAATAGTTGAGAAGGGCTGGTATCAGTTTGGACCACTTTTATGTAATATCACCGTTAATGCCGCTGGTGTCACTAATGCCCCCAGTGGCTTTTATCAGGTGAAATTTACCTTGCCGAATGGCTTTAACACAGTCAGTCCATATCTCCAAGGTAATAACACATATCTAGATTCCAACACCAACCCCAGCAACAATTTTACTTCAACTCCCATTACCTTAGTTACTGGACAAATTAACAAAACAGTTGATGCTGGATTTTTCAATCTTGCAAGCCTTTCTGGCAGCGTATACGTAGATGCCAACAACAACGGTGTCAGAGATGCAAATGAAACAGGCATTGCTGGGACAACCATTACCCTCACAGGTACAGATGCTTCAGGAAACACAGTCAGCCGCACCACCACCACAGATGCTAATGGTAACTACACAGTAGACAACCTGCGTCCTGGAACATATACCCTGACAGAAAGCCAACCTAGTGCTTACCTAGATGGTAAAGATGCGGTAGGTACTCAAGGTGGAACATTAAATAACGACAATATCAGCAGCATTACCCTGACATCAGGGACAAATGGCACTGGTAATAATTTCGGTGAACTCACACCAGCCAGTATAGGTGACAGAGTGTGGTTGGATAACAACGCCAATGGTATTCAAGATGACGGGGAATTAGGTATAAGTAATGCCACTGTCAAACTATTAAATGCAGATAGCACCGTCGTCGCTACTACGACTACAGGCAGTGATGGACTCTACTCCTTCACCAATCTGCAACCAGGAGATTACAAAGTCCAGTTTGTACAACCCACAGGCATTAACGGTGTAAGTCCCGCTAATGCTAGTAGTGATGATAGTGTTGATAGCGATGGACTCATCTCCGATGTTGTTAATCTATCTGCTGGAGACAATGACACCACAGTTGATTCAGGCTTATATAAAACAGCTTCATTAGGAAACTTTGTATTCAATGATGCCAACAATAATGGTATTCAAGATACTACTGAAGCAGGAGTAAGTGGTGTAACTGTTACCCTGACTAGTGGGGGAACTGATGGACTAATTAGTACCACTGGGGACAACACTACTCTGACTACAACTACTAATGCTAGTGGCAGCTACAACTTTGATGGACTAACACCTGGTCAACAATATCAAGTCGGATTCTCGAATTTACCTGCAGGATATCAGTTCACTCAAGCTAACTTAGGTACTGATGATACTGTAGATTCTGATGCTAGTACCAGCACGGGACAAACCCAGATTGTTACTCTTGCTTCTGGTGAAAACAACACTACTGTGGATGCAGGTATTTATCAAAGTACCGATGACTTGTCGATTACCAAAACCGATGGTTTGACGATAGTAACTCCTGGACAGCAGATAACCTACACTATCGCGGCTCAAAATAATGGTTTGATTACTGCTACCAATGCCTTGGTGAGCGATATCATGCCAACTAATCTGACAAATGTCACTTGGACAAGTGTGGCCAGCGGAGGAGCTACTGATAATCAAACTAGTGGTAGAGGGTCTATCAACGATTACGTAACCCTGACAGCGGGTAGCAGCATCACCTATACGGTGACAGGTATAGTGGCTGCCAACGCAGTTTCCACAAATTCTACAGGCAGTCTCACCACATTCGACTTTAATGGCAGTAGTTCGACAGATGGAACAGACGGCAATACCGTCACATTCAAAAAGGATGGTATTTCTGTTACAGCACGTGCCTTTAGCCGTGTAGATCGTACAAATGGAGCTTGGAATAATGCCTATCTTGGTAGCTATAGTGGTGGTTTAGCTGTCACCGATAGCAGCGAATCCACTAGTTCTGATCGCGTTGATAACGTCGGTGGCAGAGATAACTACGTCCTGTTCCAATTCTCTGAATCAGTTGTTGTAAATCAAGCCTATTTGCAATACGTCGTTAATGACAGTGATATGTCTGTCTGGATTGCTAAATTTAACAATACCATCACAACTTTAAGCGACTCAATTCTCAACAGCTTTGGCTTCACTGAAATCAACTTAGGTAGTAGTAGTAATCGCTGGGCAGATATCAATGCTAATCAAAACCTGGGTAACACTCTAGTAATCGCCGCTAAGACGGATGATACAGAAGATAAATTCAAGATTTGGTATTTAGATGTTCAGAAAGATGTTCAGAAATATGTTGCACTAGCAACAGTGTCTCTGACTAATACTGCCACAGTAACTGCTCCCACTGGTTTCACTGACACCAATACCAGCAATAACAGCGCCACCGACACTGACACCGTAATTGCTACTCCTACTGTCCCATCTGCTCCTGGTGTTCCTACCCCTGACTTCTGGGAAAATTGCGACTGGCAGAAGTTCTGGGATCGTATCCAAGGCAACGAACCATCACAAAAAACACAGTCCAATTTCGCCGACAGTGATCTTCTGTTCGCACCTTATACCAATTCTGAACAGCCTGGAAAAGTTCTTGATCCTGTAAGCGGATCTTATGACATAGGGTTACTCATTGGTGACTTCAACCGCAACGGTAAAACTGATGCAGGTGAGAACACAATCTTCTATACTCTCGATCAAGCACGCCAAATTGTTGATTCCAACTTGCACCCCAACACAGATAAGCGGTACGATCTTGGTCATTCTCTAGTTGCTGGTTGGTTGAACTATCTTGCTGGCAACCCCATTGATACCGGCAATACAACTGATCAGGATGAACGATATTACATCAACGAAGGCATCAATTGGTTACGAGCCTTAACTCCAGACGAGAATGGAGATAATAAAGGTGATGGTGCGATCTACCAAATGACGGGTATCTGTAGCGTTAATAGTCCTCACCTTGCTAATAGTGTCTGGACTACTAGTTTTGGCCGCGGCTCCAGTTTACTAAGCGCCTATAGATCCAACACAAATGTCCTCTATCCCTTGGATTCTGGTGACTTGATTAATAGCAACTTGGATGGTTACAATAACAGTCTTGGTCTTGCAGATAATGTTTCCTACGGAGGAAACCCATAACTTGCTAGAAATACCAATTTTGGGGCTTCCTAATTGAACTAAAAAATCCCCCCTTCAACCCAAAGTTGAAGGGGGGATTTTAATACTTATAAAAAATATGATATACTCAATTCAGGAAATATACACAAAATGATTCACTAAAAACTAGCTTAATTATGAAAATAATAGAAGATATTTATCTAGATTCATACTCAAGTTCTGAAAAATTCTGGCGGGCTTTTTTGCGCGGTTTTACAGCCCCTATCACATTACCAATGCTGACTCCTGACTCCTTATCCCACCCATCTCGTCAAACCAAAGAAGTTCGCCTTTTAGGCAGTAAAACTTCGGATTTAATAACTTTTGCTCAAAACCATAAATTAACTCTTTATACTTTTATTCAAGGGGCAGTTGCTATACTTTTAAGTCACTATACAAGAGAAACAGATATTCTGTTTGGCGCAATGATAAAGGAACTGGATTTTAACATTGTACCTATGCGAATTTCTGTTGAAGCTGATGCTTCAGTATTATCGTGGTTGACAGAATTACAGACACAATGCTATTTTTTGGGAGAATATAAATCTACTCCCTTATTACAAATCCAACAATGGAGTGAAATTCCCCCAGAAGTTCCCTTATTTGAGACGCTGCTAATATGTGGAAATTATGAAAACATAGAACATCTTGAAGAGGCTAGATATCTTCTAATTTTATCTATTGATGCAGAGTCAGATTTATTACTAAGAATCAACTATCAGCAAACTCAATTTGCAGATGATGCCATAGATAGAATGCTAGGACATTTGGAAACTATATTAACAAATATAATTGCTCTTCCTGAACAAACACTTGCGAATATTCCTTTACTCACAGAGTGGGAAAGACATCAACTATTAGTAGAATGGAATCAAACTCAGACAGATTATCCCCAAGATAAGTGCATTCATGAATTATTTGAAGAACAGGTAGCGAAAACACCAGATACCGTTGCGGTAGTGTTTGAAAATGAGAAACTTACTTATAGAGAACTCAATCAACGTGCAAATCAATTAGCAAATTATTTACAATCATTGGGAGTGCAACCAGAGTTTTTAGTTGGTATCTGTACAGAACGCTCGATAGAAATGATTGTGGGAATATTAGGTATTCTCAAAGCAGGTGGTGCTTATGTGCCTTTAGATATTGCCTATCCCAAAGAGCGTTTAGCTTTCATACTTTCAGATTCCCAACTATCAATTATACTAACACAACAACATCTAGTTGAAAGACTTCCTAGAAATCAAGCTAGAGTAGTTTGTTTAGATAACGATTGGGAAGATATTGTTAAAATACCCATACAACACACAGAAATAACAGTTGAACCAGATAATTTAGCCTATATTATTTATACATCTGGATCAACAGGAAAGCCCAAAGGAGTTATCATTCTGCACCATAACGTCGTCTGTTTATTTGCAGCCACACAGCCATGGTTTCAATTTAACAATAATGATGTTTGGAGTTGCTTTCACTCCTATGCTTTTGACTTTTCCGTATGGGAAATTTGGGGTGCACTTTTATATGGCGGTCGTCTGGTTATTATTCCTTATTATGTAAGTCGTTCACCAGAATTATTTTATAAGTTATTATCTCAAGAAGGAATTACGATTCTCAATCAAACACCTTCAGCATTTAAGCAATTGATTCAACTAGAAACATCTTTAAATAACCACAGTGATTTAAGCTTACGTTTCGTTATTTTTGGTGGAGAGGCTCTTGATATTCAAAGTTTAAAACCTTGGGTTGATAAACATCGAGACAAGTTTACCCAATTAGTAAATATGTACGGGATTACAGAGACAACAGTTCATGTTACCTATCGTCCCATCAATATAGATGATCTCAATTCTTCACCAAAAGTTATTGGTTGTGCAATTCCCAATTTACAACTCTACATATTAAATTCCCATCTCCAACCAGTCCCTGTAGGTGTTGCTGGGGAAATTTATGTAGGAGGTGCAGGTTTAGCGCGTGGGTATTTAAATAACCTAGAGTTAACTGCTGAAAGGTTTATTCCTCATCCTTTTAACAATCAAGCAAAAGCTCGTCTTTACAAAACAGGAGATTTAGCTCGTTATTTACCAAGTGGAGATATTGAGTATCTAGGACGTATTGATAACCAAGTAAAAATCCGCGGCTTCAGAATAGAATTAGGAGAAATTGAAGCTTTATTAAATCAACATCCAAATTTGAGAGAAGCTAAAGTTATCAGTAGAGAAGATATCCCTGGGGACAAAAGATTAGTTGCCTATGTTATTACCAACTTACAGGAAAATAATCAAGGGGAAATATCTCAAAAAATACGTGAATACCTCAAAGAGAAGTTACCAGATTATATGATTCCTTCTGCTTTTGTGGTGTTAGATACTTTCCCCTTAACTCCTAACGGTAAAATTGACCATCGTGCTCTTCCTACTGTTAATTTTTTAGCTACTCAAAGTAATTATGTTGCTCCTCGAACTCCTACAGAAGAAATAATCGCGCAGATTTGGAGTCAGGTACTAAAAGTAGAAACTATAGGTATGAATGAGAACTTCTTTGAATTAGGAGGACATTCATTATTAGCCACACAAGTCATTTCTCGTATTAGACAAACCTTAAGTTTAGAACTATCCCTACTCTTATTGTTTGAATATCCTACTATTGCCCAAATATCGGAACAAATCAGTAATACAGAACAAACCAATAATCCTGTATTAGAATCACCCATTGATACCAGAAACCCTCAAATAAAATTATCCCTATCTTTTGCTCAACAGCGTATTTGGTTCTTAGATCAATTACAACCGGATAGCACTGCTTATAACTTATCCTACAGTTTTCAGATTAAAGGTAAACTTAATATTAGTACATTAAAAAAATGCATAGGTGAAATTGTACAGCGTCATGAAATCCTACATACAAATTTTGTAGCTATAGATGGACAAGTAACACAGGTTATTACTAATAATATTGAGTTCAATTTACCCATCATTGATCTACAAATTCTAACTAACAAGCAACGCAAAATAGAAGCTCAAAAAATAACTAAAGAAGAAGCAGAAAAACCTTTTAATCTAGCTGAAGGTTCTCTATTTTCTGTCAAACTGTTGCAACTGAGTGCAGAAGATTTTCTAATGTTATTTAATATTCATCACATTATTTTTGATGGCTGGTCTTTTGGAGTCTTATTTGATGAATTAAAAGTACTTTATACAGCTTATTATGAAGGTTTGATTTCTCCATTACCAAAACTTAGTATTCAGTATGCAGACTTTAGCTTATGGCAAAGAAAGTGGCTTACTGGTGCGATTTTAGAATCGCAACTAAATTACTGGCAACAGCAATTAGGTGGAAATTTACCTATATTAGAATTACCTACAGACCGTCTTCGTCCCAGAGTGCAGAGCTACCAAGGAGCAATAAAAACCTTCATCTTATACCCAGAATTAACTGCAAGTATCACATCCTTTGCTCAAAAAGAGGCTGTAACTTTGTTCATGACTTTACTAACAGCATTTAAAGTATTACTTTGTCGCTACAGTGGACAAGAAGATGTGATAGTGGGAACTCCCATTGCGGGACGTAACCGGAGAGAAATTGAAGGATTAATGGGATTTTTCGTGAATACTTTAGCATTGCGAACTGATTTAGGTAATAATCCCAGTTTTAACGAATTACTAAGTCGAGTCCGACGGATATGTTTAGAAGCATACACCCATCAGGATGTACCATTTGAGCAACTAGTTGAAATTTTGCAACGAGAACGGAATTTAAGTCATACTCCTATATTTCAGGTGATGTTTGCTTTGCAGAATGAACCAATGGGAGAATTACAGTTACCAGATTTGACGTTAACACCTTTAAAACCAGCAGTACAAACTGCTAAATTCGACCTGACTTTATCAATGGAAGAACGGAATGGACAGTTAATAGGTGAATGGGAATATAATACTGATTTATTTGATGATTCGACGATAGAAAGAATGAGTGAACATTTTAAGATCTTATTATCTGGTATATTGACTGATTCTAACCAAAATATTTGGCAATTGCCTTTATTAACAGAAGCAGAAAAACATCAATTATTACTTGAATGGAATCAAAATAAAATAAACTATAGTCAAACTAAGTGGACTCATAAACTATTTGAAGAACAGGTAGAAAAAACACCACATGCAATTGCGGTAATATTTGAGGAGCAAAAAATAACTTATCAAGAACTCAATCAACGTGCAAATCAATTGGCAAATTATCTACAGAAATTAGGAGTCAATGCCGATAAATTGGTAGGATTGTGTTTAGAAATATCCTTAGCAAGGATTATTGGTTTGTTAGCAATCCTCAAAGCGGGAGGTGTTTATGTACCCCTAGATCCGGTTTATCCTCAAGAACGTCTCAGATTTATAATTGAGGATGCACAAGTTTCTATTCTTTTGACTCAAGAATCGTTAGCTGATAAGTTTTTAATAAATTCTCTACAAGTTGTGAATTTAGATGGAGACTGGGAGAAGATTGCAACAGAATCTACAAATAATCTCCAAAGTTGCCTAACAGGGGAAAATCTGGCTTATGTTATTTATACCTCTGGTTCAACAGGAACACCGAAGGGGGTTTTGATTGAACATCAGGCGATCGCATATCATTGTCAGAATATCGTAGAACACTATCAATTGAATGCAAGCGATCGCATTTTACAGTCTGTCTCTCTGAGTTTTGATGTCTCTTTAGAGCAAATTTTACCAACTCTCACAGTTGGAGCAACAGTAATCTTAGTTGATGCACAATCATTAACTCCCTGGGAGTTCCACCGAAAATTAATTGATTACAGTTTGACTGTTATTGCCATTCCCATAGCTTACTTGACTCAATGGTTGCAATCTCTAGATGAAAACACTTATGCTATTGATATCAATGAACTTAGATTAGTTATTTGTGGAGGCGAAGTACTACCACCAGGAATACTGAAAATCTGGTACAACAGTCCCATGAAAGGAATATGTTTAATCAATGCTTATGGACCAACTGAAACAAGCATAACCGCAATCACTTTTACAATTCCTCAAAACATCAAACTAATAGAATCCTATACCAACATTCCTATTGGTCGTCCCTTACCAAACCGTAGAATATATATTCTTGATCATCATAAAAATAGCGTCCCTATCGGTGTTGCGGGAGAGTTATACATTGGTGGAATAGGTTTAGCACGTGGTTATTTAAATCGACCTGAATTAACAGATGAAAAATTCGTTCCTAGTCCCTTTGATAATTCAAGATTGTATAAAACTGGGGATGTAGCTTCCTATCTACCAGATGGGAATATTCAGTTCCTGGGACGGACTGATAGCCAAGTTAAAATTCGCGGCTTTAGGATAGAATTAGGAGAAATAGAAGCAATATTAAACCAACATCCAAATGTGAAAGCAGCAAGAATAATCACTAGAGAAGATATACCTGGTGATCAAAGATTAGTTGCCTATATTATTCCCAACTTTTCCACCGAGGTAACAGGGACCAGTAAACAGAAAAAATTTAATCAAGAATTTACTTCATTACAATTAGAAATACCGTATCAAATACGCAACTACCTAAAACAGCAGCTACCTGATTACATGATTCCTGCTGCCTTTGTGGTGTTGGAAACTTTCCCATTAACTACTAACGGCAAAATCAACCATTGCGCTCTTCCTGCTCCCGATTTTTGGGCTGCTCAAAGTAATTATGTTGCCCCCCGTACTCCCACAGAAGAAATCATTGTGCAAATTTGGAGTCAGGTTCTCAAAGTAGAAAATATTGGCATTGATGATAATTTCTTTGAATTAGGTGGACATTCCTTACTGGCGACACTTCTCATTTCGCGGCTCAGACAAACCTTTAACCAAGAAATACCACTAATCTTACTATTTGAATACCCTACGGTTTCACAACTTTATGAGCAGATCCGTATTACCGAAAGAGAAAATAATTCCTTATTATTACCACCAATTGAACCAACAATTCAGCGAAAAGAAAATTTACCACTTTCTTTTTCTCAAAAACGCCTTTGGTTTCTAGCACAATTAGAACCCAATAGCACTGCTTACACTATGCCGTTGACTCTGCGGCTTCAGGGTTTACTCAATATTACTGCTTTAGAAAGAAGCATAGCAGTAATTATAAAGCGGCATGAAATTCTGCGAACGAATTTTATTTCAACAGACGGACAACCAATACAGGTTATTACCAAAAATATTAACTGGGATTTACCTATCACCGACTTACAATTACTACCTGATGAACAACGAGATATAGAAGCGGCAAAAATCTCACAACAAGAAGCAGAAACACCATTTAATCTAGCAGAAGATCGCCTAGTGCGCGTCAAACTATTGCGATTGAGTGCAGAGGAATATCTACTGATATTTAATATTCATCACATTATTTTTGATGGCTGGTCATTTGGGGTATTATTTGCGGAATTGAAAGCAATTTATACATCTTATTGCCAGGGTTTGACCTCTGCATTACCACAACTATATATTCAGTATGCAGACTTTATTCTGTGGCAAAGACAGTGGCTGACTAGGAAATTTTTAGAGTCTCAACTTGTTTACTGGCAACAACAATTAGGTGGGATTTTACCTATATTAAAATTACCCATAGATCGCCCCCGTCCACGAATTCAAACTTATATTGGGGCAACAAAATCCTTTATATTCTCAAAAGAATTAACTGCAAGTCTTAAGTCACTGTACCAAGAAGAGGGAGTGACTTTATACATGGTTTTATTGACAACTTTCAAAGTATTACTTTGTCGCTACAGTGGACAAGAAGATGTGATAGTGGGAACTCCCATTGCGGGACGTAACCGGAGAGAACTTGAAGGATTAATGGGATTTTTTGTGAATACTTTAGCATTGCGAACTGATTTAGGTAATAATCCCAGTTTTAACGAATTACTAAGTCGAGTCCGACGGGTATGTTTAGAAGCATATACCCATCAAGATCTACCCTTTGAGCAGTTAGTTGAGGTATTGGGACCGGAACGCGATTTAAGTCATACTCCTGTATTTCAGGTGATGTTTACTTTGCAAAATTCACTCATGGGAGAATTGCAGTTACCAGATTTAACTGTAACAACTTTAGAACCAGCAGTGCAAACTGCAAAATTTGATCTTACTGTGTCGTTGACGGAAGAAAATGGACAGCTAATTGGTGAGTGGCAATATAATACGCATTTGTTTGATACTTCTACCATAGAACGCATGATAGAACATTTCCAGATGTTATTATCTGGGATATTGACTGATTCTAATCAAAAAATTTGGCAATTGCCTCTAATTACAGAACAAGAAAGACATCAATTATTAGTTGAATGGAATCAGACTCAAAAAGATTATCCTCACGATAAGTGCATTCATCATTTGTTTGCAGAACAAGCTGAAAAAACACCAGATGCGGTTGCTGTGGTGTTTAAAAATCAACAAATAACTTATGGAAAACTCAATCAACGTGCGAATCAATTAGCAAATTATTTGCAAACATTGGGAGTACAACCCGAGGTTTTAGTTGGTATATATACAGAACGCTCTATAGAAATGGTGATAGGACTCTTAGGGATTTTGAAAGCAGGTGGAGCTTATGTACCTTTAGATATTAACTATCCCACAGAGCGTATTTACCGTATGCTTGATGATGCTAAAGTAGGGGTATTATTAACACAAAAACACCTGTTAGCAAAAATTAATCAACTGCCATTAGTTGCTGAAAATAAGCTCGTAGTAGGTTCTCTTGATGAAGACATCCAAGATTTACTTTCAGGGAATACTTTGAAATCTCCACATTGTAAAAACTTAGCTTATGTGATTTATACTTCTGGTTCTACAGGTAAGCCCAAGGGAGTGGGAGTAGAACACGGACAACTGCTCAATTATGTGAAGGGGATTTTAGATAGATTAGATTTACCAACTGCTGCAAATTTTGCTACTGTTTCTCCATTTTTCACAGATTTGGGAAACACGATGATCTTCTCAGCATTGTGTATAGGTGGATGTCTACACATCATTGCTGAGGAAGTTGCTACTGACCCAGTGGCATTTACTAAATATAATCAGTCCTATTTTCTAGATTGCTTAAAAATAGTCCCTTCACACCTATCTTCTTTATTAACAGGTTCTGAGCCGGAAAAACTTTTGCCTCGTCAACGTCTAATTCTGGGTGGTGAAGCTGCTAGTTGGGAGTTGATTAAACGAGTCAATAAACTAGCGCCAAAATGCCAAATTTTTAACCACTACGGACCTACAGAAACTACTGTTGGTGTACTCACTTATCCTTTAGGCTCGGCCTCTACTGAAGCGTTATCAAATACGGTTCTTTTGGGTCGTCCCTTAGTCAATACACAAATTTATGTACTCGATCAATATCGCCAACCTGTCCCCTTGGGTGTTTCAGGGGAAATTTACGTTGGTGGTGATAGTGTAGCTAGAGGTTATATTAATAGATCAGAACTCACTGCTGAAAGGTTTATTCCTAATCTATTCAGTAATGAACCTGATGCCAAACTGTACAAAACAGGTGATTTAGCACGTTATTTATCTGATGGTAATTTAGAATTCTTGGGTAGAATTGATGACCAAGTGAAAATACGCGGCTTCAGAATTGAATTAGGAGAAATAGAAGCAGTATTAAACCAACATCCATCTCTGAGGGAAACTAAAGTTATCACAAGAGAAGATATTCCTGGCAAAGAAAGATTAATTGCGTATATTATCCCCACTTATGATCAAAATTCTCCATTAGAAATATCGCATAAAATACGTAAATACCTAAAACAGCAGCTACCTGATTATATGATTCCTGCTGCATTTGTGGTATTAGAATCTTTTCCTTTAACTGCTAATGGAAAAATAGACTATTATAACCTTCCTATTCCCGATTTTAGAAATTTGGAATCAGAAGGAAATCTCCAACCTGCCGATAATTTAGAACTGCAACTTATTAAGATTTGGGAGAATGTCTTAGGTATTCAACCCATAGGATTAAGTGATAATTTTTTCGATTTGGGAGGTCATTCATTACTAGCTGTAACCCTGTTTGCTCAAATTCACAAGACATTTGGCAAAAATATTCCTCTCACTTATCTTTTCCAATGTCCTACAATTAGGCAACTAGCTAATGTCCTTAGACAAGAAGGATGCTCAACCTTGTGGTCTTCGTTAGTTCCTATTCAAACCAAAGGATCAAAACCACCTTTCTTCTATATTCATACGGCATCAGGAGGTTTGATACACAGCTTGAATTTGTTATCTAAACTAGATGCTGATCAACCAGTTTATGGTTTACAAGCACAAGGATTAGATGGGAAAAGTTCTCCTCATACTTGTATTGAAGATATGGCTTCTCACTATATTCAAGAAATACAGACTATTCAGCTTCATGGACCATATTTATTAGGAGGATGGTGTGCAGGAGGTATGATAGCTTATGAAATGGCGCAACAACTTCATGCTCAAGGAGAGAGTGTTAAATTACTAACTATTTTCGATGCCTATCCTCTACAAATGATACCTACAGACAATACAGTTTTAAATCCTTATTTTTCAATAAAAACAGTGTCTCGTACTTATTCATCTATAATGGATATGATTAAGCGTAATCGCAGCTATTTTGGTCATTTAACATTTAAACAGCAGATCATTGCGATTTGGGAAAAGATTAATCGACGCATTCAGGATATGATTAAGGATAATCTCTATCAATTTTATGTGAAGAGGAATCTACCTTTACCTCATGCCCTCAGCAATTTAGCAGTTAGAGATGCGATCGTTCGTGCCTATAGAAGTTATTGTCCTCAAGTTTATCCAGGTAAAATAATCTTTTTTCGAGCAATTGATCACATGGAAGAATATGCTCGTCATATGGAAAAATGGGAGGAGTTAGCAACTGCGTCCGTGGAAATTCATGATATATCAGGGAATCACGATAGTATCATGTCTGAACCTCATGTTTTGGTTTTGGCTCAAAAGTTAAAGGACTGTTTAAACAGATAAGCAGTGAACTGGTAGAGTAAAAACATAACAAAACATCAACTCGCCAGATTTCACCGCATAACATGGGCAGTATTTGGGAACTCGATTTTTACTCCCGTCCGATTTTGGACGCAAATCAAAAAAAAGTTTGGGAAATCTTAGTGTGTGAAAGTCCTGTGGATGTCCGCACGAAAACTGATTCCTTGTTTCGCTATGCTCAATATTGCCCTAGTACTCAAGTAAATTCGGTTTGGTTGCGGACAGCCTTGGAGGAAGCGATAAATAAAGCCGGGGAAGCGCCAATCAAAATCCGCTTTTTCCGTCGTCAAATGAATAATATGATTACCAAAGCTTGTCAGGATGCGGGTATTCCCGCTTTACCTAGTCGGCGGGCATTGGTTCTCAACCAATGGCTACAGCAACGTATGGAGGAAGTTTATCCTCAAGAACTAGGATATCAAGGGGAGGCTAATCCTTCAGTCCGTTTAGATAGACCTTTACCGCAGCGGTTACCAGATGCTTTGGAAGGCAAACAATGGGCATTTGTGACTTTAGAAGCCAAGGATTTTGTGGATATGCCAGATTGGGAAATTGCCTTTGGTGAAGCTTTTCCCCTAGAATTGGCGCAATTATCACCAGAAATTCGCATTCCTGGCATTTTGATTTTTTCACCTAGGGCTTTACCTATTGCTGGATGGATGTCTGGTTTAGAAATGGCTTATTTGCGATTTGATACTAGTCAAGGTGACAGATTAATTTTAGAAACCGGTGCAACAGAAAGCTGGGTCTTGGCAAATATCCGCACTCCCCAACTTCTCAAAGAAGCTCAAGGCTTTGAAGAAACGAAGCAAAAAGCCAATGGAGTACATTTTATCGGTGTACAGTCTGATCCTCAAGTTCAATCTTTTTCTGGTTTTTGGCTGTTACAAGAGGTGAGTCTGTAGGGATTGGGGACTGGGGATTAGGATGATGGGGTGAAGAGTTTTACCAATTACCCTATGCCCCATGCCCAATTCCATGAAATTTACAACTGTTGAGGCAAGCTGATGGGATAATGATCAGCGTCTATCTAGGCTTTACAATCCAAAATCCACAATTCATCAAGGAAAATGGGTTCTGCAAATTTGTCACAAGATACACTAGCGGAAGATCTGCTAGAACTTGCCTTAAAATCTGGCGCAGAGGCTGCGGAAGTGTATCAGTCCCGATCGCTTTCTCGTCCAGTGTTTTTTGAGGCTAACCGCCTTAAACAACTAGAAACTAGTCAATCTGAAGGTACTGCACTGCGGCTATGGAGAAACGGTCGTCCCGGACTGACTGTGGCTTACGGTTCTGTAGATCCCCAGGTGATGGTAGAGCGCTCGCTCGATTTGAGTCAATTAAATCAACCTGAATCAGTAGAATTAGTCAGTAAATCTCTGGAATTTTACCCAGATTTGGGGGAAGCTGTACCAGTGGATATGTTGATTAACTGGGGTAAAGAAGCGATCGCTCTGATTCGTGATATCTATCCTGATGTTCTCTGTAATAGCGACTGGGAATGTGATGTTGAAAATACCAGGTTAATCAACAGCAAAGGTTTAGATTGTCACTATAGTGATACTACTCTCAGTTGCTATATGTCCGCAGAATGGGTTAGAGGTGATGATTTTTTAAGCGTTGCTGATGGACAAACTCAACGTGGTGAACTCAACCCCGATAAAGTCGCTCATCAAATTTTACAGCGATTAAATTGGGCGCAAGAAAACGTTTATACTCCTAGCGGTCGTCTTCCAGTTTTATTCACTTCCAAAGCGGCAGATATGCTGTGGGGAACTGTACAAGCTGCTTTAAATGGTAAGCAAGTCTTAGAAAAAGCTTCTCCTTGGGCAGAAAGGTTAGGTAAACCAATTGTTGTACCCACTCTCACTCTTTACCAAGATCCTGAAGCTGGGCCTTATAGTTGTCCTTTTGATGATGAAGGCAATCCTACAAAATCTTTGATATTTGTTAAAAACGGGATTTTACGGAATTTTTATAGCGATCACACCACCGGACAACAATTAGGAATTGGTAGCACAGGGAATGGTTTTCGTCCTGGTTTGGGTAGTTATCCGACCCCTGGTTTATTTAACTTCCTCATCCAACCGGGTACCGCATCCTTACAAGAATTAATTCAAGATATGGATGATGGTTTAATCGTGGATCAAATATTAGGAGAAAGTGGCGGAATTTCTGGTGACTTTTCCATCAACATTGATTTGGGCTATCGGGTAAAAAAAGGGCAAATAATTGGCAGAGTTAAAGATACAATGGTGGTTGGTAATGTTTACACAGCCCTTAAACAAATAGTCAAACTGGGTGGAGATGCAGATTGGAATGGTGCTTGTTATACTCCTTCATTAATAGTTGAAGGACTTTCTACTACTGGAAAAAATAGTTAACTCAACAACAAATAGGAGTAATATAGGAATCCGGTTTGATTCCTAATAGCTTTCTTGGCGTAAGGCATAGTTACTTGCTTAGACAGGGGGCAAAAGGCAAGAGGCAATAGGATTCCAGAATATTAAGGTATACGGAGTCTTGTTCCAAAATCAAGTAGAAGTTGTATATCTTGTCCAGTTGTTAGCGTCAGCTGTTGGACTTGCAGCAGCAGAAATACAATCGCCTGATTTGATTCTCCCCTAGCCTTTAGGCTAGGGGAATCTAAAAGGATGCTACCGAACAGACAGGTTACACTCCCGTGAGGTTTTTTATGAAACCCCTGGTTAAAAAACCATAAAAATTTGCATGATGGTTATAACCACCATGCAATATTAAATGAAATGATTAAATTACCAATACAGGTTTAAACCATACCACCAGCAGCTTGAAAACGGGCACGGGCGCGTTTAAAGGCTTGATTTGCTTGGATTTGAGCTTGTCTATCCCCTGCGGCAACTTGGTTCAACTTGGTTTGTGATTCGTTGTAAGCCTGACGGGCTTCTTCTAAATTAATAGCATCGCCATATTCAGCACCATTAACAAGAATGGTAACTTCATCTTCTTCAACTTCTGCAAAACCACCTAGAAGTGCGATCGCTTGCCAATTGGAATTTTTGGTAGCACGAACACGCATTACACCTGTATCTAAGGCAGATAACATTGGTGCGTGTCCAGTCAGGATACCCAACTGACCAGTTGTGCTGGGAAGAATTACTTCATCAGCTTGAGCATCCCACACAGTTTTATCTGGGGAAACTACACGAACGGTTAGTGTCATATTCTTAGTTTCTACTTATGATTGGTAATTGGTAATTGGCAGAAATTTCCTACCCATTACCCATTACCCATTACCCATTACCCATTACCCATTACCCATTACCCATTACCCATTACCCATTACCCATTACCCATTACCCATTACCCATTACCCATTACCCATTACCCATTACCCATTACCCCCATTACCCATTACCCATTACCTATTAACCTTTGAGCTTTTCAGCTTTTGCGATTGCTTCGTTAATATCGCCTACCAAGTAGAAAGCCTGCTCTGGTAAAGCATCCAACTCACCGGAGAGAATCTTCTGGAAACCTTTGATGGTGTCTTCCAACTTCACATACTTACCAGGAGAACCAGTAAATACTTCAGCTACGAAGAAAGGCTGAGACAAGAAACGCTCAACTTTCCGCGCCCGTGCTACAATCAGACGGTCTTCTTCAGACAATTCATCTAAACCCAGAATAGCGATGATGTCTTGTAGTTCTTTGTAACGTTGTAGAGTTGATTGTACACTGCGAGCAGTGTTGTAGTGTTCATCACCAACAATGTTTGGCTGTAGCATGGTGGAAGTAGAACCCAGAGGATCAACCGCTGGATAGATACCCTTAGCTGCCAAACCACGAGACAATACTGTTGTACCATCCAAGTGAGCAAAGGTAGTTGCAGGTGCGGGGTCAGTCAAGTCATCCGCAGGTACATATACAGCTTGAATAGAAGTAATAGAACCTTCGGTGGTAGAAGTAATCCGTTCTTGCAATGCACCAACGTCTGTACCCAGAGTAGGCTGATATCCTACCGCAGAAGGCATCCGTCCCAATAGTGCGGATACTTCAGAACCAGCTTGTACAAACCGGAAAATATTGTCAACAAACAGCAATACGTCTTGCTTGTTCACATCACGGAAATACTCAGCCATTGTCAAACCAGACAAACCAACCCGCATTCTAGCTCCGGGTGGTTCGTTCATTTGACCGTAAACTAGAGCAATCTTAGATTCATTGAGGTTGTCTTTGTTGATAACCCCAGATTCAATCATTTCATTGTAGAGGTCATTACCTTCACGAGTACGTTCACCCACACCTGCGAATACAGACACACCACCATGTTGGGTAGCAATGTTGTTGATCAATTCCATCATGATCACGGTTTTACCAACACCAGCACCCCCGAACAGACCAATTTTACCGCCGCGTCGGTAGGGAGTCAGCAAGTCAACAACTTTAATCCCAGTTTCAAACACAGAAGGTTTGGTTTCCAATTCTGTGAATTTAGGAGCATCACGGTGGATGGGTAGTCTGGCTTCAGCGTTTACAGGTCCTTGGTTATCTACAGGATTGCCCAAAACGTTGAAAATTCTACCCAGAGTAGCTTTACCTACGGGTACGGTGATGGGAGCGCCAGTATCAACGGCTTCCAAACCACGTACTAATCCGTCAGTGCTACTCATCGCCACGGCTCTAACTTGGTTGTCGCCTAGCAATTGCTGTACTTCAACGGTCAAGCTGATGTTTTGTCCAGCTTCGTTAGTGCCTGTGATGGTCAAAGCGTTGTAGATTTGGGGTAATTTACCGCCGGGGAACTTAACGTCTACAACTGGACCAATGATTTGGGTAATGTAACCTATGTTTGTTTTTTCTGCGGTGGTGACCATGCTGCGCCTAAATGATTGAAGCTATGTTTGAGAGTCGGTCGTCTAAGACCTGAGATCAAGTAATATCATCTTTTAGGTTAGCACTTAACGACCCCTCTCTTCGCCATAAATTCATTATTAAGACAGGTGTGTGGAATCAACTTTGCCGCTATGGTCTCCAAAGCAATGCCACAGACTTAAAAGCAAAACTACCATGTCAGTTAAGCCGTGACACAGTAGAAGTTAAGTTTAAGAGTAAATTTATTTATTGCTGGTTACGCTTTAACCGCAACTTTTTCTTGTTTGCGCTTGGGAAGAGAGGTAACACCAAAAGCACCTAAGCCGAAGATAACAATGAGAGAAGCAGGTTCGGGAACTGATTTGGTCAAGGTGACATCATCAATTAACAATCCAATATTATCTTCACCAACTCCCTCAAAAGCTAGTTTAGCACTTGTATCTGAAGCAACCGTGAAACTGTCGGTAAAAGTAGTAAAATCTTGGGTTGGTGGCAGTATGAAACTTTCGTTAAACAAGCTACCCAGAGATACCATCACCGAGTTATTTCCATTATTTCGTTGGTCTCCAGCTAGTTTAAATAAAAGATTCACTAAGTCACGTGCACCAAACACAAAGATGGATTTAGATGAGAGCTTACCAGCATTGGATGTTGAACCGTCTGGATCTAAGTATAGTCCATTACCAGGTAAGAAGTTGGAATATCCATTACCTATTATATCCACTGTCCCATCTATCTATGAAATCGAACTTAGTAAAGCTACCATAATTTAATACGCCAGAACCATTATTCTCGGTGTTAAAATTTTCCTCTAAAAGAGTAATCGTCGCAGCTTGAGCATTTACTGCTACACTCAGTGCTCTTACTTTTGCCCCTGCTGTAGCCATTGATAACTTTGTCAATAGATTTACTGTACTCATAGTATTTATTCCTGAAGAACGAGTTTTCTTCGGGAGCAAGGCGATTTTGTGAGGTGGGGCAAAAAGTGTGCCCTCACTAAACCCAAAACAGGCATCGATAAAAATCATTTACCGTACTACTAAAATATCCTATACAGCGAACTAAAGTGAAGTTACTTAAATAAATTTATCAGGTGAGAGAAGTTGAGACACACTGCTGTTGTGGTCAAAAAAAAGGTAGGATTTCCAAAGAAAAAACAGGGAATACCTACCATTAATTAATGACAAGAAATATATATTCAAGTCTTAATTTGACCAAATGTTTGAAAGATTTTCAAGAGCAAGTTACGAAAATTTTAGAAAAAAATAACATTCCCCAATGGAATGGACGAACTTTTAAGGCCCATGAAGAAAAGATTAGAGAAGGTGCATTAATATGGATGAATTTATTGCTTCAGCACTAGGAGAGCATTCTAAAACTCTGGTTAAACAAAGAAACTATCTTTTACATGCCTATGGGGAAGAACGTTTGAACTATGCTAAAGTTTCAGCCCGTAAATTACCTATTGGTAGTGGAGCTATGGGAAGTTTAATCCGCCAAGTTGTCAATTGAAGAATGAAAGGAAACAGTGAATTTTGGTTAAGAGAAAATGGGGAAATTATTTTACATCGGATAGCTGGAAGTTCGCATAATTCCTGTAATTCGATTTTTACCTCTTTTATCCATCTTCAACCTGTCTAATATTTTATACCTACAACTCCCATTTAACATAATTTTCTATGGTAATCAATACCTGCTTATTTGCTAACTGACCTAAGCAGCTTATTCCCACCAGCCACAAATTAATGAATGCAAGTCTTCTGAGGATATTTTGAGAAGATACTTTGTCTTGGAATTTTATTTTTTTGATGTGATTTATTTCACCTTAGTTCCAGAATAATATTTTAGCTATGTCTATGGTTGGCGTAGGTAAAGGTACACTTTTTGCCCCACCTCACAAAATCGCCTTGCTCCCTTTTCTTGTTGCCTTCAATGTCACTGATACTAATACGGTTTTTCAATACCTGTAAAGCGTTTTTCTGGGAACTTCACATAAAATTCAGTAAGATAAAAAACTATTAATTCGGGGGGGGGTAGGGTTAAAACACTTAAACTGTCAAGCTTTCAAACAAGTGAGTAGTAGATTCAATAAATAATGATATTTAAAGTTATGACGAAGCCGTAAAAATACGATTGTTTATACTATAGATGATCATAGATTTCTCTCTTTGCAAACCTGTTCCCTATTAAAGGGTCAAAGGTGAATTTCTGCTCTAAACTACCTCAATTACCTTAAAATGAGATTATGTCGCTTCATCCCTACTGCTTATGAATTTCTCGTCAGCACGTCGGTATTTTTACTAAGAGATTAAACAACGTGACGAGTCTATCAACTTGGACAAGGCAGCTTTATATATTGCACAGGAAGAATATCCCGACCTTGACCCAAAAGAATATTTAAATGCCCTTGATACAATGGCATTTAAGTTACAAGGACGTCTACCTTCCTAGCCCTATCTGCTGGGAATGATTCAAAGCATTAACCAGTACTTTTAGGAAGAGTTCGGTTGTAGTGGTAAGAACATATATTATTATGACCTACGTAACAGCTTTTTCAATGATGTAATTAAACGCAGAACTGGTATTCCCATTACCTTGGCACTAGTTTATATGGAAGTGGGAAGGCGGCTTGATTTTCCAATGCTGGGAATAGGAATGCCGGGATATTTCCTCATCCGTCCAAATATAGAGGATATAGGGATTTTTGTTGATGCCTTCAATGGTGGTAAAGTCATGTTTGCACAAGATTGCCAGGATAGGCTGTCACAAATTTATCAGCAATTGGTAAGTCTACACCACAATTTGTAGTAACAGTTAGTAAGCGGCAATTTTTGGCGCAGATATTGACGAATTTGAAGTATATTTACCTCAAACAGCAGGATTTAGAAAAGAGTCTGGGAACGGTAGAAAGGATTTTGCTGTTGTTTCCAGGGACAAGTTTGGAATTAAGAGATAGAGGTTTGCTATGTTTCCAACTTAGGATGTTTTCTCAAGCTATGGAAGATTTACAAACTTATCGAGTTAAAATACCAGATGCGGAAGATGCAGATGTGATTCGTCAATTATTGGAGAAACTAGGTTAATCTTATCCTGATACATATCTTATCAACTCTGCTATAACGTGCAGGATCTATTATTCAAAGCTTTCTGCTATTCGTTTGAGACGACGCAGTTGAGCTTGCATATCTGCTTTTGTCCAAGATGCACCAAACGTATTAAAACCCCAACTGACTACAGGGTTAGGAATTTGAAACTCAAAGCGGTTAAGGAGAAGTGTACCTTTTGGTAGTGGTTGACATTCCCAGCGATCACTTCCCTGAAAGAATCCCTTAAATGCCCATACTACCAAACCTGGTTGCCTTTCTATCACTACAGTGTTTAAAGTGGGTTTAATCACAGGAATTTGAATTATAAACCGACTGCGACTACCAATATTTGTACTCCACACTGTTCCCACAGGTTCGCAACGCAGAAGAGGATTAAGCCAACGATGCATTAGATTTAAATCCGTAAAACAGCTTTCTACTACCGTAGCAGCGGCAAGAATCCTTATTGATTGTTCTAGAACCTGGGACATTTTTTCGTGGTGATGTTATTGCTGAGTTTATTGTCAACTACTATAGCAATTCTAAATCATTCATGAACACAAAATTAGCCTAATATTCAGATACCCGGATTCTTAAAGAAGTCTGGTATCTTTTTTTATGGATTATAAAAGGCGCTACTTCAGAATATAATTTAACTGTAATTAACTCACGGTTTATAACTTAACGTTGCTGATTTTTTATCGAATTCTTGCTGCTGTAATAATGCTAATTCTGATTCTATTTCTACTTTTACCTCATGACGAAAACTGAAAAAATGTTCACCCACACCCAAGGCGATTAAATAGTCATATAATAAATTTGGTTTATGCCATGCCATAACTATTAATTGCCACCAAAAATGAAATCTTGTAGAACGCAATATTCCCTGTCTCCAACAAATAGCCCCTAAAAAGTCCCACTCTGCTTTTGTTAAGGTCCGTTGATATTTAGCCCGCCAACCCTCCATCATCATAAAATGACGAAAAGTACGTTTGAGGTAAGGTATGGGTTCATACAAATTCCAAAAAGTTTCGATAAACTCGTCAGCTATTTCTGTCATGGGACGAGTAGGAACAAAGTTAATTAAAGATTTTTGAGAACCTAGAAATTCACCTAACGCATCTATTAACCTTCCTTCTTTTTGCAGCCGATTCCACATGGCTGTATTTGGTAATGCTTGCAATAAATTAAGATGGGCTTGGGGAATATTAGTTTCTTCCACAAACTCTTGAATACGTTTACCTGCACCAGGTTTTTCATGATCGAATCCTAAGATAAAACCAGACATAATTTGTAGTCCGGCTTTGGTAATTTTGTGGCAGGACTCCACTAAAGACTTACGGGTATTTTGTTCTTTATTTGCTCCTACTAAACTTTCTACATCAGGAGTTTCAATACCCATGAATACCTGAACAAAACCAGCTTTTACCATTAATTCTAATAATTCATCATCTTCTGCTAAATTCAAAGAAGCCTCGGTGAGTAAAGCAAAAGGATAATTTCGTTTTTCCATCCAGGGAATTAGTTCCCTTAAAAAGATTTTAGCATTACGTTTATTGCCGATAAAGTTATCATCAACAATAAATACATAACGCCACCAACCCATCTGATATAATACTTCCAATTCTACTAAGATCTGTTCTGGTGTTTTCGTGCGGGGTTTGCGTCCAAAAAGGGTGATAATATCACAGAACTCACATTGAAATGGACAACCCCGTGAAAACTGTACGGTCATAGCTATGTAAGCATTTAGGTCTAATAAATCAAATCTAGGTAAGGGAGTTTGGGTAACATCTGGTTTTTCTGTAGCTCGGAAAATACCTTTTTCTTCTCCCTTTTCTAAAGCCTCTAAAAACATCGGGATGGTGATTTCTCCTTCATCTAAAATTAAATAATCTGCTCCTGCTTCTAAGACAAATTCTGGTACAGATGTAGCAAAAGGTCCACCGACTGCGACTTTTTTACCTAACCTTTTACCTTTTTGAATTAATTCACCAAAATCTTGTTTTTGGATAATCATTGCAGAGAGGATGACAATATTGCACCATTCCCAATCTGCATCTGTTTCTAGACGGACATTGCGATCGGACAATCTAATTTCCCAATCACTCGGTAACATCGCTGCTACTGTGATTAAACCTAGTGGGGGATTTGTCGCACGTAACCCAGCCAAAGCAAGGGTTTCCTGATAAGACCAGAAAGAATTAGGCATGATCGGCCAGAGTAGTAAAGCTCTCATTTAGCACATCCCCTCGATTTGCTTTCTTATCAAAACCCATTTAGTTTTGAACTATAAAAGCTGAGGAAGTTAGTTTTTATCCATCTGGAGGTACAGTTTTTTTAAGCTTCGTCATTAAGAAAATAAATTTCAGTATAAAAATTATCTGTGTCGAAATTATGAGACAAAAAAATTTGTAGTAAATTTACCTGAAAATAGATACAATATTTTTTGTTAGAATGCATTTTCTTAGAAAAAGAAGACTTAGGAAATTTTGGGAAAAGCATTCCCAATCAGAATCCGGGCTTTTACTCTGGTATTAGCCCATATCGGATTCTGAATTAGGAACTTTTAATGATGTTAGGAAAATTTTTCTATCAGCAGACTTAGTTGGTAACTTTACTGTTTTGAATATCAAAGGTAATCATTACCAACTTATAACCTATATAAATTAGGAGTTTTAACTATTATTTATACGCGCTGTACTCACTCAAGCTGAATATGATAAGGAGAAATGGAAAAATGACGAGTGGTTTAAAAACTCCTAGTAACTACTATATAAAGCTACTTACCACATTTACCCCACGTCCCATTACCAATGAACAAGAATTAATTGCTACCCAAAATAAAATTAATTCTATTTTGGATAAAGGAAATATTACACAAGATGATGTAGACTATCTCAAGGTTCTAGGTACTCATGTTTATGATTATGAACAGCAACATGAAAAAATGCCTACTCTAAAAGGTGTTGCACTGCTTTAACGGTTGCTAGAATAATCTAACCTAGAACCAAAGGATTTAGTTTCTATTTCAGAAAGTGAGTCAATAGTTTTAGATGTTATCAATGGTAAACGCCAATTAACAGAAAAGCACATTCAAGATCTGGCAGTGTTTTTTCAAATAGATCCTACTTATTTAGTTGAGTAATTTGCAGTATTCAACTAATAGACTTCTTGCAAAAGTCTAGAAAAGAGAAAAGCTACTTTGGCAAGAAGGCTACTAAATAGAAATTATGGATTTAGCTAAAAAGCTAATTTTTTATGACTTACGCAAAATGTGACTGAAAACCTTTTTATTCCGTAGAGGTAATTCATGAGTTACCTCTACTTTTATGATCTTATACGTAAGTCCTATTTCTTTGATTTGGTGCAAGTATATGGAAACCTATGGAAGTTCCTACAGCTACTTTTGTCAAATCTGTAAAGGTCCCACGAGTTGAGGGATCAATTACTCCCAAAACTAATGAACCGAAAACCAAAATTAAAACAACAAAAGCTAAAACTTGTTCTTTCTTAGAAAAGTTCATAAACCCTCCAAATATTTTATCAGACCTGAAACGAGAATAAGGAGGCAAGCAGACTTAACTGGACTTTAGAGTAAAAGAGAGTGATCGCTAGGGAGTGGAATTACAAAAGTAAAGGGATGCCTGTAAGAACAAGCACCCCAGTAGCGGAAGATGAAAGAAGCACTACCAACGTTTATCAACCGCTATAGATCTTTTTGCACAACTAAAGGAATTCCGTCAAGCAGCATACCAATGTTTATGTGGGGCTAAGGACGCAACATTTGAAATGACGGATGCAATATTGCTGACACGCAACGTCTACAGTCTGGGAGACTGATCACTGTATCCAGTATTCCATCGTAAGTGGTCAAGTACTTATAAGACAACAACTGATGTGCTTACATTCCAACCAATATTTGTGGGGATGAGTACCAGCATATTCAGGTAGGGGAAAAGCAAGAGTACACGGTGATAAATTTAAACTCAACTATCAATGAATGTCCAGCTTGCTATTGAATGATTGGGGAAGAGTGAAAGTGGCTTTACCAACGCCTAATCTT
This sequence comes from 'Nostoc azollae' 0708, assembly GCF_000196515.1. Taxonomy (NCBI): domain Bacteria; kingdom Bacillati; phylum Cyanobacteriota; class Cyanophyceae; order Nostocales; family Nostocaceae; genus Trichormus; species Trichormus azollae. Next base: position 2,030,259 of record NC_014248.1, read on the forward strand.
TGCTTACAACTTCCTTTTATCATAGGCGCTCACTCAAAATCTTAGCAGTCAAATTCAAAATCATACAATCATTGTTCTCAAATTACAATCAAAAGTAAAAGACTTAGAGTCAGAGAATCAACGGTTAAGAGATAAAAATAACCAGCTAAAGGGAGAAAAAGGTCACAGATTTAATCTATAATCAAGTTATGAAGTGCGTTAAAAGAGTGCTGACAATCACCATTAAAGGTTCAGAACGAGACAGTAAATAATGCGATTGCACTCTCAATCAAATCATTCCGCTGTTCACTCTAACTCGATGGTATTCATTCTTGTTCCACAGGACGAATAATTGTCGGTGCTTGTGTTACCTCTGGTTGAAAAATTCCTTGTAATGCTTGTTCTAAAGTTTTTGCCATGATAATGCGATTTTCATAAGCAACAACCACCCTAACCAAAGTTGGTAAACTATTCTGAGTTGCTTCTAAATAAATTGGCTCAACATATAACAAAGATTGTTCAATGGGAATAATCAAAAGATTACCTTGAATTGCTCTCGAACCTTGACGATTCCATAAAGAAATTTGTTGAGAAATTACTGGATCTTGGTTAATTCTCGCTTCTATTTGTTCTGTCCCATAAATCAACCGTTCTTTAGGAAAGTTATACAGCAGCAATTTACCGTAATTTTCTCCATCTGAACGCGCTGCTAACCAAGCAATTAAATTTGTTCGTTGTTTGGGTGTGTAGGGAAGCAGTAAAATAAATTCTTCAAAGGGAACGTTAGGAAGACTAGTAATTAAATAGTAAGGTTCAACCTGACGGGTTTGCGTTCCATATATTTCATTGGGAATTTGCCATTGATCTTCGCGGTTGTAAAATACTTGGGGGTTAGTGATATGATAAACCATTAACCGTTCAGATTGAATTTTAAAAAAGTCCACTGGATAGCGGATATGACTCTGGAGATTAACAGGCATATTTGCCAGCGGTTGGAACATTTGTGGGAATATTTTCGACCAGGCAATAATTAGAGGCTCTTTTGGTTCAGCAACGTAAAATCTGACTGTGCCGTTGTAAGCGTCAATTACGACCTTAACGGAGTTACGAATATAGTTGATGCCATCACCATTTTGGTCAGAGTAGGGATAGCGGTCACTTGTTGTATAAGCATCTATAATCCAGTAAAGATTATTCTTTGTTGCCGGGAATTGTTCATTTTTGTTGTCAGGATTGGCATCAGCAGCTACTAAGTAAGGCTCACTGTCAAATTTTAGAAAAGGTGCGAGCGCACGAACTCGTTGGTTAATATTTCGCCGGAATAATACTTTTGTCTCTGGTAGAAAATTCCGTGTAAATATCATTTGCCAGTCTTTCAAATATGTAGCAAATAGCCATCTTCGACCCAGAGAACCAATTCTAATTCCACCCACGCCATCATAACTGGTGTAAACATTATCTCTGCCACTGGCATAATCTAATTCTCTAACTTTCGTCCCAGTCATGACATAAGTATTGCTAATTTCTCCATAATAAATTCGCGGTTTACCAATAGGAATACTTTCACGAATAGCTTCACTAGAAGTAGTTAGCGCACTATCATTACCGCTAATGTCTTTAACAAAATATTCTGGTAAACCACCAGGAGCAACAGTATTCACAGGACTCATGGTAAAGCCATAACCGTGGGTGTAAACTAAATTGCGGTTTACCCATGTTTTAGCTTGCTGTGGAACAGAATTATAGTCTAATTCCCTGGCTGCAATTAGTACCTGACGTTTTTCGGTTGATGCGGTTGCTTCTTGGTTGGGTTCAATTTTTATTGTGTAACGATCAATATCAGCATCGGGAAATTGATAATAGGGACGAATTTGTTGTAATTGGCGGTTAGTTTTTAATAATGGTTCTTGATCCCAAAGACGAATATTACGAATTGTTAGATCATTGACTTTGAGATCAGCTTGGGTTAAGTTTCCCTGGGGATTAAAGGTTTGAGAATCAACTGCTTCTAAATCAAATGCTTGACGAGTAAAGTTAATAGTACGTTGGATGTAAGGCTTCTCTCGCTGCAATTCATTGGGTTGAACTATTAAAGATTGGACAACAGCAGGTACAAGAAAATCACCTGTAATTATTAAAATTATATAAATACATAAACTATAAATTGCCCAACGATGATGTTGCGATTTGGGTTTCCAGAAGAAAGTTTGCCATAATAAATAAAATGCGAGCACTACAGCTAAAACACATAACATAGTGTCAACTGGCAACTGGATCTTAGCATCGGTGTAACTAGCGCCAAAACTCACCCCACGGGGAGAATAAACCAGTTCATAACGACCTAACCAATAACTAAAGGCTACTACCAACATCAAACAGCTACCCAAACCGAATAAATGACATTGTTGTGGTAGAGAAAAACCAGGAAAAATGCCTTGACTTAGACTATCTCCTGATAAAAGATAGGTGAGACCAACGGACACAAAGCCATATAAACATAATCCAAGTAGCCAAAATGCCAAAAGTTCCCACAGAGGGAGTGAAAAAATATAAAAACCGATATCTTTGCCAAATAAAGGGTCGTTGGTATTGAAGGGAGTAGAGTGGAAATAAAGTAGTATTTTACACCAATGTTGAGATAGTATCCAGCCAAAACCAAGACTAAAAATAAGTGCGATCGCTCTCAGCAAAAAGTGAGAATATATTAAGAGTGCGATCGCCATTACTAAAGCCACACCAAAATACCAGTCCTGAAAAATAATTGTGTGTCCGAAATTCCAAAGAATCTCTGGTCTAAATAGAATTGTAAAAGGTGAAATAACCTGATTAACTTCTCTATTCCAGTAACTTAGAGCGACTTGTCCATAATGGGTTACCATCAACCCCACCAACAAACTCAAGCCTAACGTCAGTGGTAACAGCCAGCGCAATCTAATTTCTTTGTATCCAGTCTCAACATAAGGAGGTTTATAGACTGTGCCATACTGTGGACTGAGAAATTTTGTGAGTTGCTTACTCAGTCTTGTCTCCTCATTTCTGACCAACTCAGTTTTCAGAGACTGGGGATATTTCCAGCGTTGTGCTAAAGCCAGATTAAAAAACAGATAGGTAAAACTAACACTGACCACACCCACCCATAAAGCACCCTTAGTCACCAAGCGCAGCAGAAATGTTTGCAAATAGCCAACTTCCTGAAACCAAAAAATCTCTGCCCCTAGATGGGAAACTATATCCCAGAATAGCCACAGCCCCAACAAAGCGATAATAACTCTAAAGCACCATTTCCAAGACATTCATTTTTCTTAAATAAGAGGGAACAGTGATACAGCAGATTGCAGATCAATGAGGTACAGAATCTAAATTGAAACCTAGACAGCAAGAGAGTTTTACTCCTCACTCCTCACTCCTGACTCCTACTGTAACTGATAACTGATTGATAACTCATAACTGTTAATTCCAATTACCAATTACCGTAAAAGCAGACCAATAATCAATAATATGGATGGGATAACTCGATCTTACCTAAATTAGTCATTTCTTGATTTAGAGGAATGTTTTTTTCAGGGGAAAGGTATAGCAGATGGACAGCTATACCTTTCCCCTTTAGCATCGCTAACTGGGCTTGTTTAATAGAATGAGAGCGCAAATAAGTATTATTCAACTGATCGTAAAATTTTGTCATCAGCGCCAAAGAACCTTGATCACTCACATACCACAAACTACCCAAAACAGTTTTTACCCCTGCTTGCACAGCCAAACCCGAAAATACTAATTCTGCCTCATCACTACCCACAGCAGTTTTAAAGGCACTCAAAACCAACATTTCTACTTTAGGTTCTTCACTCAATCCTAATTCCTGAGATGAAGACGGAGCCGCTTTTCTATTTTCTAATACTAAGGTTAATTTTTGGGGTTTAAATAGCTTTTATCCAGTATATTTAGGTTCTATTTGCAAGCTATTTGCACCAACAGAATCCACTTTTCGATCCTTATCTGTTCCAGGAATTTGACTTAAGTAATTAGCAGGAATTTCTCATACTGTAGAAGTTTCATGATTGATAGATTCTTGGTTAAGAATAATACCAGACTCATTGAAAGCATTTGACTTTAAAGAATGATTTGGGGTAACTTGATGTTCATAGATAATTTTGCTATGTACATGATTATGATTTTCTAAGGGACAATAAGTGCCTAGGCAGTAGCTAATAATACCCTTAAGGCAAGATACTCTTAATCAAGAAATATCTAGTGGGAATATCAATCTTCTAGTTTGAAACTACCCAGAAAGTTTATCCTGCCAAGATTTAATAATTATTGATACATGACAGTGATAGGATAGTTAGCATACACTATTTGAAGTATTTTTTGATATACTATAAAAGTATATTTACTTATGAGCCAGCCGACAAACTTACTCATTAATAGAGGAATTCAGACCCAAATGTAGACTTTTTTAGGCAAATATGAAAGTACTTATAAAGTAAGTATTAAGTAGGCTGTATTACAGCTATGTAAAGATTTGAGGATTTGAGAGAGTGAGGATTAGCCGTAACGCACCGAGAAATAAACAACCTATTCCAAATTTGAGAAATCCGGTTTACAGTGTATTCATTTTGAATTTAGAATTTGCGTTGGTACTAACGGGACATAAACAAAAATCAACGCCAAATGTAGCCCAAACTGTCTCGATAAGAAGGAAACACGTCCAGATTCCAGTTGAACCAATCAATAAATAGAAAAGATATGGCTGTTCTCAACCCTTCTAAAGCTGCAGTAAAAGTATTCAAAGGTTTCTTAGCCCACCTTGGTCTTAATCCTCCAGTCCACTGATGGCAAAGAATAAAAGTGTAGGCACAGCAAACCAAAATAAAATGGCGCAGTCAACTGCTATTATCTCCAACTTGATATTCGTTGAGTCCTAACCATCCCTTGGCTTCCCTGTAAACAACTTCTACCCAATTTCTTTGAGAATATGTATCAACTATCCGTTGGGGTGTGACAATTGATGAAGAAATATTGGTAATAAAGTAGCCAATATCAGTGGCTTGAGAGAAAGTAGAACCGTTGATGACTATAGCAATATTGCCATTTCCAGTTAAGGCTGATATTTCTACTTCTTTAGTTACTACCCATAATGTTTTGGGTTTATCTAACTCCAGTTGAATTTCTGTAAAAGCCTCTTGGGGTAAACTTTGTGCTAGTTCATCTAACCTAATTATTTGTGGACTATCCTCTTGGTCACTGGCAAGGACTTTGGGATTTTTAGCTAGTCCTCCTCAATACTTTCAATGCCGATTTTCTATCTTAAATAAGAAAGATATATTGTGTCCATATCCAGGATCTATAATTACTATTCCTGGTTGATAACCACGGCTTAAGGTCAGATGTATTAATTTAATTCCTAACTCAGGTTTCTTCTTTCTTCTCAAATAGAGGGTCTTGTTTCCCTTTGGGTAAAGAATCACCGTGGTGATCTAACTCTATATCTAATGGTAAGCTTTTACTGCCATCATATAGATGTGTTGTTACTACTACTATCCCATTATCCCTTTTCCCAATTTCTCCAATATATATATTTTCTTCCTACTCCATCCCTAAAATTCCCGCTTTTTCTATGGACGGAATCATCAATTATTAAGCTAAATCCTCTGGTGATTCTCCTCTGACTACACTTTTTCATAATCTCTAACCGACGGTCATTGACTTGGGAACTGGACCAAGGTGCTGCAGTTAAAACGTGGTGTTATCGGTGGTAGTTCACCCCTAGGGCATTCTGTGCCATCTTAAATAGGTTTTTTCTCTCACTTTCACCCAATAATCCCCCTAAATAATGTCTAAACTCCTTTTTTGCGCCTTATGAGTAAGTACATCATCAAACCTTTAACACCATCTTTCAAACCATGGTGCCCATTACTGGGGCAAACGTGAAAGCTACACCAAAACCGCACTATACTCCTTTTTACTCTTAACTTTTATTTAAGTCCCGCTAATCATTCGTAGCGGATTAAACAGCAAACGCTTTATTATCAAGTAAGGAATCTAGGACTTCTGTGTAGACTGTAGACCCCTAAGAGGGGAGGGATGGGGTACCCAATTCTGATAAATAAACCTCAGAGAGTCACAAAGCCTGGGGTATTATTAGCATCTAGGGTGGGATAATGTCGTTCTTTTATAACCAACTCAATCAGTCCAATTGCCTGATTGAGTTGGTTATATACTAGTAGCAATCTTTTATATATAATTAGTAATTATGCTGACTAGCGTTGATCGTTTGTTATTTGTCCGACGTGTTCCTATTTTTAATGAATTGCGAGATGATTTTGTAGTCCGACTAGCTTCAGTGATGAATGAGTTATCATATCCTACAAATCACAGTATCTTTAAACAAGGAGAAGAGGGGCGCTCGCTCTATATTATTGTATCCGGTCGAGTGGAAGTCCATATTGGGGATACCAAATTAGCAGAAGTAGATCCAGGAAAATACTTTGGTGAAATGGCTGTATTTGATACTCAGCCTCGTTCGGCTTCTGTCACTACTTTAGAACCTTGTGATTGTTTGGAACTCACTCAAGAGCAACTTTATGATGCGATTGAAGAAACTCCAGAAATTGCTGTAAATATTATTCGTGAACTATCTCGGATCATTCGCAGACTGAATGAAAATATTAGTCATTAGTCACTTAGTCATTCAATTTTGGATTTTGGATTTTGGATTGATTACACGCATAAATCTAGGGTTTGTTACTATTAAGGAATTAAAGGAATTCTAGGTTATATTCAGATGAGGCTAATTACTTATAATTAACTTTTTCCTGTTATCTCGACTCTATTCCCTATTCCCTCCTATATTTGAGACATTGTTGCAGAAAATTTTGGGGAATTTCTAAACTTTTTCCCCAGTGTTGATGGATGTATGAAGCATTAACATTAGGTAAATTCCAACCTTCAAATCCTGTATTTTCATCACAGTCAAAGCGATAGGTATCAAATAATGGTCGTTGAGGATCAGTAATTACATGGGAACGATGAAATTCATGTCCATAAACATTTGTTCCAACATCAAATAAGAAACTATCTTCTAAAGCTACTGCACGACGATATCCTAAAGTTAACTTTTTATCCATTTGTGCAGATGTGGGTAATATTCCTACCATTGACCAAGATTTATCTTCAAAATCAATAATTTCCTCACATAAATACATTAAACCACCACATTCAGCAATTGTCGGTATTCCTGCACAAATAGCTGTTTTAACTGATTTTAAAATTTCCGTGTTTGCAGCTAATTCTGATGCAAATACTTCAGGAAATCCACCACCGAAATAAATTCCTTGAATATCTCTTGGCAATTCTGTATCTTTTAAAGGACTCCAAAATATTAATTCTGCACCTAATTTTTCTAATATATCTAAGTTATCTTGATAGTAGAAATTAAAGGCTTTATCTCTTGCAACGGCAATCTTAACACAAGATGGGTAAATAGGGAGATAGGAAGGTGAGAAGGTGGGGAAATAGGGAGACTTGAGGAGGGGTAATAGTTGTTCCCAATCAAAGCAAGTATCACCTAAATCTGCAAGACGATTAATAATACTATCTAATTCTGGTAATTCTGCGGTGGGGATTAATCCCAGATGACGATCAGGAATAGTAATACTATCTTGTCTTCTGAGTACACCCAGGATGGGGATTTGTAGAGGTGCTAGGGAATTTTTCAATAATGATAAATGCCGATCACTTCCCACACGATTCAATACTAGTCCGGCGATTTTAATTCTACTATCTAATGAACAATAACCATGTGCGAGCGCAGCGACTGAACTAGACAACCGACTACAATCAATTACCAATACCACTGGTATATCTAATAATTTAGCTATATGTGCTGTACTGGCAAATGTCATGTCGTCGCCTTTATTTGAAGATTGACGACTGATGACTGACGATTGACCAACACCATCAAATAAACCCATAACTCCCTCAACTAATGCATATTCACATTTTAGGGAATGATAGTGAAAACATTCCTGTACATAACTTTCTGAAGTCAATACAGTATCTAGGTTTCGACAAGGACGACCTGTAACATATTGATGGAACATCGGATCAATATAATCTGGTCCGACTTTAAAAGATTGTATTGTGACTCCACGATGGCATAATGAGGCTAAAAGTGTGAGCGTTACAGTTGTTTTACCAACACCGCTACGTTCTCCAGCAATAATTATTGACATAAATAGTACCAATTTTAAATTGTTCATAATATCCATTCGGAAGAGCGATCGCCCAAATCTAGAGGTATACTAACAGCCTTACCCAGTCGGGGACGCTCTTTTGTTTGAGTAATAAAAGTTTGTACTTGTATTGTTCCTCCCAAAGCATTGAGATAATTAGTAATGCTATCAAGATGCTCTTGGTATTGAGATTCGCTTAAAGGGAATGAAGCTTGTTCAAGATATTTCCACATCACTTGCAGAAATATTTTCCCCTGAGTCCTGCGTAATTGGACATCATAAGAGTATCCCCACTTATCAATTAACAGTTGACGAAATTCCTGTCCTATCATATAAATTTTGGATTTTGGATTTGAGATTAGCAATCATATGCTGAGACGGTTTTTTCGCTGTGAAACATTACAGCCCATATCCTTCTGGGATCATGGCTGTTCTCAATTAGATTTTACATTTAGTTATGATGTTAAGTTCCGTAACTCCAGTATGATAAGCATATAAAGAAATGTAATGCTAACAGAAAAGATGCTAAAGATATCTTGGAACAAAGAATTGTGGCATCGCTGATGGCCTTAGTATTTCGATTCAGACAAGGGTAGCTAAAGTGCTGGTACTCTTGTCAAGGTGCTTAACAAATTACACAAAGAGCGCGTAGATTATGGCTCAACTTTCCGAATCAATGGACGTGCCTGATATGGGTCGTCGTCAGTTCATGAACCTGCTCACTTTTGGTACTGTCACTGGAGTGGCGCTAGGTGCATTGTACCCTGTAATTAAGTACTTTATCCCTCCAGCCAGCGGTGGTGCTGGTGGTGGTGTGACAGCAAAAGATGAACTGGGTAAAGATGTTAGTGTTAGTCAATTCTTAGAAAGCCATAATGTAGGCGATCGCACCTTGGTACAAGGACTAAAGGGAGATCCTACATATATTGTGGTAGAGAGTAAAGAAGCGATCACAGACTATGGCATTAATGCTATCTGCACCCACTTAGGTTGTGTAGTGCCTTGGAACGTAGCAGAGAACAAGTTTAAATGTCCTTGTCACGGTTCCCAGTACGATGCTACTGGTAAAGTTGTCCGCGGACCTGCACCCAAGTCCTTAGCTTTGGCTCATGCCAAAACACACAGCGACAAAATCGTTTTAACCCCTTGGACAGAAACAGACTTCCGCACCGGTGAAGAACCTTGGTGGAGTTAATCGAGGGCTGAGTGTAGAGTCGTGAGTTATTAGTCTTGAGTCAACTCTTGACAACTGACCAATAACAACTGACCAATTATAACTGACAACTGACCACTGACTAATGACTTTATAGAGATGAGAAACGCCTGTACACCAGCGAGGTTAACTCGCACTGCTAAAGTGATCTTAAACACATTAGTTATAGCTATCGCCACCGTGACCTTTTTCTTCACCAGCGATCTAGCCCTACCCCAAACTGCTTCTGCTTATCCCTTCTGGGCGCAGGCAACCTATCCTGAAACCCCCCGTGAACCCACAGGAAGGATTGTTTGTGCTAACTGTCACTTAGCACCAAAAGACACACAACTAGAAGTACCTCAATCAGTATTACCTGACACTGTATTTAAAGCCGTTGTCAAAATCCCCTACGATACCAACGTACAGCAAGTAGGTGCTGATGGTTCCAAAGTCAGCTTAAACGTCGGTGCTGTACTGATGTTACCCGACGGCTTCAAGATTGCACCAGAAGACCGGATTCCTGAAGAAATGAAGGACGAACTAGGTGATATTTACTTCCAACCCTACAGTGAAGACAAAGAAAATATCGTCATTGTTGGCCCCTTACCAGGCAAAGAATATCAGGAAATCGTCTTCCCTGTTCTTTCACCCAACCCTGCTACCGACAGCAATATCCACTTTGGCAAATATTCTGTTCATGTAGGTGGTAACAGAGGACGTGGACAAGTTTACCCCACAGGTGAAAAGAGCAACAACAACATTTACAACGCTTCTGCTGCTGGCACAATTAGCAAGATTGCTAAAACAGAAGATGAAGACGGTAACGTTAAATATGTTGTTAGCATCAAAACCGAAGCTGGTGAAGTTGTTGACGATACCGTTCCCGCAGGTCCAGATTTAATAGTCTCTGAAGGAGAAACAGTTGCATCTGGTGATGCTTTAACCAACAACCCCAACGTCGGTGGTTTTGGTCAACAAGATGCAGAGATTGTCTTACAAAACCCCACCAGAGTTGCAGGTATGATTGCCTTTATCTGTTTAGTAATGTTGGCACAAGTGATGCTAGTGCTGAAGAAGAAACAGGTGGAAAAAGTCCAAGCTGCTGAAATGAATTTCTAAATTCTCTGCTAAATAATTTATTTTAGGACAGGCTATCAGCCTGTCTTTTTTTATCGGTATCAAGATCTTTCCTCAACTGGGTTGATCAGATTCAAACGGATTCCACAATCTCAGTTGAGTTATGCAACGAAAATCATTTACATTTCTTGTTATTAAAATCAGCCCATAGACTGAAGCAGTGCGCAGTACTGGCAATAATGGCATCACCTAAACTCATTTTTTCTGTTGTCGCAAAATGACCGCCTGGTTTAAGACATCTTTAGAGATTGGGAGAACTTGAGCAATCTAAATCAACAATGCGATGCCTGCGGCGAGCGTAGCTATCGCTCTCATTCTACATCAATAGAGAGGAAAATTTAGAAAGGAGTCTGTTTCTGGCTTTCCATAGTGTTAAGATGAGGAAAGAGCCAAGATAAGAATCAGGGTTGGGAATAGTTACGGATAGGGACTATCCATGAAGATGTTGATGAAAAATTCGTAACTGACCTCATATCCATAACATTTATGAAATGGACAAAACTAATGCAATGGGCAAAACTAATGAACCAATTCCTAATATAACTAAACCACCAATAGTTAGTAAGAATTACTTGTGAGTAAATTGGGGAATTCAGGGGAAATCTTTGTTGAGGTACCCGGAATATTTTTACAAGTCTAATGACCTGTTCAACAAAAATACCCTTGGTAGAAAACTCTTTACTTCCTACCTTTTGTTCTGAGTTTCCATCGCATAATCCCTATCATGTTTTTCTACCTGTTCAAGGAGACTAGCCAATACTGCTCGGTTAAGGAAGAAGAGGAGGTAAGATCAGGAGAAAAGAGTTCGCGTTTGAGTTACGAGAATTAAGAGCCCCGTTAAAACAGAAAAGCCACACTATGAACAAAGAAGAGTGTCCCCATCAATAAATAATATTTAATTGCTCAAATATAAAGGTAGATATAAAGGTAGAAACGCGAAAATATGATAAGGCTAAATAGCAGTTGTTAAAAACATAAAAGAAGGTTGATTGACAGTGGTACTACCACGATAAAATCATTTTTTACTCAGGAACTTGGAGCGCGTCTTTTTCAGAATCCTAGGATTACTTCTAAATTTAGGAGGTGGTATTTCTAAATATGAAATTTATGGAACTAACCAACTATAAAATAGATGTAAATCTTCAGTAGCAGCTTGTGGAAATTGAGGAACAGCACGTCGAATTAATCGTAAACTACCAGTAAAACTCAAACCTAATGGCGAGATTCCTGCTTCGGAAGCACTTTGGAACATCAAACAACGAATACAAAAATGTCCTAACAACCAACCATAAATTTCTTGGACTACTTCACGAGGACTCTTAGAACGAATCAGAGTTTTACGCCCCAATAGATGCACCTTTAATTCATCCAAAGTATTCTCAGCTTCCCATCTAGTATGATATTCTTGAGCTAAAATCAGTGCTGGGAAAGTCGAAATATCCATCAAATCAGTAGTCAAACGGTATACTTTATCAGAACCATTATCTTCAATCACATATTCAATTACACAAATAGGAATTCTCTTTGCACCTTTCTTTTTAGATTTACCATCAGGTGCAACCCAAGACAAATAAGAACCATTACCCAAAGTTTTGACGAGCTCAAATTTCACATTCGCTGGCACACGACCAAGGATATGACACTTTTGTTTGATTGCGGCATGAACCATTTTAAAAGAATGCAATCCCCTGTCCCACATTAACAACATTCCTTCCCCAACACTGGGAAGGATTTGAATTGCTCTTTTTCTTTCACCAATTCCATAGGGACTTAATAGAGAGAGCATCAACAATTACATGAGTTCCTGCTTCTACTAAAAAAACCAATCTGGCCTTTGGAAAAGCTGGATATGTACCCGGTGGTAAACCAGGATAACCAAATACTTTACCATTGGCTGGAGTATCAGGGATATCAAAAACTGTTCCGTCTACAGCCATCAATCTTAATCCTCCCAAAAAAGTACCTGGTGTTTGTATTGTGGCCAGGGGTTTTACTACCATTTCAAACAAACGAGTCATCACACCAGGACCAATTCTTTAGGACCAATTCCTTGACGTGCTTCACTGATTGATGAAGAAGTTGGTGCAATAAAACGTAGACGATGGGGTATTTGTAAACCACTCAAACCTTGAATCAGATTTTTGAAGACATCAACTATAGAGTCAGTTGAGGAAAAACTCATGGCAATGACTCAAGCTACAACTACGTGAGTGGGTAGTATTCCTTCTCTTCGTTCTTGAGAAGAAGTATTGATAATTGCTCTGTGTATAGTTTGAGCGGGAATGACTTGTTCTAACGCCACAAGCAATTGCGCTTTGGCCACTGATGCTGCAATGACTTCAAAGTTGATTAGTGACATTTGCACCTCTGTTCAGTTTCATTATAGTTTTAAAAAACTATAAAATGAATGGGTATTTGTTCTCGTAAATATTCCGTGAACAAGTTAATTTTTCTCATTCCCCCCGTAAGTCAATGCCTGCAAAAGACTCGGATATTATTTCTAGAGCCGAATTAATACAACAAGCTATTGCGACTTTACAACTATCTATTCAACAAATTCAGGCTTCTAGGTAGCACCTCCTGGATGTTGCGTTTTCTGTTACTAAGCATCGGGTCAGCAGGGTACTTACTGCTATTACAAGTTGTAGGCTAACAAGCCTATTTTCCCTACTCAATCACCTGATAAACTCAGCGAATATAAGCATTTAGGCAAGGCTGGAAGCCCAAATCATATTCATGCTGTCCTCTCGGTTGCCAGACGAACCCAAATTTACCACTTGCAGTCGTGTATTAATTATCTTAGGCAAAATTGGGTAGAATTATACGATAGTCTCAAAGAGAAAAAGTCAATCTGTTAGTTCTCGTAAACAAAACGCGAATACATTTCTCTTGATCTTACCCCCTCTTTTTCCTTACCCGAGCAGTATTGGGAGACTAGCAGGGAAAACATTTCGTAATATCTTTAGCCAGTAATGAAATGTGTCCTTTGCTTCCATTTTAGATATACCGAAATGCAAACCTAAAACCTCAAATGTTGGTATTTTCCTCCAATAGAACAAGCATAGACATCCCTGTTGTTTTATCTCTAGTTTCGGTTTTCCACCTCCTCCTTTCTGATGTATACGTGTCTTTTACTTCCTATATCAGCTTGAAGTTTTTCATCCTGCATTTCAGCTTGGGCTAACAAGTCTTGAAACTGATGGTTAGTTATTCCTAGTAAGTAGTTATTCTTAGTAGGGAGGATCCACTATTGGAAGATACACAAGTGATAGGAGAATATAAGGATAAACAAGTGTGGATTAGCAACCATGAACCAGGATAAACAAGAACGGCTCAAAGCCTGCTTAGAAGAATAGGCAACATTGTTGAAGAAGCAGACAAAAGTCAGATAATAGACTTGGAAGGCATAGAAAAAACAGTAAGGAGTCAAATATTAGAAGTGGTAAGTCCAGAAATAGCCCTTTTTTTATCGAAGAAACAAGCGGAAGGAAAGTAGGTAAAACCAGGAAAGTCAAAACCTGGGTAGGAGAACTAATACTAAGGGCTAAACAGTTGCAGAGACTGGGTTTAAAGCCAAGAAGTCGATTAAGTCTATTACTTCAAAAGTGCTGCTTAAGGCTATAAGCTAAGGAAGGAATCATATCAAAAGGCAGAAGTTGAAATTGAGGCATTAACAGGAGTAAAAGTTGGCCATAGGAGGCAACAAAAACTAGTTGTGGAACAAGATTGGGAGCTACCACAAGGAAAACAAGCTGTCTGTGAAGTGAGGGTGGATGGTGGAAAAGTACGACTAGGGAGCAAACCACAACCAGGCTGCTACTGGCGAGACTATCAATAAAACCCTTCGTCTACAAGGAATTCATTATGGCGCATTTTTTGATAACAACTAATCAATCATAAGTTGATTATGTTAATAGCCAGTCTTTGGTTAACCCCCTTGTGTGTTTGGGGGATGGTCATGATGGAGTTTGGAATTTAGTTAAAGAGTTTGGAACTGAAAAATCCAAACCTTTGGAAATTTTGGATTGGTATCACCTCAAAGAGAATCTTTATCAAATTGGTGGTTATTTAAAGCATCTCCAAGCTGTTGAGAGTTTATTGTGGCAAGGTCAGATAGAGCCGATTCAACCTTTATTTAATAATTGTCGAGGTAAACAAGTTAAAAAGTTTTTCCCTTATCTCGAAAAACATCCCACTGGGATTATTAACTACACCTACTACCGAGCTAAACAACTGTGTTCTATTGGTTCTGGATCTGTCGAATCTGCTATTCAACAGATTGGAGCAAGGATTAAAATTTCTGGACCACAGTGGAATGTTGAAAGTGTCTACCAAATCCTTTCCCTTCCTTGTGCTTATATCAATGGTTTGCTTCCTATTTGAGTCTTTCTGCCAAAACTCGATCCTCCCAATTGATTTTAGATGAATATATTGATCGCAGGTTAGCTAAAAAATTTATAGGTTATGAAATCATAACTCTTCCTCAGATGGGATAGGCGGGAACTAAAAACGGCAAAGTACTGGTTTTAATAGAAAAAGAATTTGATGTTTTGATTACTCAGGAGTTAGGCAACTGGCACAGGCGATGGGTGAAATATAGTACATCCGTATTAAATAAATCGGATATGGAAAGCTTTATCAACCCATAAGAAGTAGCTGCAACAGGAAACATTATTCAAATATTCATGAGAAAATAGGTAGGAGATTGTATTAGATAAATGTTGCTGAAGGTAATGAGATTTACTAAACTTGATTACTGCTAATACTTATTAAGTAGTCAAATTAATTATACAATTACTAATTTAGCAGAGCATTTAGAAAGTATTAGCCATGATGCAATTAACTATTATTTAAAAACCGAAAAGTTAACATCTCGTTTACTATGGGATAAGGTGAAAGAGGTAGTAGAACCTGATGGTAATGGGTACATCATATTTGATGACAGTGTTTTAGACAAAAGATATTCTGAAGAAGTAGAGATGGTGAGGAGACAATATAGTGGTAATGAACATGGCATACTCAAAGGAATTGGTGTAGTCAGTTGTGTATATGTGAATCCTAAAGTTCAAAGATTTGGGGTAATAGATTACCGCATTTTTAATTCTGATGTGGATGGTAAAACCAAGATAGACCATGTGAAAGATATGCTGCAAAAACTGGTGTATCATCAGCTTTTCCCATTTGATAAGGTTTTGATGGACACATGATACGCACTAAACAGTTTCATGCTGTATATTGATAGCTTAGACAAAATTTATTCTTGCCCTTTAAAAAAGGATCGGTTAGTTGATGATACATTTGCCAAAGAAAAAGATAAACCTATTGAATTATGAGAATGGAGTACTGAAGAGTTAGAATGTGGTAAAATTATAAAAATTAAAGGGTTTCCCGCTCAGAAAAAAGTGAAACTATTCCGGGTTGCTGTTTCTACCAACAGAACGGATTATGTCGCTACTAACGATTTATCTCAAAATTCTACGAATGTTGTACAAGAGGTGTGTAAAATTCGTTGGAGAATCGAGGATTTTCACCGAGAGATTAAACAAATAAGTGGCATTGAATCTTGTCAATGTCGTAAAGCTAGGCTTCAAATAAATCATATTGCTTGTGCAATGTTGGTTTAGATTAGATTAAAGAATTTAGCCTATCAAACTGGTCAAACTGTTTATCAAAACAAGCATAGATTGCTTTCTAATTATTTAATTCAGCAACTAAAACGCCCAAGTCTTCCTATGTGCTTGGTTTGAGTTCAATTGTTGCGTGCCAGGGCTACATCCCGCCCGCTATTTGTGCTAGTTGCGTAAGTCCTGTTACTGTTGATAGGAATTTATCTTTTCAGCAAAATTTATCTCATTTCAATATCGCTGTAGTTCTTTTACAAGCAAAGTCTAGTAGATGAATGTATCTGAAACCTTAATTCTTTGCATGATTTTATTTTTGTAGACACATTTTACTAAATCTTAAGCCTTAAGCAGATCAGTATCAATACTTTAATTAACCGTACCTGTAGCATAACCCTGACTAATTACACTAGCATAACCAAGCAAACGCTGACATGTTTCTTCAGCATCGGATTTAGGAGGAACAGACAACGTATACTGACGATGTAGGGACGCAGCAACTCATTCTGCTACCAAAATTCCCACAACAGTAGCTTGTTGTTGTAAAGCAGTATAAACTTCATCACTCATTTCCAGGGTCAAGAGTTGGCTCACGATTTTTAAGTTACCTTAAATAACTTTCACATAATTATAGCTTTTTCCACTTGAGAAGCCAGGAAAATAAAGCATAATTAACCATTAACCAACACAGGAAAAACACTATGAACACACAACCTATTCGCGTCGGAGTCTTGGGTTTTGGCGGACTTGGACAAGCAGCAGCCAAACTCCTTTCGAGTAAACGAGAAATGATCCTAGTTGCAGCCGCAGACCAAAAAGGCTACGCATACTCCACAGAAGGCTTAAACAGCGATGCTTGCATCACCACCTATCAAAATCAAGGTACAGTTGGTTATTTAGAACCAGTCGGGACATTAAGCAATAACAGTATTCAAGATTTAATTCAAGCCATCGGTGACGCTGTAGATGGTTATTTCCTAGCTTTACCCAACCTCCCCAACGACTTTATCCCCAATGTCGCCAAAGAATTCATCAAAGCTGGTTGGCGCGGTGTGCTGGTGGATGCGATAAAACGCACCACTGCAGTAGAACAACTTCTAGCCATGAAAGATGAACTGCAAGCAGCGGGAATTACTTGTATGACAGGCTGTGGTGCAACACCAGGACTGTTAACCGCCGCCGCCGCATTAGCCGCCCAAAGTTACGCCGAAATTCACAATGTGGAAATTACTTTTGGTGTCGGTATTGCTAAGTGGGAAGCTTACCGCGCCACCGTTCGGGAAGATATTGGACATATGCCCGATTATACTGTAGAAGCTGCTAGGGCGATGACTGACGCAGAGGTGGAAGCATTACTAGATAAAACTAACGGCGTGCTGACTTTGGAAAATATGGAACATGCCGATGATGTGATGTTAGAAATAGCAGGAATTTGTTCACGGGATAGAGTGACTGTAGGTGGTGTAGTTGATACCCGCAACCCCAAAAAACCCCTCAGTACCAATGTGAAAATCACAGGATGCACCTTTGAAGGTAAAATTTCTACCCACACCTTTATATTAGGAGATGAAACCAGTATGGCTGCTAATGTGTGCGGTCCCGCTTTTGGTTATTTAAAAGCTGGTCAAGAATTACATCAACGGGGTATTTATGGTTTATTTACCGCTGTGGAAATCATGCCTAAATTCGTAAAATAGGTGATTGGTAATTGGTAATTAGTCACCTATTACCTCACCTACATCTAAGCTGGTGGAAGTTCTGAGGAATAAGACTCTATCGATTCTTCCTCAGCTAGAGATAATGATCTTTGAATGACAAAAGGTAATTCTGCACCAATTAAACCCCGTTGGATGCGTTCTGATGTTTGATCAAGAACTACAAACAACGGATAAACGATATTTCCACCCTCACTCAAAATATGACTATGACGGGGATGCATAATCCATTCATATTCTTTATCTAACCAAACTTGGCTTTGTCTCCATCTTCCTAATAAATCAGACAGGTCTTCATGGGGACGATGAATAAATAGTAATATTTCTACACCGGTTTTGATTTTCCATTCCGGATCACACATCATATATAGATATATCACAGGGCAAAGCCATCGTTTTTGAAGTTTTAGCTTCAATATCACGGATACGAACGATGGGTAAAGGGATAGTGATGACACTTTCCGATGGACGACGCACACTAGGAATTATTTCCAAATATGGACGATGCTGTTTAAGGAGTGTGATCGCAGCTAAATGATTGCTATATTCCGCTAAACTAGATTCATAAAGAGATTTTTGTCCAGACATGATTTTTAATTTAACAATAGTCAGTTATCAGCTATCAGTTCTCAGTACAAGTTTTTTATTTTCCAGTTGAAAACACTTTTCACTGTTAACTGTTAACTGATAACTGTTTTTTTACCCCAGTTTTTCAAAGACCTTGAACATGGGTAAGTACATTGCCAGCAAAATTGTACCAACCATCCCCCCAAGAACCACAATCATTAATGGTTCTAAAATACTTGTTAATGATTTAACTGCCTGTTCTACTTCATCTTCATAGAAATCAGCAACCTTCATCAACATTCCATCTAATTGACCAGTTTCTTCACCAATACTCATCATGGCAATAGCCATAGATGGAAAAACTGCATCTTTTTTCAAAGCGGCACTAATCATCCCACCTTGTTGAACATCTAGCCTAGCTGCATCTATGGCATTAGCAATCACTTGATTTCCTGATGTATCCCGCACAATTTCTAAGCAAGTTAGAATTGGTACACCTGAACGAGTTAAAGCCCCAAAGGTGCGGCTAAATCGAGCAACTGAAGATTTTTGGATCAAGTCACCAAACAAAGGTACTTTTAAAGATAGGCGGTCAATAGTTTCTCTACCTACGGGAGTTTTGTAATACTGCTTACAGGTAAAGGAAGCTGCCATAAAACCAGCGATAATTACTAAAGACCAATAACTTCGTAATATTTCGCTACAAGTCATCAGAAATTGTGTTAGTGCTGGTAATTCAATACCTATGTCTTTGAAAATATTAGCAAAGATGGGAATTAGAAACACAGTCATACCTACAAAGATAGCAGTTGCGATAAAACCCACTACTAATGGATAAGACATAGCCGATTTAATTTGGTTCTGTAATCGAGCCATATCTTCTAATAGTTTGGCTAGACGATTTAATACTTCATCTAGCACACCACCTATTTCTCCGGACTGAACCATACTCACATACAAACCATCAAAACAGTCAGGATGCTTACCCATAGAATCAGAAAGATTAACTCCCGTTTGCACATCACCGCCAATTTCAATAAGAGCTTGTTTCAATTTGGGATTATTGCACTGTTCCCCAAGTATTGCGAGTCCTCTAACAATTGCTACACCTGCATTCACTAAAGCAGCAAACTGACGGGAAAAAACAGCTTTGTCTTTTACAGAAACCTTAACTAAGGAATTCTGGAATTTTTTTAAATCAAAGCGGGAAGATAAACTTTGAGATTCTTTCAGGTCTTGAACTATAAAGCCCTTATCTCTGAGATTAGTCCGAGCATCCCTTAGGGAATCAGCGACAAATTTCTGAGTTCGTAAATTTCCTTGAGAGTCGCGAATACGAGCAAGGTAGGTAGGCATAGTATCAATTCAAAATTCAAAATAGTGCTTACAGCAGGCTACGGCAAGAAAATTTAAAATTAGCCAATGGGTAATTGGTAATTCATAATTTGTAATTGGCATTATAATCATGAATTACCAATTACAAATTAGGAAATCTAATGAGCTTTAGCAGCAGTACCAGATTTTGCTGCTGATGCTTGTGGTGGTGCTGACCCAATGAGACGTTGAACTTCATCAGGCTTAGAAGTCTTAGACATAGTCGCTTCAAAAGAGATAGTTCCAGCTTTATATAAATCAGCTAAAACCTTCTCTAAAGTTTGCATTCCCAATTTACCACCAGTTTGAATGGCTGAATAAATTTGCGCTGTTTTACCTTCACGAATTAAGTTGGAAATAGCAGGAGTGATTACCATAATTTCTTGAGCCATCACCCGACCATATTCACCTGGTTTGGGATTTTTCTTAGATACTAAAGTTTGGCTAAATACTGCTACTAAAGAATTTGATAATTGTACCCGTACTTGGGTTTGTTTTTCATGCGGGAAAACGTCGATGATCCGGTCAACTGTTTGGGCAGCAGAACTGGTGTGCATTGTACCAAAGACTAAGTGACCTGTTTCTGCGGCAGAAATTGCCAAAGCAATTGTGTCCAAATCCCGCATTTCTCCTACCAGAATGATATCTGGATCTTCCCGCAAAGCTGCTTTCAAGGCATTAGCAAAACTCTTGGTGTCTTCCCCTAGTTGACGTTGGTGAACTAGGCTTTTAATTGGTTCATAAATAAATTCTACAGGGTCTTCAACGGTTAAAATATGTTCTGCTCTAGTGCGGTTAATGAGGTCAATCATTGCTGCTAGAGTAGTGGTTTTACCTGAACCTGTTGGGCCTGTCACCAGAATTAATCCTCTGGGTTTTTCAGACATTTCCCGAACTATATTTGGTAAACCTAATTTTTCGAAGTTAGGAATTTTAGAACTCAATGCTCGCAAACAAGCAGCATAAGCACCACGTTCTTTGTAGACATTCACCCGAAAACGAGCTAATCCTTTGACACCATAGGAACAATCTAATTCCCAGGTTTGTTCTAAGGTTTTTCGCTGGGTGTTATTGAGCATACTAAAAATTAATCTTTGGCATTCATCTGCAGTCAGCACATGATCACCAATAGGAGTCAGATGACCACTCACGCGGAAGTAGGGAGGTAAACCTGCGGATAAGTGCAGATCGGAACCACCCATGTCAATCAACTGTTCCATCAAGTCTTCAATGATCATTTCCATAGTCGCTTCGCTCCAATTTTAAAATAGTGAAAAGGGAATAAAAGTTCAGGAAAAAGACTAAATCTTTCTCGCCCTGCTCCCGCTATATCCCCAGCCCCTCTAAGTCCTGGTGCTAATCTTGAAAACGAGGTGTCATACAGTAGGGACAATCGAGCCATTCTGGTTGTAATGTGGCATCACAAGTTTTACAAGTTAGACCACTCTTACGTTTGGCTTTTAATTCAGCTTCCAAACCTGTATCAGTAAAGGTTACGCGCTCTACTTCCTCCAGAGTTGTAGAACCTTGACGCACTAAATCTAGACTGTAAGCAAGCAAGGTTTTCATACCTTCTTCTACAGCTACTTCTTTAATGCGTTCTGTGGGTGCTTCTTGGTTGATGAGAGTTTGGAGGTTTTCTGTGACTCGCATAACTTCATAAACACCACAACGTCCTTTATACCCAATGCCATTACAAGCCCCACAGATTTCATTTTTGGTTTTAGCTTCTGCTATAGATTCTGGAGGTAAGGAATTAGCCTTGTAAAAAGTTACTGATGTTTCTTTGGATGCTGACAGACCATAACGAGCCAGTTCTTCAGTAGTGGGAGTGTAGGGAATTCGACATTGTGAACAAACTCGACGCACTAAACGTTGTGCCAAAACACCAATTAGGGAACTGGAAACCATGAAGGGTTCAATTCCCATTTCTCCTAGACGTGCGATCGCACCAGGCGCATCATTAGTGTGTAAGGTAGTTAATACTAAGTGACCTGTTAAAGCCGCTTCAATCGCTGTTTTTGCCGTTTCTTTATCCCGTGTTTCACCCACAAGCAACACATCGGGATCTTGACGCAAGAACGCCCGCAATGCTGTGGAAAAATCCAACCCTTTTTCCCGAATTACCTGTACTTGGGTAATCCCTGGCAAACTATATTCAATCGGGTCTTCTACCGTACTAATGTTAATTCCTGGATCGTTCTTTTCTGCCAATGCCGAATACAACGAAGTCGTTTTACCAGAACCAGTCGGACCAGTTACCAAAATCAAGCCAAAGGGCTTGCTGACGATATCCTGGACAATATGCAAAGTCTCTGGATCAGTAATTAACTTATTCAACCCTAGTTGGGTAGAAGAGTTGTCCAGAATCCGTAACACCACCTTTTCCCCATAGCGACTGGGTAAGGTATTCACCCGGAAGTCAACTTTCCGTCCTTCAAATAAACGACGGATGCGTCCATCTTGAGGTAAACGCCTTTCCGCGATGTCAAGATTGGAAATGATTTTAAATCGGGCTGTCACCGCCGGAATGATTTTTTTAGGTACAGGGTCAAAAGCCTCATGCAGTACCCCATCCTTACGGAAGCGAATGCGTAAGTTTTCCTCTTGTGGTTCGATATGAATATCCGAAACCTTTTCTTGCAAAGCTTTAAACAGGATTCTGTTGACGAGTTTGATAATGGGTGCATCTTCAGCATCCTTAATTGATGCATTGATATCAGCATCCTTGTCCTCACCAAATTCTTCTATATCCTGATCTTCCAGATATTTTATATCCTGATTAATATCAGTATCTCTTTTTTGTTCTTTTTCCTTTTCCCGAATAGCCAACTCATCTAAATATTTGTTGATGAGATGCTGGTAATCTTCTTGGGTAATCACCATCCGCTGTAAGGATAAGTTTTTGTTACGCAAGATTCGGTTCAGGTCATCAGAAGCATCCAGATTATCTGGTTCCACCATTGCCACTAAAACATAAGGTGGTATTTGGTCTTCCCGTTTCCATAGCGGTACCAAACGATGACGACGACAGACATCGACTGGTATCAGACTATCAATCAATTGTCCAACCATCAGATTGCCAATTTGATTGACTTCTGGATCTACTGATTCAACGCCATATAATATTTTTAGTTCAAATAGATGTTGTTTCTTGTGTTCCCGAATAAACTCTGCTGATAGTTGTTGCCCAGTAATTAACTCTAGGACATCTATCAGCTTCTTGCCAGATTTCCGGCTCTCTATTAGTGCCTGTTTCATCTGTTCAGTGTTGACATAGCCAGATTGCACTAGGTGGTTGCCAAAGGGCGAAAACTGTGTTTTTGTAGTTAACGCGGTGCTAGTCCGTTGTGGTGACGAGTAAGTCATAAGCAATCTCTCAGGGAAACCTCTTATTTAAGTATTCCCAGACTGTAGTCAATTATTCTCATTATGAGTGTATTAAATTTCAGTGTAAAATCTTTCCTCTTAAAAAGTTTTTTTCAGTACATTCCTGGCCGGCAGATACGCAGGAGAAGGAAAATGTATTATTTTTTCTTATTAAAGACTGAATTACTGGACTCCTAGCTAGTAAATTACGTTAAATAGTTAAAAACCTGATTTATTCCTGGAGTTACTTTACCTGTTCGGTTTACCACCCTCAGAAGCTCTACGCTCATCTGTTCACAATTTGTCACAATAAGGAAATCGTAAATCTCAAATTTCCAATCTAGGGAAGACTGAACTTTATATAGATTTTGTAGATTTTGTCTTTCTTGATCCAAAATCTAAAAGTTAGTACAAATCAATGGCACTCGCGATTATGGAATAAATCACAAGACCAAAACCCACAATTCGTAAACTAAGTCTCTGTCTTTGGGCATGGGCTAAATCACAAATCCAAAATCCGCAATCCACAATTGCTTGACGTTGTTCCGTAAAAAGCATCTGGGATGAGTGGACAATGATAGATGAAAATAAACAAGTAAAGAACACCAACCAGCAATTGGGTGAACCAAGTAGATAGAGGTAAAGCAAGCAATGAAGAGCGACTCCCCAGCCGAAATCAACTCTCAAGAATCAGGCAACGAGGTGACTGAGCAAATGACAGCCCATAATGTACCGCAAGAACCTGAACTCACAGAAGAAAATAGTGTCGCTGCAGCAGAGACAACACAAGCAGATACAGCAGCTTTAGCAGATTTAACTCAACAACTGGAGTTGGTGAAAACCCAACTAGAAGATCGTAATTCTCAATATATGCGGATTGCCGCAGATTTTGAGAATTACCGCAAACGGACCTCCAAAGAAAAAGAAGACATGGAGACGCACATGAAGCGAAATACGATTATGGAGTTGCTGCCTGTTGTTGATAATTTTGAAAGAGCACGGGCGCATCTCAAACCCCAAACAGAGGGCGAAATGACAATTCACAAAAGTTATCAAGGGGTTTATAAACAATTAGTAGATTGCCTGAAACGTTTAGGGGTGTCACCAATGCGTCCAGAAGGACAAGAATTTGATCCTAACCTGCATGAAGCAGTAATGCGAGAACCTACAAACGAACATCAGGAAGGAACAGTATTAGAAGAGTTAGTGCGCGGCTATTTCTTAGGCGATCGCGTACTGCGTCATGCCATGGTAAAAGTAGCAGCTCCCAAGGAAGATACACCCACACCAGAAGAAGATGAGTTGACTCAAGAAAATACTTAACCAAGCAGGTGACAGGTGACAGGTGACAGGTAGGAAATTTACCCATTACCGATCACCTTTTTCCCTGTTGAAAGTGGATAACTAGTACAGTACGGCGTAAATAAACCAACCATTGCAAATCTTTGAAAAACTTACCCAGTATTCATTTTGAATTTTGTTGGCGCAGCCTGCTGGAAGCACTATTTTGTTAGCTTAGCTGTTCTGAAAGAAGCATTTTGAATTCACGGCGGTACTAGCAACATGGATTACATAATTCCCACAGACATTCTTTGATATACTAAAAACGGTTTAAAGGTGTCATTCTGAATGTTCGCGGAGCATCTCTGAAAGAGATAGTGAAGAATCTCCGAGATACTAGAGCCTACGGCACGCTCCGCGTTCACCCAGTGTCCCTAAGGTATATGCTGCACTAAGTTACCCATGGCTTCCGCCACGCTACGCTATCAGTATGACATAAGTCCAAGTTTCACCCGTTTGCAGTCTACGTCACAAACGATATATATAATTATAGCTAGCAGTTGTGGACAAGTTCCAGTCCGTAATATAAATGCTAATGTCAATTTAAGAGATATCCTGATAGCGTGGCATAAGCGATCTCATCGAGTACCTGCATCCAGCACAGGATTAACACTGGGCAAAAAGATGAATCTGTGTGTTAATTTGGTCTATAAAGTTGTACCTGCTGGCGTACCGACATACTTGGTGGCAGTAGGAAACAAACAAAAAAATATTCTAGTTGTTTAGTCATCAACAATTTGTTTAATTGTTGTTTTGTACCTTAACTGGAGTCTCCAGTCCTGAGCCAAAAAGGATAGTCCGCAAAAAATCATGGTAAAAGCACTCAATAAAATACTGTCAGTATGGGAAAAGTTATTGGGATAGACTTAGGCACTACTAACAGTTGCGTTGCTGTTGTAGAAGGTGGTCAACCGATAGTGATCGCCAATTCCGAAGGAGGACGCACCACTCCCAGTATTGTAGGATTTGGCAAGAGTGGCGATTTATTGGTTGGTCAGTTAGCCAAGCGCCAATCCATCACTAATGCCGAAAACACAATCTACAGTATCAAAAGATTTATCGGTCGTCGGTGGGCAGATACAGCCACAGAACGCACTCGTGTACCTTATAACTGTGTCAAAGGTCGAGACGATACCGTTGATGTGCAGATTCGCGGACGTAATTATACGCCTCAAGAAATATCTGCCATGATCCTACAAAAACTCAAACAAGAGGCGGAAAACTTTTTGGGTGAAGAAGTAACTCAGGCGGTAATTACCGTACCAGCATATTTTACAGATGCCCAAAGACAAGCAACCAAAGATGCTGGAAAAATTGCCGGATTAGAAGTTCTGAGAATCATCAACGAACCAACCGCCGCAGCTTTAGCCTTTGGTTTAGACAAACAAGACCAAGAACAACTAATTTTGGTATTCGACCTGGGAGGAGGTACTTTTGATGTCTCCATCCTCCAACTGGGAGATGGCGTATTTGAAGTTAAAGCCACTGGAGGTAACAATCAACTGGGTGGAGACGATTTTGATAATTGCATTGTTCTCTGGATGTTAGAGCAATTCCAGAAACAAGAAAAAATCGACATTTCCCTGGATAAAATGGCGCTACAACGTCTGCGCGAAGCAGCAGAAAAGGCGAAAATTGAACTTTCCAGCATGGTAAACACCTCAATTAACTTGCCTTTTATCACCGCTGATGAAACAGGACCAAAGCATCTGGAAATGGAACTGAGCCGTTCCAAATTTGAAGAACTCACAGTACATTTAATTGCAGCTACCATAGAACCGATGAGTCAAGCACTCAAAGACACAGACCTCAAACCAAAAGACATTGATCGGATTATTTTGGTTGGTGGCTCTACTCGCATTCCTGCGGTTCTTAATGCTGTGATCAAATTCTATAATGGTAAAACCCCTGATCGCTCTGTTAACCCTGATGAGGCTGTAGGACTCGGAGCTGCAGTTCAAGCTGGAGTCCTGGGTGGTGAAGTTGATACTTTGCTGCTCTTAGATGTAACTCCCCTATCTTTAGGACTGGAAACTCTAGGGGAAGTATTTACTAAAATCATTGAACGTAACACCACAATTCCCACGAGCAAATCCCAGGTCTTTTCTACCGCAGTTGATGGGCAGAATTCCGTAGAAATTCACGTTCTCCAGGGAGAACGGTCAATGGCACGAGATAATAAAACTCTTGGTAAGTTCCTTTTGGCAGGGCTTCCCCCTGCTCCTCGTGGCATACCACAAATTGAAGTGGCTTTTGACATTGATGTCAACGGCATCCTCAAAGTTTCTGCTCAAGACAAGGGTACAGCTAGGGAGCAGAGTATTCGCATCACCAATACAGGTGGTTTAAGCCAAGTCGATGTTGAACGGATGCGACAGCAAGCTGAAATGTATGCTGAAGAAGATAAGAAACGTAAAGAACTAATTGAGCTCAAAAATCAAGCAGATAACCTATTGGTCAGTTACACATCTACACTCAATGATAATGCCGATTTAATTAGTGAAGAAATTAAAGATTTGGCCAGTCAGAAATGTGACAGTCTCCAAGCAGCAATGAGTGATCCCAATATCT
The DNA here is from genome assembly GCF_000196515.1 of 'Nostoc azollae' 0708. Taxonomy (NCBI): domain Bacteria; kingdom Bacillati; phylum Cyanobacteriota; class Cyanophyceae; order Nostocales; family Nostocaceae; genus Trichormus; species Trichormus azollae. The sequence continues at coordinate 2,057,359 of NC_014248.1, forward strand.
CCGCAGTTGCCTTGAAGCCGATATTTGAAGAATTCCAACAAGCTTTATTTGTTATTGGTGCAGATCTTTACAAACGCACCAGTAAGTCAGTAGGTTCCCAGTCGCAATCGCAAGAGCTAGAGGAGAAAGAAGACTTGTCTGATATTTCCTTAACTTTAGTCGAAGAAAGTTCAGCGGTTGAGACATCATCAATACCACAATTCAACTTTGATTTTGATGAGGATAGTACAGCTTCGGCTGATTATGAAGCAATAGATTAATTGGGCATTGGGGACTTGGGACTGGGGACTGGGGACTGGGGACTGGGGAGCGTATATCTTCTAGTAAGTTTGGTAGTTTATCTTCTGTTGGTTTTCTGCCTCTGAGCCGGAATGAGTCTGCTATCGACATTCCATGATCTAATTCTTGCATCCCTTTCCGAATTGTGCGTCGATTCCATCCTAGTTCTAGTTCTGCAATTGTTGCTCCTCCTCGTGCCTATCCTTTCACTACCTCTGCCATGAATTATCTTCGGTAACTTGCTTTTACCTTTTGTGCTGTCTTTATATACAACGACCTTAGACTATCACTCAGTTGGATTAATGATTCTGGAGACATAAACCATACTGCAGGCTAATTATTCTCTCAGTATCCCTGGTTTTGGATCATTTTTTCCTTGGATTACTCTAACCCATCACAACCATGCACAAGTCATCGGTCTAAATTCCGCACAGGCCAAAACCGCACTGTTTTGTGAAATGATGCGGTAGCGATGGTTTTGCCGTGGGGGCTGAAACTCACACTCCAGAACCAATCCTGATGCCCTTTAAATTGGTTGCGTTCTTTGATATCGTCGAGGATATTATTTAATGTTTGGGAATTACCGTGATTATCAAAATCTAAATTATTTGATTGGTGTTGATTATTCATGACCTAAATTTTGGTGATTGTTGTTAAATGGGATTAATATCAAACCAGCATCCATCTTCATTGATATATTAGACCTCTTGCAAAATTGTTTCTGTGGTATTATAAAGGGGTTTAGATTTTAGATATTTTGGTGTTCTTTGCGATATCTAAGAGTAATCCAAGGAAAAAATGATCCAAAACCAGGGATACTGAGAGAATAATTAGCCTGCAGTATGGTTTATGTCTCCAGAATCATTAATCCAACTAAGTGATAGTCTAAGAGGTTGTTTGAAAAGTCGGTCTTTGTATCATGTTGAATGCAGCGGAGCAGAATGAAACATCTCAGTACACTCTCAAAACCTAGATTCTAGAGCCTCCAGCACGCTTCGCGTTCACGCAGTGTTCCGAAGGCATACTCTCTATTTCATTGCGCTCAGGGTGAGAATTTACACCTCTTAAAACTGTTTAAACATGCTCTAAAATCGTTAAGGCGGAATTCAAAATTCAAAATTCAATTCGCTCACAAATTTCAACTGACAATTCAACTGGCTTATTATCCTCCTTATCATAGTAAATATAATCCTGTTGAGCGTGCTTTTGGTTGGCTTGAGCAATATTAGTGTGGTAGCTTACTCGACACCGTTGATACCGGACTACGATTCGCTTCTACCCTAACTTTCAAGGGCAAAAATCCTGTGGTTACTTTGGTTGAAACAACTTATCATACAGGAGTTAAACTGACACAACAAGCAATGGCGGACATCGAAGAACTGATTCACCGCTTACCAACTTTGAAAAAATGGTTTGTTGAAATCTTTTATCGAAGCGACTGACGTTTTGGATCATTTTTTAGTTGCAACACTCTTATATCCCAAGGTTTGCTAGATTGTAGAAGCCAACTTTGGTGAGCTATATGCCTCCATACTACAGATGCAACTAAACGTATATGGTTGGTTTTCCACACCTAATAGTACGGCTAGTACCTCTGGTTAAGAACCTTAGTTTTCCTCAACTAAGTAGCACAATTGTAAAAGACCTATCGAACTTTACATCAAAAGCTTCCTTTGTAGATCATGATTTTCTCCCTGAATACGGTGAAGCAACACGGTCTTGGAGGTCTCCCCCATTGGACTACTTAAGAATCTCCGTGGCTGTCTTTCCGGAGAGAATTCAATAACAAAAACTAAGTAGTGTCTCTATTCCTTTACCTTAATCTTTCAGCTACTTCTGCTTTCTTACTTCTAACTTTTACCCTTGCTCTATGGCCCGCGACTATTATGAAATTCTGGGTGTCTCTCGTGACGCCGACAAAGAAGAAATTAAACAGGCTTATCGCCGCCAAGCCCGGAAGTATCACCCAGATGTGAACAAAGAACCGGGTTCTGAAGAACAATTTAAAGAAATCAATCGTGCTTATGAGGTTTTGTCTGAGCCAGAAACGCGCGAGCGTTATAACCGTTTTGGTGAAGCTGGTGTATCTGGTGCAGCAGCTGGCGCTGGCTTCCAAGATATGGGTGATATGGGCGGTTTTGCTGATATCTTTGAAAGCATTTTCAGTGGCTTTGCTGGGGGAATGGGTAGTCCAACCCAGCAGCAAAGACGACGCAGTGGACCTGTGCGCGGTGATGACTTACGGCTAGACCTGAAGTTAGATTTTCGGGAAGCGGTATTTGGTGGTGAAAAGGAAATTCGCATTTCTCATTTAGAAACTTGTGAAGTGTGTAGTGGTTCTGGTGCTAAACCAGGTACTCGTCCCCGTAGTTGTGCCACTTGTAGTGGTTCTGGCCAAGTCCGGCGTGTGACTAGAACGCCGTTTGGTAGTTTTACTCAAGTTTCTACTTGTCCTACTTGTAATGGCACAGGGACGGTAGTTGAGGATAAGTGTGATGCGTGTGATGGTAAAGGCGCAAATCAGGTCACGAAAAAGCTAAAAATTACTATTCCGGCTGGGGTAGATAATGGTACACGCTTACGAATCTCTCAAGAAGGTGATGCAGGTCAACGTGGTGGACCTGCTGGAGATTTGTATGTTTATTTGTTTGTGAATGAGGATGAGGAATTCCAGCGAGATGGAATTAATGTTCTCTCAGAAATCAAAATTAGTTACCTGCAAGCGATTTTAGGTTGTCGTTTGGAGGTGAATACTGTTGATGGTCCTGTGGAGTTGATTATTCCGGCGGGAACTCAGCCAAATACGGTGATGAAGTTGGAAAATCGTGGTGTACCCCGTTTGGGAAATCCTGTTAGTCGGGGCGACCATATGTTGACGGTGTTAATTGATATTCCCAATAAGATCGCGCCGGAGGAGAGACAACTGTTGGAGCAATTGGCTAAAATTAAGGGAGACAGAACTGGTAAAGGTGGTATAGAAGGATTTTTGGGAAGTTTATTTAAGTGATGATTATATCTTCTCTATTAACTCCTGATGCTCAACTAGACTTGCGTGGTACTCCTTGTCCTATTAATTTTGTGCGGACAAAACTACGTCTGGAACAAATGCCAAATGGAGGTTTACTAGAAGTCTGGTTAGATGCAGGAGAACCTATTGAGCAAGTTCCTGATAGCTTGACTATGGCGGGTTATCACGTGGAAAAAATTACGGACTGTTCTGGTTATTTTTCTCTGTTAGTACGCCGTCCGGTAACTGTTGCATGAAAGGGTATACAGTTCCTACTGCTGGACAGTTGGTGGGTACGGTATTGGCTGTACAGGCTAATTTTTATCGTGTTCAGCTCGATGGGGAACAAGGAATAGGGAATAAGGAATTTGATTTTATCCCAGTACCCAGTCCCCAGTACCCAGTCCCTAATCTCCTGTGTACCCGCAGAACTAGGTTGAAGAAAATTGGCCAACAGGTGATGGTGGGCGATCGCGTGATTGTCGAAGAACCTGATTGGGCTGGAGGACGTGGTGCGATTGCTGAAGTTTTACCCCGACAAAGTGAGTTGGACAGACCTGCGATCGCTAATGTTCACCAAATATTGCTGGTGTTTGCGGTGGCTGATCCACCTTTGGAACCTGTTCAGTTGAGTCGGTTTTTAATTAAGGCTGAGTCTACAGGGGTTGATGTGCTGTTGTGTTTGAATAAATGTGATTTAATTTCCCCACAGGAACAGCAAGAAATTAGCGATCACCTGTTTGCTTGGGGCTATAAACCACTATTTATTAGCGTCCAAAATGAGATCAATATTCATCAAGTTGACGAATACTTAAGTAATAAAGTTACAGTGATTGCTGGCCCTTCTGGTGTGGGAAAATCCAGCTTAATTAATGGGCTAATTCCCGATGTTAACCTGCGAGTGGGAGAAGTTTCTGGTAAATTAGCCCGTGGTCGCCATACTACCCGCCATGTAGAATTATTTGAAATGCGTAGTGGTGGTTTATTGGCTGATACTCCCGGTTTTAATCAACCTGATTTGGATTCTAGTCCAGAAGAATTAATATATTATTTTCCCGAAGCAAGAAAAAGGTTAGAAGTGGCTAGTTGTCGGTTCAGTGATTGCTTACATCGAGATGAACCTGATTGTGCTGTGGGTAGTGATTGGGAAAGGTATGAGCATTATTTAGAATTTTTGGATGATATGATCGCATATCAGAATTATCTTAAACAACAAGCTGATCCTGAATCTACATTAAAACTGAAAAGCAAAGGTAAAGGTCAAAATCAGTATGAACCGAAGTTAGAAAGTAAAAAGTATCGTCGTGTTTCTCGTCGTGTGCAAGTGCAGAATTTACAAGATTTATATACAGAAACTGAAGAATAAATACACGTAGACCAATCTCTTCACGGAATCAAATCATAAATAAAACGATTTTAGCGACTGTGTTCCTGACTAGAATAGGATTTTCAGGCTTTGATACCTCTCTTGTGATTTTTGTAAAACTCGGCTCTATTACTGAAAAAATAAAAACCTATTACAGTACAGCGTAAATAAACGAACCATTATAAATCTCTGAAAAGCTCACGCCGTATACATTTTGAATTTTGTTGCGCAGCCTGCTTACTGGAAGTACTATTTTGTTAGCTTAGCTCTTCTGAAAGAAGCATTTTGAATTCACGACGGTACTAGATACCTGACGACATATGAATTTTCAATCTTTTGAAAAGGGATCTCTCATATAGCAAGGTAGGCAACTGTTAGCTATCTTCGTCCAGATCACCAGAACCCAACAGACTTATAAACATAAGTTATAAAACTACTGTGATGATCCCGATATAGTCTTAAAATATTGTTAATTTCTGCCCAACTCTCGACCTTCAACTTACAGGAACACCCCAGGACCATTATGGCTATAGGCTACGTTGCGCTTGTACTCCATGCCCACTTGCCCTTCGTTCGTCACCCAGAAAGTGACTACGTGCTGGAGGAGGAATGGCTATATGAAGCCATTACCGAAACTTACATCCCCTTATTGAAAGTATTTGAAGGCTTAAAGCGAGATGGCATCGACTTTAAAATCACGATGAGTATGACACCGCCCCTAGTGTCGATGCTGCGTGATCCTTTACTGCAAGAATGCTATGATGCACATCTAGCTCAACTAGAAGAACTAATAGAACTAGAAGCGGAGCGTAATATTCATAATGGGCATTTGCGCTATTTAGCTGAACATTATGCCACTGAATTTAATGAAGCCCGTAAGGTTTGGGAAAAATACGACGGTGATTTAGTTACAGCTTTTAAACAGTACCAAGACTCTAATCACTTAGAAATTATCACCTGCGGTGCTACTCATGGGTACTTGCCGCTGATGAAAATGTATCCACAAGCTGTTTGGGCACAGATTCAGGTGGCTTGTGAACATTACGAGCAAACTTTTGGACAAGCACCCAGAGGCATTTGGTTGCCAGAATGCGCCTACTATGAAGGCGTAGAGCGAATGTTAGCAGATGCCGGATTACGCTATTTCCTCACTGATGGACATGGCATATTATACGCCCGTCCCCGTCCCCGCTATGGTACTTATGCCCCGATTTTCACAGAAACTGGTGTAGCTGCTTTTGGTCGGGATCATGAATCTTCTCAACAGGTATGGTCTTCGGAAGTAGGCTATCCTGGTGCAGCAGAATACCGGGAATTTTACAAAGATTTGGGCTGGGAAGCTGAATATGAATATATTAAGCCCTACATTATGCCCAATGGTCGACGTAAGAACACGGGAATTAAGTATCATAAAATTACCGGACGTGGTTTAGGTCTTTCTGATAAGGCGCTTTATGATCCTTACTGGGCAAAGGAAAAAGCGGCAGAACACGCTGCTAACTTCATGTATAACCGTGAACGCCAGTCTGAACATTTACATGGAATTATGGGTCGTCCCCCGGTAATTGTTTCTCCCTATGATGCAGAGTTATTTGGTCACTGGTGGTATGAGGGTCCATGGTTCATTGATTATTTGTTCCGTAAGTCATGGTATGACCAAGGAACTTATGAAATGACCCACTTAGCTGATTATTTGCGCGCTAACCCGAGACAACAAGTCTGTCGTCCTTCCCAGTCCAGTTGGGGTTATAAGGGGTTCCATGAATATTGGTTGAACAATACAAATGTCTGGATTTATCCGCATTTACATAAAGCTGCGGAACGGATGATTGAAATTTCCAAATTGGAACCAGAGGATGAGTTGCAATGGAAAGCTTTGAATCAAGCAGCGCGGGAGTTATTATTAGCACAATCTTCTGACTGGGCGTTTATTATGCGGACAGGAACAATGGTTCCCTATGCGGTGAGAAGAACGCGATCACACTTGATGCGGTTTAATAAACTGTATGAAGATGTGAAAATTGGCAAAGTTGATAGTGGTTGGTTGGAAAAAGTAGAATTAATGGATAATATTTTCCCCAACATTAACTATCGAGTTTACCGTCCTATGTAGGTAAAAATCATCTGGGGTAGGCATTTTGCCTGCCCTAGGTATCAGATTTATACATAATAGAATTATCTCTTGAAATTCATTTCCTGGTTAAGTATTCCCCTGCTAACCATTGATTCTCCTATTCTGGTAAAAAATCTGATTTGACAACTAAATTAGCATCAAAAGGATATTCCACGCGAAAAATAGATAAACCTGTTTGTGAGGCTGCTAAATCTCTCGCCTTTTGATAACATTAATAGGACTTACCCACTGATAAAGTAGCAAAATAGTGTAGGGATAAAAAATGTCATCTACTTAGGAGGTATGGGAGAATTAGAGAAATAACCAAACCTTCTACAGCAGAATGCAATCTGGAACATTACACTCTTTTGTTGCTATCAGAACCAAAGTATGGGGGATGTTGTAGATTGGCAGAGATATTGGAAAAAGTTTCACATGACAGTGTGAATAAATTATTGCTCACAGAGACATAGGAACCGAAGGATTTATTCGATACAGTAAAGGAAATCATAAATATAATAGGAGGGATTGCAAGTGTAGATGACACAGTAGTATAAAAATTGTATAGTGACCCAAAAACTGCAGTATTAATCAGTTATTTTTGGTCTGGGAAATATCATAAGAGCATCAAAGGAATAGATTTAATCACACTGTACTACAGTGATGTGTATGGAAATTCAGTACGAATAAATTACAGAATATACGACAAAAAGGAGGGAAAGACGAAGAACGATTATTTTCAGGAAATGCTCAAGGAAGTGATTGACTGGGGTGTAAAACCAAGAATAGTTACAGGAGACAGTTGGTATTCAGGGGTAGAAAGCTGAAAATTCTTAAAAAACCAGAAATTGGGTTTTCTGTTTGGGATTTAGAAAAATAGAACAGTATCAAATAAACTGAAAAAGTATTGTCTATTAAGGAGTTTAGAAATTCTCGGTGAAGGTTCGATAACTCATTTGAGAGCATTTGGATTGATCAAACTGTTTAGGCAAGACTTCAAGAAAGAAGACTCTAGAGACTAGACTCTATAGTGTATCTACCAGATGAACAAGCTCTCAATCAAATCACCAAAAGTGAATTTGTGACAATTCATAATACTCATTGGGGGATTGAAAGTTTTCATAGAGCCATCAAACAAGTATGTGGAATTTGTTGACTTATGGTTAGAGATAGCCAAGAAATTAAAACACATATATTTTGTTCACTTCTTTCGAAAAAATGCGCTCTGAAAACATAATTTCTAATTGGTATGAATTGCAAAGGAACTTATTCACTTTAGTTGTGCGCGACTACATTGTGGAAAGTCTTACCAATCCTGGTACTGCTTAATACCCATGGATGACTGTTCTTCTCAATACGTAACTTCTATAATATTTAAATTTAGTAGTGTTCTCTGACAGCGGACTCAAGTAATTTCAACTAATGCTTCACCAGAAGACAAAATTTCCAAAGCTTCTAGTAAATTTGCACTCAAAATCTCTCTCACCGTAGCATTATAAATATTACCACAGGTTAGCCATATGACTTGCGGTGGTGGTGTTTCCAGACGATCAACTAAATCAATAAAGTCCCTATTTTTAGTGATAAAGATAACTCCTTGAGCTTTTGCAGCCTCAAAAATGTCCTCATCTTCAGCATCTCTTAGTCCCACATCACGCAAGACTAAGGCGATTATACTAAATGTCTGAGTAATCCAAGTAGCAATAGATGGTGATAAGTGTGCATCAACCCAAATTATCATGCAACTAACACCGGAGAAAACAACAACTTAAACCCTATACAACCAAGGTTATTACCTATGGCTGAGAACAACTATCGCTCAACTTCGCACAGGGGAGTTTTCTGCTCTTAATTTAGAGAATTTATTAGAGGAATTAGAAACTCTAAGTAGAACTCAAAAACGGACAATTCAAAATTTATTAATTAAGCTTCTTGTACATCTAATTAAACTTAAATCTTGGGATAAGTAGGTGGGTGGGAGAATCTATAACTATGTCATGGCGAATGCGGCAAAGGGGAATCAAGGAATCCCAATTGCTTCAAGTAATTTACATTTTGTTAAATAGTTATGTTTATTTGTGTCTATCCACTTAGTGAAAGAGAACGTAATCAAGGACCTTGGAAAGGTGAAATTAGAACATTTCGCAGACAGATAAAAGATGAACTTAAAGATAGTCCCAGTTTAAAACATTACATCTTAGAAATATTTGATGAATGTTATCAAGACGCGAGAAAGGAAGCATCTGCTCGCTCACAACTTCCCCTCGATACATTCCCTCTGATTCCCATCGGTTCTTTAGAACAAATCCTCGATGAAAATTGGTTTCCTGAATATAGCTGCAATCATCACGGTAAAGACAATTAAAAGAGATACACAAATCACCCTTCCTCAAGGAGGATCTAGCAGTGCATCCATATTTAATCGGCTTAGAAATTGGCAAAGGGGAACTAAGACGCTTAACGGAACTTAAACAGAAGTTAAGAGTAAAAAGAGGAGTATAATGCAATTTCGGTGTAGCTTTCACGTTAAAAGAAGCTGATGAAAGAAACCACTGCCGCAGCAATGGCACCATGGTTTGAAAGATGGTGTGATTTGATGGTGTATTTACTCATCAAGCGCAGAAAACAGAGTTTAGACATTATTTAGGGGGATGATTGGGTGAAAGTGAGAGAAGAAACCTATTTAAAATGGCAGAGAATGCCCTAGGGCTGACCTACCACCGATTACACCACTTTTCAACTGAAGCACCTTGGTCCAGTTCCCAAGTCAATGAGCGTCGGTTAGAGATTATGAAAAAGTGTAGTCAGAGGAGAATCACCAGAGGATTTAGCTTAATAATTGATGATTCTGTCCATAGAAAAAGGGGGAATTTTAGGGATGGAGTAGGAAGAAAATATATTGGAGAAATTGGGAAAAGGGATACTGGAATAGTAGTAGTAACAACACATCTATATGATGGCAGTAAAAGCTTACCATTAGATATAGAGTTAGATCACCACGGTGATTCTTTACCCAAAGGGAAACAAGACCCTATATTTGAGAATAAACCTGAGTTAGGAATTAAATCAATAGATCTGACCTTGAGCCGTGCTTATCAACCAGGAATAGTAATTATAGATGCTGGATATTGCCACAATAGGTCTTTCTTATTAAAGATAGAAAATTGGAATTTAAAGTATTGAGGAGGATTAGCTAAACATCCCAAAGTCCTTGCCAGTGACTAAGAGGATAGTCCACAAATAATTAGGTTAGATAAATTAGCACAAAGTTTAACCCAAGAGGCTGTTACAGAAATTCAACTGGAGTTAGATAAACCCAAAACATTATGGGTAGTAACTAAAGAAGTAGAAATATCAGCCTTAAGTGGAAAGGGGAATATTGCTATCGTCATCAATGGTTCTACTTTCTCTCAAGCCACTGATATTGGCGACTTTATGCCTAATATTTCTTCATCAATTGTCACCCCCCAATGGATAGTTAATACATATTCCCAAAGAAATTGGGTAGAAGTTTTTTACAGGGAAGCCAAGGGATGGTTAGGACTCAAAGAATATCAAGTTGGAGATAAAAGCAGTTTACTGCGCCATTTTATGTTGGTTTTCTGTGCCTACACTTTTATTCTTAGCCATCAGTGGACTGGAGGATTAAGACCAAGGTGGGCTAAGAAACCTTTGAATACTTTTACTGAAGCTTTAGAAGCGTTGAGAATAGCCATATCTTTTCTATTTATTGATTGCTTCAACTGGAATCTGGATGTGTTTCCTTGTGATAGAGACAGTTTAGGCTACATTTAGCCTTGATTCTTGTTTACGTCCCGTTAACTGGGTTTGATCCAGAAAACGTTTTTCGACCCTCAATTATGGCAAACAGGGAAAAGCGTATGGGCTTTTTCTTCAATGAAGGTTTGGCTTTAGCACTAACACCAATTATGATCGGCTTTATTTATGCTTTTATAATTTTACCCACCTTAGGATCTTCCAACAAATTGGGCGTTATATTACTGATTATTGTACCCGTTACCGTAATTGTGGGGCGATCACTCTGGCGGAAAAAATCTGTCCCCACGCATTAAAAATCCTCCTATAGGAAGTTGATAAATATCACGTAGTAGTTCAAGCTATAGATATTAACGACCAACTGAATAACTCTGGTAACTCCCAAAGTAATATTAATATCTGCACTGCAACTGATTGGAGAGGATTTAGTTCGTGGCTTAAGAAGTGAACGGATTTTGCGCGATAATGAAAAACTGCTGGCTAATAACCAAGATTTAGTGCTAAATAATTTAGCCAATCTACAAACCTTAAAAGTTAGTAATCAACCTGGTGAATATGCACGACTGCTAAACCAATCATTGTAAATTGCTTTAGATGTACAAGCAGAAATCAGAAAACTCAGAAAAGTGTAATCATAGATTTCTTTCAACCAACAAATTGTATGCTTTAACCTTAATCTGTATATTCAATCAGGAGGATCCTAAATGATATCTACATTATTGAGTCAAACTCTTTATGAACAGGATTATCCCCAATGGTTAGCAACAACTTTACAACAATTACAAGCACAAGATATAGGAAATCTTGATTGGGAGCATTTAATTGAGGAGATTTCTTCATTGGGTAATGAACAAAGATAGAAACTGGAACCTTATCTACTGCAACTTCTCAAACATCTGCTATTGTATCAGCATTGGAGTCTTCCTGACTGTAAAAACCATTGGGAAGTAGAAACTGATAGTTTTAGAGTAGAAATTAGGAAGTTAACTAAATCAAAAAACTTCTACAATTATCTGTTAAAACTGCTCGATGAAGTATATAATGATGCAGCAGGACAAGCCAAGAAAGAAAGTGGTTTAAATTTTTTTCCCCAAACTTGCCCTTACACATTAGATGTAGAATATTTACCACCATTTACATACTTATGAAATGAATAACCAACCCAAAATAATCGTTTTAGATGATGATCCAACAGGTTGTCAAACCGTCCACAGTTGTTTACTGTTGATGCGTTGGCATGTGGAAACTTTGCGTTTAGGATTAAAAGATGATGCTCCCATTTTCTTTATTTTAACTAATACGCGATCACTCACACCAGAAGCAGCTGCTACAGTCACTAGAGAAGTTTGTCATAATCTAAAAATCGCCTTAGCAGCAGAAAACATAGATGATTTTCTCGTAGTTAGTCGTTCTGACTCCACCTTACGCGGACATTATCCCATCGAAACTGATGTCATCGCTGAAGAACTCGGAGTATTTGATGCTCATTTTCTCGTCCCGGCATTTTTCGAAGGTGGAAGAATTACCCGCGATAGCATCCATTATCTAACTATTGATGGTATTCCTACCCCAGTCCATGAAACAGAATTTGCCCGTGATTCTGTCTTTGGTTACAATTACAGCTACCTGCCTAAATATGTAGAAGAGAAAACCAAAGGACGCATCAAAGAAGATACTGTTACTAAATTTTTACTGGCAGATATTCGTAGTGGTAGTTTAGAGAAATTATTGCAACTCCATGATAATCAGTGTGCAGTTGTAGACGGAGAAACCCAAATAGACCTTAACACTTTTGCTGTTGATATATTAACAGCTGCAGCTCAAGGAAAACGCTTTTTATTCCGTTCGGCTGCTAGTATTTTAACAGCTTTAGCTGCCTTACCTCCCCAACCCATAGCCGCTGAAAATATGGGGAAATATGTGCGTGGTGGTAAACCAGGTGCAGTCATAGTTGGTTCTCACGTTAGAAAAACGACTCAACAATTAGAGTCTTTATTACAAACCCAGGGAACAGTAGGAATTGAAATCAATGTATCTAGATTACTTGATCATGGAGAAGATCAAACTGCCCAATTGCTGCAAGAAAGTTTAGCAGAAATTAAGATAGTACATAATTCAGGAAAAACACCAGTAATTTATACGAGTCGTCAAGAATTGATCTTTCAAGATGTCAAAACTAGATTAGACTTTGGGGCAACAGTTTCAGCTTTATTAATGGATATTGTTCAGGGTTTACCAGCAGATATAGGATTTTTAATTAGCAAAGGTGGGATTACCTCCAACGATGTTTTGAGTACGGGATTAGCGTTAACTTCAGCCAGATTACTGGGTCAAATTTTAGCAGGTTGTTCAATGGTAATTACACCATCTGATCATCCTCAGTTTCCTAACTTGCCAGTGGTACTTTTTCCTGGTAATGTCGGTAACGCCGATGCATTAGGTACAATTTATGAAAGATTGACGGCAAAATAATCATTTATCAGTTACCAGTGAACAGTGATCACTTATCACTGTCACCTGTCACCTGTCACCTGTTCCCTATTTCCAATTACGAATGAATTCTGATTCTACTAACTCCTCAAATGATTTTCAACAGGATTCAAATTCTCAACTTCCTGGTGGGAAATCCATTTCTAAACAAGCTGATGTAGAAGAAAATATTGCTAAAACTGCCAATATAGAGGCAGATTCTACTGATGATGCAGATAGTAATTCTATTATCCCCAATGCTGATTTAAATTCAGTTCTCCTTTATTTACAAGCTAATGCTGTTAGTACGAGTACTGGGTATAATTCTGACTTAAGTGATCTAAGTAATAATGAGTTAGGATTATTAGAAGAAAAGATTAACCATAAGATTCAAGTCCAGTTAAAAACAGAAGAGGGAAGACTGTTATTAATTTTGCCAACCGAATCTCAAGTACCTGGGTCAGAAATAAGTTGGTCAGAAATTTGGCAACAAATGAAGCAGCGCCTCAATGGTAGTGATCGCTTGCGGATACCTAACACTATAGTACATCTAGTTGCACAAGACCGCCTGTTAGATAGCAGACAACTACAACAATTGGAAGAAACTTTAAATGAAGTCCAACTTCAGCTAAAATCAGTGGCGACTAGTCGTAGGCAAACAGCGATCGCAGCTTGTACGTTAGGTTATTCTGTAGAACAAATACAACTACAAATATCCTTTACTACCGATCTTAAAGCTACCCGCAAAGCTCTGGCAGATGCCCTGTATCTAGAAATGACAGTGCGTTCTGGTGGAGAAATTCGTCATCCTGGCACAGTGATTATTTTGGGAGATATCAATCCTGGTGGTATCGTAGTAGCAGATGGAGATATTCTTGTATGGGGGCGGCTGCGGGGAGTAGCTCATGCGGGAGCCACAGGCAATCGTGAGTGTATAATCATGGCTTTGCAAATGGAACCAACCCAACTGCGAATCGCCGATGCAGTAGCAAGAGCGCCAGAAAAATCACTGAGACAATTTTCGCCCGAAGTAGCACACATTACAACTCAAGGAATTCGCATTTCTAAAGCAGCCGATTTTTCTCGCAATCAGTTAAGTAAAATTAATCAAAGCCTCTAAGATATTTAGTATTATTTCCACAACGCCTAATAGAACGCAATTCCTATTTATGACTCGCATTATTGTAACTACCTCCGGTAAAGGAGGAGTGGGTAAAACCACAGTTTCCGCAAATTTGGGTATGGCTTTAGCCAAACTAGGTCGGCAAGTCGCCCTAGTTGATGCGGATTTTGGACTCAGAAATTTAGATTTGCTGCTAGGACTAGAAAACCGTATCGTCTACACAGCCGTAGAAGTTTTAGCCAGAGAATGTCGTTTAGATCAAGCTTTGGTAAAAGATAAGCGACAACCCAATCTTGTACTTCTACCAGCTGCCCAAAATCGTAGCAAAGATGCCGTCACTCCCGACCAAATGAAACTGCTGGTAAATGCACTAGCACAAAAATACCAGTATATACTGATTGATAGCCCCGCAGGCATTGAAATGGGGTTTAAAAATGCGATCGCCCCAGCCAAAGAAGCCCTAATTGTAACCACCCCAGAAATTTCTGCAGTCCGCGATGCTGACCGAGTAGTGGGCTTACTAGAAGCACAAGGTGTCAACAAGATTCATTTAATAATTAATCGGATCAGACCTGCAATGGTACAGGCAAATGATATGATGTCTGTGCAGGATGTTCAGGAACTTCTCGCCATCCCCTTAATTGGGGTAATCCCTGACGACGAGCGTGTAATAGTATCTACCAACCGTGGTGAACCTTTAGTATTATCAGACACCCCCTCAATAGCTGCCTTAGCCTTTGAAAACATTGCTCGCAGGTTAGAAGGGCAAACTGTTGAATTTCTTGAGCTTGACTCACCCAACGACAACATCTTTTCTCGCTTGCGGAAATTGTTGTGGACAAAGATTGTTTAACTTATTTTCCAGTTTTCGCCTTAGACCTACCCGCAATGATCCTTGAACTTTTAGAAAAACTGTTTGTTCGCATACCTGACACCAGTCGCACTCAAGTTAAACGTCGGCTGCAAGTAGTCATAGCCCACGACCGCGCCGACTTAGACCCCCAAACTTTGGAAAAAATGCGCCAAGAAATTTTGGCAATAGTCTGTCGCTACGTGGAAATTGAAACAGACGGCTTAGAGTTTTCCCTAGAAAGTAACCAACGCACAACAGCCTTAATCGCTAATTTACCCATCCGCAGGGTAAAAGAAACTACAGATGAACTAGAAGCGAGCGAGATAATCTCAGATTAAAAACACAACCTGGTAGTTAGGAGAAAAGTAAACCTTCCCTAATTACCAACTATTTCAGCGTTAGAGGATCATCTTGAGACAGCAAATTCTCAACTTTTCCCTCGTCAATTCTGGAAGTTAATTTTTTAGATTCATGCAAATCTCTAGTGGTTTTAGCCAAGGTGAAAGTTGAACCGATAAAGAAAGCTAAACCCATGCCCATAAAACCTTTTATCCAGTTATCAACAGGCAAATTGACAACACTAAAAGTTGTCATAGAAATAGAAATGAGAAAAGCTGCCCATGTTTAAATAATCCAAGCAGTGCTATCTTTTTGAGAGCTTTGCATATTCCCCTCTTTTTGGCTAACGCACTTTCAGTCAAATTTAATGCAGTGCTAAGAACCAACATTTCGCACTCTTAACTGTCACAATCGTTTACTACGGAAGTGAAGTCATGAAAGAAGAGTAAAAAATTACAGTTATCTATAAAAAAACAAATTTTGGATAGGAAAATTTATTCAGATGCCTTCTCAATAAGGAGTAATACACAACAGACCTATTACAAAATTGTTTATGTGGTATGATAGAGAGTTTTAGATTTTATGTATTTTTGGTGTTCTTTGGGCTCACTAATTCAAACATAACCCTGTCGCTCTAACTTTTGGCTAAAACAAAGATAAACGACCGATTTTAATAAAATAAATGGAATTTAAACATAAATAAAATTAATTCTGCAAGAGGTCTAATAATTTTTAACCAGGTTTTCTATAAAAAAAACCTAAGAACCGAAACTTTGTACTTAGTGGTGTTTATTAACTGTAATATCTAATTTAATAGTAGTAATTTTTATTTAGGACTTGCTGATAGCGTAGCGTGGCGTTAAGCCATATAAACGAAAAACCTGGATAAATTAAGAGATTCGGGGTATAAAAAGTGAAAAAACTGCAAAGAAACGAGTTAAAATAGGTAAAACCCCTTGGATAAAGCTGTATTAAGATATATCGAAAAGCGCAAGAATAAGAAACAGCGCCAGACAACTTTGAACTACCCTTTGGTGGGAAACTAGCACCAGATAACCGCTGGATAATCATGGCACAGATGATACATTGGTCAGAATTTGAAGGAGAATATGCAGCCATATTTTCAGAATAAATAGGGGTACCAGGCAAAATATTTAGGATGGCGTTGGGAGCATTAATAATCAAAGAGAAATTAGGAATAGGTGATAGAAAAACAGTAAAACAAATGAGGGAGAATCCCTATCTGCAATAGTTGATAGTAATGTTAGCCTATAGTAACCCAGCTCTATTTGATGCTTCCATGCTAGTTCACTTTCGAGAAAGAATAGATGTAAAATTAGTCAACAAATTGAATCAAGAAATTCTCAAACAGGGGTTAGAAATAAAAGAGGAGGAAGTAAACTCAAAAAAGTCAGAAACAGAAGATTCAAAAAGTGAGTCTACCAATCGAGGGAAATTAATATTAGATACCAGTTGTGCGCCAGCAGATATCAGTTATCCAACAGACTTAGGATTATTATATCAAGCAAGAAAGCAAACAGAAAAAACTATAGATACATTATATAACTCCCTGGAAGTCAAAAACATAAATAAACCGAAAACCTACAGGAAGATAGCGAGAAAAAATTATTCAGTAGTAGCTAAAAAAAGAAAAAAAGCTTTAAAAAAAGAAGCAATGCTATCAAAAGGCAACCGCAATATATCAAAAGATACTTAGCTCACACTCAGCAACTAATAGATTTGGGTGCGTCACTCGTAAAACTGAGTAATAGGCAATAATAAGATGTTGCTAGTCTTAGCAGAAGTTTATCATCAACAACTGTGGTTATATAAAAATACAAAACAGAGTATAGAAGACCGGATTGTCAGTTTAAGTTAACCACACATTCGTCCGATTGTCCGTGGAAAAGTAGGAACAGCCGTAGAGTTTGGGGTAAAGTTTTCAGCTCTTTGTTTTGACGGCTATGTATTTTTAGACCGCATCAGTTGGGATAGTTTTAACGAATCAGGAGATTTGAAATCACAAGTTGAAGCATTCAAAACCTAGATGGGTTCTTATCCTGAATTAGTTTATGTTGATAAAACTTATCGGCATAGAGACAACTGTGCTTGGTATAAAGAAAGAGGTATTAGAATCAGTGGTCTTCTCAAAGGAAGACCACCTAAAGACGTCAGTAAAGAAAAAAAGAAATAAGGTTGAAAGGACGAGAGAATTCGTAACTGTATCGAGGGTAAATTCGGACAAGCTAAACGAAGATTTAGCCTTGGGACAGTGATGGCTAAACTTTCTCATACTTCTTTAACTACAATTCCTATTTCTTTTGCAGTTATGAATCTTTCTACTCTTCTCTTAGGGCTTTTTTGTGTCTTTTCATGGCGATTTTTCAGAAACACATCTTTTTTCAATTCTTTCACTAATAAAAATTATGTTTTGGATAATCGCAGCCCAAAAAAACTTACTTTCCTTGAATGCTTCATTCCTCAAATTGCTGTGTCTCGTCTTTTACTTAATATTTAATACTGGCTCCCCTTGCACATAGTTGTGGTTTTGACATCTCTATTTCGAGGTGGAAGATATGAGCCTCCCACGAGCAAGGTTTACGCTCCCGCAATATATGAAAGAAACACGTTCAGATTTTCAATCTGAAATACTTCCTTGTCAAGGGTTATAAAATGTGTTTCTTGAGAGTTTACGGTGTTTCTGGAAAAGTTTGTACCTTACCATCTGGACTAAAAACTGCTCTGAGTTTAATATTTCGCCCAGATTTATTAGTAGAAACAAAAGTTTTACCAATTTCTGGAATGCCAGTGCTATTAACGTATTCTCTGGCGGCTCGATTTAATGGCAAAATGCGTTCAACAGAACCATCAACACCCAACATCAAACTATACTCCAATGTTTGGGAAAATCCAGTAGGAGGCTGCCAACGCTTTTGCAAATATTCCCTAGCTTCGGCTACTTGAGGTATATCAAATAATGTATTTTCCTTAACCGCTACATCTGTCGGTAAGGAGGAGTTTCTTGCAGATCGCAATTTTGTTACTAAATTATCATCAGTTGCTAGAGAAGAAGTTGTAACAGAGGAATCAGCTATTTTACCTAATTGCTGTGAGTCTGGTTGAGAAGTTACGGGAGCAGAAGTTTGAGCTTGAATCTCATTAGGTAAAGTAGTAACAGACGGACGGATATTAGAGACACTACTGATATCTGTCAGAGATAAATCTTGACGATTGGTAGAATTAATACCACTTTGGGTAATCACCCTTGTGCCGTTTTGTGGAACATTCGCTTGTGTGGATAATGGTAGTCCTAAATTACTGGAAATAACAGGCTTGTTAGTTTGCGGTATCGTCAGATTTTTCGGTAATATTGGATTTGTTGCTGGGACAGTTGCATTAGGAAAATCCAGAGGATTGGAGGTTAAACTTGGATCAGCCGGTGGAGGAGGGGGATCTAAATTGGGGATTTGTAGCGCCGCAGTATTGCTTGGCGGAGTAGGCAAATTACCAGAAGTGTTAATTCCTGTTGGCGGATTATTTAAAGAGGGAGAAGATTCAAGAGCAATTTGATCGGCCGTTGAAGCTGGTTTTTTGGCTGTTTGCTCGTTATTTTGCCTGATGTTATTAGCATAATGCCAGGTTAAGGGAGTTAAACCCAGAGCTAATACTAATATTGCAGCTATTGGTGTCCAACTTGGCACACTGGGAAAAGAACTATCACCTTTGAGATTTGGTAATGTGATGACATCAGTTGAGTATTCATCTAAAGCATTTGCCAAATCAAATAATTGTAATAAAGTAAGTTGAATTACAGGACTAGATATGGCGTTACCAAGAGAACCAAGAAATAGTTTATGAGTTAAATGATCACTGGATTCTACATAAATGGTTGCCTCTATAATGCTCATACTAGAAGTATCTGTGGTTTTAGGTAATGGTGAAGTGGAGGCAACTTCATTTAATTCTGTTTGTTCACATGCTGTATTTGATCTTTGCGGTTCTAACAAATTGAAACAAAAACTATCTGCTGATTGTTGTAAGAGTTTTTGCCTGTAATGGGTTACAGCATGACATAAAGCTTCTAGCTGATCCTGATCGCCCTGAACTGGTACTTTACTTTCTTCTGGTAGTGTCGGATCATGGAAATGCAACTGAAAACGCAATTGCTTAATGACAGTTTGCCCCATCCACTTTGATAAAGGTGAACTGTGCGCCAGTATTTCTAGTGTGCAAGTAGGGGGTGTGTAGCGACGAATGACAGAATTTGGTCTGGGCATAGCTGGAATTGCAAGGGGGACAAAGATAAATTTTTGATTTTTGATTTTTGATTTTTGATTAGTAATTTAAAATCTCCAATTGAAAATCTAAACTTGTTTTGTGGAACGGTCTATTAGTGCTAACCACAATTGCCGATGTCCACCAGAGGCGCTATAAAAAAGCAAGTCTACCATCAGTTTTAATGCTAAGTTAGTCAGCAACTCTGTGGAGACTATTTTATCTTCTTCCATGCGCTCTTGATAGGCATTGCAGAAAGCATCAATATAATCTCCCAGTAAAGAATTCTGATGGGGTTCTTGATTTTTTGCTGCTATATTTTCTAATAGCCCTACGGCACGACGAATTAATTCTTGGTGCTGTTTGGCAAGATAACAAGTAATCAGAACTAGTGATCGCGCTTCCTCTACATCTAGTTTCTTTCGCCCTCCTTGACCTTTGCGTATAGGATTAGACTGGCGTAGTCGCCATAAAGCTACTCGATCAGGGACTTTCGTCTCTAAATTTAAACTAATCGCCGCCGAAAGCATAGCATCAGAACCAAGTCCAGTTAAAGTTTCTAGCGCCAACAGTACCAAATCTAACTGGGTTTTGATATTATCCCATTGAACTGAATTTGGGGTCGGAAACTTAGTTAAATCGTCCCACTGGGAATTGGGTGTGGCTGAATTAGCGGCCGATTGCATAACTTTTAGCATAGGTGATCCGGCGAATAGAGGCTGTTACTGTTACCCATTTTGAAACGAAAGAAGCAGAAAAATTATTGGTTTTCCATAGTTATACCATTTTGGAAGGCAGAAGGTAGGAGCTAGCAAACAGGAGCTAGAAGGTGGAAGCTAAGATATTTTTCTCTGTCACCCTAAGGGTGATGGCTCCGGCATGCTACCCGAACGCTTTAGCGATAAGTCAGCGCGGTCTTTGGGAAACTCCAAGACCGCGCTGACTTACCTATGACTTGTCACCTATTCCACATGAGCAATTGTGACACCAGTCCCGCCATCTGCTTGTTCTGCGGGTTCGTGGTGGCTGACTCTGGGATGTTGATGCAAAAAAGCGTGAACTCCTTGCTTTAACTTACCTGTACCATATCCATGAATAATCCATAAAGGTCCATCAGCCTCGGAAATCGCTTTTTCTAAGATATATTCGGCATCAACTACCCTTTTTCCGCGCAAATCAACGGTATTTCTCGAGGTACGAATAGCTAAAGCTGGTGCTGGTGGTGTGGTAACGGCTGGTGCTGGTTTCGGTTTAGCAATGGGTTCTGGTTTCTGTCCTTCTAAGGACTCTATGTCTTGTAATTGCACCATCATTTTCATGATGCCAAAGCGCACACTGAATTCTCCATCTGTATTAGGGGCTGTTAACACTTCCGCGGTTTGCCCTAGTTTACGAATACGGATGCGATCTCCTACTTTGGGCATAAACCCTGGTTTGGGTTTGGGTGGTGGAGTGGGTTGATATCTCTCCGCAATTTCACTTAACTTACTAGTTGCTTCCTGGGCATGTTGGGCGGTGGGTTTTCCTTGTTGCAAACGGCGAATAACTTCGGCAATTTCTCCTTTAGCTTGGATGATTGCTTGCTGTACTGCTACTTCTTGGGAAGCACGCAAATCTTTTTCTCGTTCTTGTAAAGCTGTGGCTTTTTGGGAAACTTCTTTGTATAATTTTTCGGCTTGACGTAATAATTCTTGCGCTTCCGCCGCTTTGGTTTCCTGACTGCGCCGCTGTGCTTCTAACCCTGCAATTACTTGATTAACTTCGTCCGTGGCTTCTCCTACTTGACTTTTTGCAGCTTCTACCACTTCTGGTTTTAATCCCAGACGCAAGGCAATGGCTAAGGCGTTGGAACGTCCAGGAATACCCCACAATAACCGATAGGTTGGTGAAAGGGTAGCGTCATTAAATTCTACTGAGGCGTTTTCAAAGCGAATATCCTCATATTTCAAAGCTTTCAATTCCCCAAAGTGCGTGGTAGCAATGGTTAATTGGGCATGATCAGCGAGATATTGTAAAAGAGCGATCGCTAATGCACTACCTTCTACCGGATCAGTACCCGCACCCACTTCATCAAGTAAGACTAGGGAGTTGGGCATGGTGCATTGGGCATTGGGCATTAGGAAAATTCCTTCCCCATCTCCCCCATCTCCTCTCATCTCCCCCATCTCCCAGTCCCTAGTCCCGACTCCCCGATCCCCAGTGCCTAAAGCATTTAGAATCCGACTAATACGGCGAATATGCCCGGAAAATGTTGATAAACTTTGTTGTAAAGATTGTTCATCCCCAATATCGGCTAAAACCTGGTCAAACCAAGGAATCTCGACTGGTTCACGGGCGGGAACAAATAAGCCCACTTTGGCCATTAAAGCTGCTAATCCCAAGGTTCTTAACGTTACAGTTTTACCACCAGTATTGGGTCCAGTAATTGTGACGACTTTTATGTGGGGACTAATTAATAAATCAACAGGAATTACTGGATGTCCCTGTTCATGGTGTTGTTGCCAAACTAACAGGGGATGGCGTAATTGCCGCAGGGTAATTATTTGCTGTTCTTGACGATTTACAAACCGGGGTGGATTAGCACCTATCCAGAAACTATACCTAGCTTTAGCTGTAGCTATATCTAAAGTAGTGACAATTGCTAATAACTTTTCTAAATCGGGTTTAACTGCGGCGACTTGCTCTGTTAAACTGCGACGAATGGCTTCTTCTTCGGCCTGTTCTCTTCTAATAGCTTGGCGCAGTTGGTTGCCCATTGACACAATGCTATTAGGTTCTATATACAAAGTTGCACCACTAGTGGATGTATCGTGAACAATACCAGGAACTGCATCTTTTTGTGGTGCTTTTACGGGGATAACATAGCGACTACCCCGTTGAGTGATAATAGGTTCTTGTAATGCTCCCGATTTTGCTTGAATGATATTGTGCAGTTTTTGGGTAATTTGACCACGTGATTTCCGCAAATATTCCCGAATCTCTCCTAATTTTTGACTAGCGCGGTCTGTAACTTGTGCTCGTTCATCAATACAACGGTGAATTTCCTGCTCTAATTCCGGGTAAGTTCGTAATTCGGCAACTAACTCAGCGAAAATTGGTATATCTTCCTGATTGTCAATTAACCGACGTAAATTTCTTGCACCAGCGAGGGTGGTAGCGATAGCCAAAAGTTCCTCACCAGACAAAATCCCTTGTAGTTCTGCACGTTCTAGGGAATCACCAATATCTTGAATGCCCTCAAAGGATAACCCTTTTGTCAGCAGGCTTTCCAGTTGATAGACTTCTTTGGTTTGTGCTAACAACTCTTTACTTTCCTCTAGAGTTGTCGGTATCGGCAAGGCACGGGCAACTATCGCCCCTAACTTAGTTGCCGCAAAGGTGGAAAGGTGCTGGCAGAGGCGATGCCATTCTAGTAGTTCTAAGGTTTCAGACTGGATCAAGGCTTCAACATCTAATCTGAAATCATCGTAACAATTCTAGCCGCTAGAAAGCTAAATTTTCCAGGGTGAAGTTTTTTTAGTGTCAGTACAGCAAAAAATCATGGTAGTAATCTTCTGGCGTTTAATCCAGTATTTTGATTCCTGAATTGTTGCCATTACACCAATATATATTTTTCTGCCTATACGCCCTACTTGTAGCAACTCTTGTAGTTTTTGTTTCACTTCCACAACTTCAATAATCTCCTGTCCATAGGCTTTGAGTATTTCTCCAGCAATTCCTGAAATTTGTAAACCTAAATTCTGAGTTACATTACGACCTTTTTCTTACTCAATTAACAAAGGTAAATTTTGCTCATAAGGCAACTGAATAGCTTTTTCTTCTGCTTCATCAAGTAATTGAAGCGTAGATAAGATGTTATTTGAAATAGGATCAATCACTTCAATCAAATCATGAATTCCATAATGTTGCTTATAAGCATTCCAACTCGAGAACTCACCTCGAGAGATTTCTTGAGTCACAACTGTTGGTACTAGATTCGATCATATATCTTGCCAATGAAGTTATACCCATCACTAAGTCTCTCTAGAGTAATTAGAGGTCGAGTATCACTAACAATGGAGGGTTTATTGCTCACACACTCAACTCAATGTTTCAATTTTCTTCACTATCCACACAAATTGAAACACCATATGGGGGTAGCATTTCTGCAAAAGCTCGACGACTGATATTCAGTATTTGACAAGCTTGATGTTCTGAAAGTTTACCTCTGAAATAACGCATGGCTACCAGTGCTTCCATCAAGTACCGTTGGTCGATATCTACAATGTCCGGTAGCTCTAGTGATACTTTCATGAGCCTAAATACTTTGGAAGTACATCAATAATTTATCCCAAAGTACCTTGAAACATTATATCTGTTCCTTTTTCCTAGCCTCTGCCTAGACTAGAAATGAAATCTCGGAGGCTGGAACGCGAGGCAGAGTTTTTTAAACAGTATTATCTTGTTGCCAGTCTCTGGCTGGGTATGCCATTACAGAGGCTTTGCCTCTAAGTAGGTAGTGTTAGAAATTGTCGTTATTACAAGGCAGGAGGTAGGAGGGAAGAGGTGTTTAGGCAACTTTACTTTTTGTTACATACTTGTATTTTTTCGCACCTTTCTACTTAATCCCACAATTGTATTGTGATAATTAAGTGATTTACTTAGGTAAATTTATGACAGACATTAAATTTTCTATTGAAGATGAAAATCTGATCACAGCTACTGATGAACTCTTAGCAATAGAAGGTATGACTGGTAACTATGCAGTAGATTTGGAAGATGTGAAAAAAGAACCAATCATAACTACAGTTGCAACGAAGTAGGTGGGCGGAAAAATTTATAACTATGTCATGGTGAATGCAGCAAGGCGGAATCGAGCAATCCCAACAGTTTCAAGTCAATTACATTTTGTTACATATTTATGTTTATTTGTGTCTACCTATTTATAGTTGGTTTAGTTGGTGGGAGGATTGCGATCATTGAACAAATTGCCAAATGGGATCACAAGTATAAACAGAAGTAGTCAGATAAAAAATTGCCAAAGTCCTGATTGATTGTTGGACGCAAGGGTAGACGATTTCTACTATAAAATGCCACAATTAAGCAAATTAGCCAAATTTTAGAATCTTAAATATTAGAATCATCACGTGCAGATTCTTCACCTTGACCTGAAGGCAGTTTCAGGTAATTACGTAGAGTTACGCTACTTTACTGATAATTACAACAAATACCAAAAGCGATCACTCCCTCTGAGTAAAATCAGCGATTTAATCGAGTTAGTAGAAAGAGATTATTACATTTCTTTATTTGCTGAGGATTACTATGACTTGAAACATCAATTAAGCTTTTTGCTCAACTTATGTTTCAAAATCTAGATGTCCAGCTTATGCTTCATTCTTACAAATGGGTTATTTAATAGGGAATAATAATCATTTATAAGCTAGAATGATTGCTTGACCTGTAATTCATACATGACTTTATATGATGATTATCATTTTTATTTATTCAGTGAAGACCATTCCAGAACGATCTCTCTACATAAAATATAATAGCTAGACTCAATTCTTAGAAAAACAATGTTTTAAATTATATAATGGTAATTTTGAACTATATCTTGGCATGAAGGTTAATAACTATGCTGTTTTTTGAGGGTTGTTTATTTCAAGTTTTGCCCGACAGGGTTTTTTAAACTCAGGCTTATATTATGGTGCAAAAAATTAACTCTGCCTCATGATCTGATGCAGAGGTTGATATCGTCTTTGGCTAAAATACTTGATTTTGCGTTACCTCTTGGTCATTTTATGATTCAGCATTTGGCTCAACTTATGGTTCAAGTCACACTAGTTCAGTCTTTCAAGAAAATTTAGCAAGTTTACTACCATTTGTGCCAATTCTCAAAGGAGGTGCCGAAGAAGCAGTTGTGAGAAAAGCAGTCCTTAAACTTCGAGAAAATGAACAGTTAAGGGAGTTAGAACCATTATTATCATTTTTTGTATCATTTATCCTAGAAATACGAATAGTTCAACAAATCATGAGGTGGGATATGACAGTATTAAGAGAATCACCCTGGTATCAAGCAATTCTTAAGGAAGGATAACAACGAGGTAAATTGAGAGGTAAATTGAGAGGTGAAGCTAATTTAGTTATTCGCTTATGAGCAAAGTATTTTGGTAATCTAGATACAGAAATTGCACCGAAAATTCGCCAGTTATCAATCCTTCAATTAGAAACATTAGGAGAAAGTATCTTTGATTTTTCTGCTATGGTTGATTTAGAAAACTGGTTACAAGAAAATACTGGTTATGATAGTTAGTCAGATTTTCTAAGTTCCACAAATAATGAGGTAGGATATGACAGTGATTAAGATTAAAGTAGGTTGAGTTAAGCGACAGCGCAATCCAACAAAAGCATTGATGATGTTGGGTTTCATCCCTCAACCCAACCTCCATTTGTCCCTTTGTATTTTTGTGTGCAACCTTAATCGAAGAGTTGTTAATTTCTTCCAAATAGAACCTGATTTAAATCAATTTTAAATCTAGTTCATAATTCCTCACAGGAAAGATTAGATAAGTTGAGTAATAAATGAGTTCTTTCTGTCAGATAAGAGGCTATTGATAAAGTAAATGTAAAGGGGAGTAGAAAAGGAATGTTGGAAGGATAGGATACATAAAATGTAGTGTATTTACATAGCTAATCATGGAACGAAAGTCTTACCCCACAGACTTAACTGATATAGAGTGGGAAATCCTGGCCCCATTGATTCCACCAGCCAAAGAAGGAGGGCATCTACCCACAACAGATATAGGTGAAATATGTAATTCCATCTATTATCATTTGAAAACTGGATGTCAATGGAATATGCTTCCAGGTGACTTCCCGCCAAGGTCAACGGTATATAGCTATTACAGTAAATGGCAGGGCCATGGGGTTTGGGAAAAATTCAACCATACATTGGGTGGTCAAGTTCGCTCGAAATTAGGTAAATCAACACAACCTACCGCGCTCGCTGCAGACAGTCAGTCGGTCAACACTGACCAAAAAAAGGGGATGTGTATAGTTTTGACGGATATAAAAAGGTAAAAGGAAGAAAGGGGCAAAGTTTAGTTGATAGCCTGGGACTTGTGTTGAAACTTTTTGTTAGTGAAGCAAATGCCCCAGAACGAATACTTGCTGCCTATGCACTAATGGAACTGCTAGAAGAACCCACAGAATTATTGGAAAAAGTCCAAGTTTTATGGGTTGATTCCGGTTATGACGGTGATAAATTTGCACTTGCAGTTTGGTTCATGATTTAAGCTCATGTTGAAGTCATAGGACCTACTGAGCAAGAATTTAAAGTTTTACCACAACCCTGGGTAGTAGAAAGAACATTTGGGTGGTTTAACCAATATCATCGTCTAAGCAAGGATTATGAGCGTTTAACACAAATGAGGGAAGGGGCTATATATGCTCTTATGACTAGAATTATGCTACTTCCTCTTGTCTCCTCAACATTTACTTTATAAATCATCTCTAAAGTTCCATCATCGGACTCACAGTAAGAGATAACTTCTCATCTAAAGAAGCAAAACGCGCTACTAACAAACTCTCTACCATCAAACGCTGTCCTTCTTGTCCTCCTTCTTCTATTCCCTCTTGTCACCACTCTTCCCGTTGTTTGAGATATGCTGGTGATAAACTCATGATTAACTCCCTGTCTTCTTCACTGACATTACTATTCTGAATTTTCAGGTGATGATGTTGTCGGCACAAACCAAACATATATTTCCTGAACTTCGCTTTTTACATCTTGAGTGGTTGTGACATTACCTAGACGTGCTAATAATTACTCTAGATATTCCTTGGCCAGTTGGTAATGGGGTTGTCCTGTGATAAAACGGCTTTTTCTTGCACCAAGACGTAAGGTTCAACGATGAGGGCATTAAACCGCTTGGTGTGATCGCTATTCCACTCTCCCAACTGTTCTGGTGTGGGTTTAACCAATAACTGTTCATCAATCCAATTTTGGACAGAGGGAATATTATCACTAGCGATTGCAACTCCCACATCCAACAAATCCAACCCATCTGCTACCACAATTATTGCATCTCTTTGTGCATGGGGAATTAACCAATCCCATTCTGCTTCATCCATGTTTTGTGTTAGTTCTGATCTTAAATCAGACATAATTTTCGATTTTTGCTTTTATAATCTGATGATACATGATTTATACACTTGAGTAAAATAATTCGTAATCTAAAAACTCGTATTTCCAATCACGAATAACTAGATATCTGATTTCATTTCTTCAAATTCCAATAGAGCTACAACTATTCCACCAATAGGAATAGATATAAAAACCCCTAATAAACCTGCCAGTCCAGCACCAACTAGTAAAGAAAAAAATACTACTACTGGCTTAAGGTTCATTATTCCTTGTATAACTCGTGGTGCAATTAAGTTATCTTGAATTTGCTGGAGAATTATACAAGCTATCAATACTTTTAATGATAACCAAGTGTTTTGCGCTAAAATAATTAAAGTAATTGTACTAACTCCTAATGTTGGACCTATGCCTGGTATCATCTTTAGAACTCTTACTATCGGGACTTAAACAAAAGTTAAGAGTAAAAAGCGGACTAAGGCTAAATCATTTACTCAGTTTTTATATTTTATAACTATAGTGCTGAAGAAACGAAAAATCTAGATAAATCATATAGTTTAAGGGTTATTTAAGGTGGATAAGATGCAGCAAATAAGCCTTGATACCATGAAAACTCCAACACTTCTTCAGATTTTAGACGATTCTAAATCCTCCACTTGTTCCTCCTAACTCCTGACTCCTAATCGTCACGAACAACTTCTTCAGCAAGCCTTTATAGTGCTGAAGTTCAAATATATACAGTTCCAGAATTGTTCGCTACATCCTTAAAGCATATTCCTTAGTATATAAATTCTGTTTGCACTATAAGAATTCATGATCCAAAATCTGAAATTGCTGTAAGCATTCAGCTCATGCCTAACGGCACTCTACGCGAACAGCCATTAGGAGTCAGCTTTTTCAGGCTAACGCCAAAAATATCTACTTTATAATTAACCAATTTCTCAAAAATTGTGACTCCTGACTCCTGAAGTCTTACAAATTGCTATTATCGTCCTAAATCATGCATTTCATTAATTACAGTTGCACATTTTTGTGTTACTGCTTCTAATTCTGATTTACTAGTAGAATTGGGAGGATCAATTAGTTTACCAATTCTGACAGTAATGGAAACTGCATGGGGAATTGCAGAACCTGGTTGTAATATCTTGTCAGTACCCCACAAACTGACGGGTAAAAAAGGTACTTTTGCCTTACCAGCTATTAGTGCTGCGCCTTTTTTGGGGTCAGTAATGCGACCATCAGGGGTACGAGTACCTTCTAAAAATACACCCACGGCCCAACCCTTATCAAGACATTCTAAAGCAGCACGGATAGCATTGCGATCAGCTGTACCCCGACTGACTGGATAAGCACCATATATTTTAATTATTTGTGCTAACACAGGGACTTTAAACAATTCTTCCTTAGCCATGTAAGCGACTGGACGACGTACACAATTAGAAATAATTGGGGGATCAAAGTAACTTGCGTGGTTGCTAACTACTAGCACTGGACCCTTTTGAGGGATTTTTTCCACGCCATGAATTTTTATCCGAAAATAAGTGTGCAGCATGGGACTAAGCAATGACCACTTAAAGGTGTGGTAAAGTACCCAACTAATTAAAGGTTCGCGTTCTCTGGTCACTGAGGATAATTTCAAAGAGACTAAAATTTAGCATAAGCTATGGTGATCGTTTTTAGTCCCGGATTTCTCACAAAAAGATAAAAAAAAGGGGTTAAAGACTGCGAGGATGTATATATAGCAAGCATTTCAGCAGTTGTAAACCATGACCCCATCTTCAACAGATTGTATACCAAAACAGTTGAAATTTGAGCAACGAAAATGGCTGCCAGTCATAGTCAATTTCCAGGGTGGACAAGTAAGAGCAGATGCAGGATTCAGCTTAATTGCTGAAATAGACAGAAAATTGCAAATCACATCACAGTTTGCACAATGTTTCCAAGATTAGCGAAAGCCAAATCGGATTGACCATTCAATAGAGAGCTTAATTAAACAAAGAATATACGGGTTGGTCATGGGGTATGAAGACTTGAATGACCACGAATAATTACGTCATGACCAGATGTTTGCTATAGCATTAGCAAAAAGGATTGGAGTAGAGAATGAACCTGCAACATTGGCAGGAAAGAGTACATTAAATCCCCTGGAACATTGTCCTGAAGATGTGGAACAAGGAGCAGACAGCGGGTACCATGAAATCTGGCATTCTCCATCAGAAATTGAAAGCTTACTTGTCAAAATATTTCTAGAATCTTACGCCAAAGAAACAAGATAAATTGTTTTGGATTTAGATGTAACTGATGACTTAGTACACGGCTATCAGGAGCAAGTTCTCTTCAATACTTATGATGGGGGATAATGCTATGGTCCACTTTATGTTTTCTGTGGAAAACATCTATTAGCAGCCAAACTTCACCCTTCAAACGTAGACCCAGCATTTGGGACATTATCAGAACTACAAGGAGTGATTAAATAAATAGGTCAACAATGGAAGAATGTTGAGATCTTAGTAGGTGGAGATAGTGCTTATTCTAGAGACGATATCATGACATGGTGTGAATCCCAAATGGGTGTGGATTATGTTTTTGGATTGGCGCAAAATAGTCGTTTAATTGGGATGACTAGAAAGACTCAAAGTAGAGTATCCCTTGAGTTTGAGTAAAAACTATCAACAGTAGTTTCATTCTTAGAAACTATGTTTAAACCAGATGAAGAACTTGCAGAATTTGCTGGTGACTTGATTAATAACTCAATTTGCTATAAATCTTTAGACTATAAAGCTCGTGAATCTTGGAGCCGTAGTCGTCGTGTTGTTTTTAAAGTTGAATATGGAGTAAAAGGGACTAATGTTCGTTTTGTTGTAACTTCACTTTCTACTAAGAAAGTACCTCCTAGTCAACTATATAGACAAAAATATTGTCAGCGAGGGGAGATGGAAAATCGTTTTAAAGAACAACAATTAGAACTTTTTAGTGATAGAACAAGCAACCATACATTTACGGTAAATCAATTAGGTTTATGGTTCTCTTCTATAGCTTAGGTTTTGCTCAATGCCTTGGGTCAAAAATGTTTAGCTAAAACCGAATTACAAAATGCTACTGTTGGGACTATTCGTACCAAATTATTGAAGTTAGGAGCTTTGATTACTGTAAGTACACGTCCCATTTTAATTGCGATTACTAGTTCTTGCCCATACAGACATATCTTTGCTACTGCTCATAGACGCTTAATAATGCTCACTAATACTGCTTAATTTGAAGTTAAATTGCCTTTTACTTATTTCTAAGTAATCATAGTTCGCCCTTGGGTTGATTCAAGTCTTGTTTTGTCATGCTTAATTTTATGAACAGAGCATTTTGATTTTACTACCAATAAAAAGATAGTGACTTTTTTAGCTTTATAAATGCGATTTTATATTTAATTTATCTCTGCGATTCAGTTTTGATTGATGATGTATCAAAATTTAGTCTCACATCAGGTCATGTAAATTTATTTTTTACTGCTTGTGAGAAATCCGGGTTAGTCACCCCACAGAGGAGAATTTAGGCTGTGAATAGGCTATTCAGTGGTGATAGCACTGTTTTATTGTAAGTAAATTGCACAAATTTATTTGAAATAAAATACATCCAAAATAATATCAAGTCCGCCTAATTACTGGTAATAACTATTTTCCTATTCCTTATTTCCTATTCCCTCCCCTCACAGATATGCTAAATATTCAACACTTCTGGATCAGAAGATACATCCCTAGCTAGAGAATTTTAGGGAGTGAATATCAATAGCCTAGATGTTAAATAACCAATAAATAATTTATGAAGAGGTAAGTTATGGCAGTATCAGCGATTGATATTTCCAGAAGTCTCAGTGGCATAGATTTTCCTGCTAATAAACAGAAACTGGTCAACCATGCCAGGGACAACAATGCAAATCAGGAGATAATTGAAATTCTGCAAGAGATGCCAGAGCGAGAATATGACAACATGGCAGACGTAGAACACGAATTTGGTCAAGTTAAATAACTGTTGAATAAGTTTGTATTCTGGTCTACGTCATTAGAGAGTTTTTCATTTTCGAAAAAAGTGGGACTTAAACCTTTAAGTCCCAATACAGGACTTCCAAATAAAAAGTATCCAATGTGTAGGATGCATCAAAAAAAGAAATTGCTCTTACAGATATTATATTGTGAATTGATTTTACCTAATGTGGTAACTCCCCAGTATTACGAATATTCTTTAATCCTACGCTGTTAACAGTACGCTTAATCAAAGCAGTTAAAATGTTACCAGGTCCTATTTCTACTGCTTTTTCAATCCCATTTTCTGGGAATTCCAAAGCAATTTCTCGCCATCGGACTGAACCAGTCATTTGTTTAGTTAAACGCTGCTTTAAAATATCTGCATCAGTTGCGGGAACTGGGTCTACATTTGAGGCAACGGGAACAATTGCTGTTTGAAAAACTGTTACATCTAAAATTGTTTGAAATTCCTCTGATGCTGCTGTCATTAAATGTGAATGAAATGCACCAGAAACTTTCAAAGGAACAGCACGTTTAGCTTTCACTTGGGACATTACAGCTTGTACAGCGTCAGGAGTCCCAGAAATAACAACTTGTGCCGGACTGTTATCATTTGCCAAGACTACATCAGTCGTTTCGGAAATAACTTTTTCTAATTGTTCTCTGTCAAAATTGAGTAAAGCTGCCATCATACCTCCAGCAGCATTATCCATAATTTCTGCCCGGCGTTTGACTAATTGTAAGCCAGTTGACCAGTCAAAAACGCCAGCAACATAAAGAGCAATGTATTCTCCTAAACTGTGACCGGCGACCAAATTTGGTTCTTTTCCCCGTTCCCGTAATAAATCAGCGAGAATACTTTCTATCACATATAAACATGGCTGTGTGTAGAGTGTGCGTGATAGTCGTTCTTCGTCATTCTGACAAATTTCACTCACAGACCAGCCCAAAATTGCCTCAGCTTGGTCAAATCTTCTTTTGGCAGATGGTATTTCTAATAAATCCGTTCCCATACCCAAGGCTTGCGAACCTTGTCCGGGAAACACCCATGCAGTTTTAGTCATTTGTCAATAGTTATTTGTCATTGGGTATTAGGAAAATTACTTCTCCATCTCCCAGTTCCCAGTTCCCAGTCCCCAATCCCTATCTTGCCCATTGAAAAATTGCTGCACCCCAACTGAGTCCAGCACCAAAGCCAGAGGTAGCAATGATGTCGTTAGGTTTGATTTTTCCTTGCCTTACTGCTTCATCTAATGCTAGGGGAATAGAAGCAGCGGAAGTATTTCCATAATGGGCAACGTTGCTGATAACTTTATGATCAGGAATATTTAAGCGATCAGCTACAGCATTAATAATGCGCTGATTTGCTTGATGTAAGATTAGCCAATCTATTCTATCTACGGTAAGATGAGCTTCAAATAAAGCTTTGTCTATAACTTCTGGTACTTTTTGGACGGCAAAGCGGTAAACTTCTTTGCCGTTCATGCTGATGGGGTGATAAGTGCCTCTAGGTACGTGAATATCTGGTGTTACCTGTTGGGTTGTACCTTCATAGGCAAGGTTAAGATGGTGATTCTGAGTACCATCACTTTTGAGGGAAAATCCTAATAAGCGATCGCTATTATTTGCTTGTAGAATTACCGCCCCTGCTCCATCACCGAACAATACACAAGTGCGGCGATCTTGCCAATCTACCCACCGAGAGAGGATATCTGCTCCTATCAGCAGTACATTTTGATAAACACCAGTTCTGATGAATTGGGCTGCTGTAACTAGTCCAAATAAGAAACCAGAACAAGCTGCTGTTAAATCAAAGGCGACTGCTTTCGTTGCGTCTAATTCTGCTTGAATGCGACAAGCACTACCAAATAGGTCATCAGGGGTAGAGGTTGCCAGCAAAATTAAATCAATATCTGCTGCTGTAATTCCAGCTGCGGTAATAGCCTGTTTACTAGCATCTGTCGCTAGTATAGTCAATGATTCAGGCGGTAATGCTAACTGCCGTTGACGAATTCCTGTTCTTGTGGTTATCCACTCATCTGAAGTTTCAACCAGTTGAGTTAAAACCTCGTTCTCTAAGGAAGTGGAGGGTACTGCCGAGCCACTTCCTGTAATTGCTATACCATTTTTCAATAAATTCTGCACTCCTAATCTCCCCAGTTGTCAGTTGTCAGTTGTCAGTTGTCTTTTGTCAGTTGTCTTTTGTACCGCAGAAATAACCAATAATTAAGTACCAATAATGACCGATGACTAATGACAAGTGACATAGCTGTTAGCCTAGTTTCTCGTAGAGAAAACTAATCGCTTTCGCTCTGTAGGATTTGATATTGTGACTGTAGTCTGTGCAATACCTGATTGTCTACAGCTTCCTTGGCCGTGCGAATAGCACTAAAAATAGAAGGTGCTTGGGAACTACCATGACCAATAAAACAAATTCCATTTACACCTAATAGTAAAGCACCACCATGTTCTGCGTGATCCATACGCTGTTTAACACGCTTGAGGTTGGGTTTTAAAATTGCTGTCCCGATTTGACCACGAAGCCCTTGGGGCAGTTCTTCCCGCAGAATTTGCAGAATTACTCCTCCGACCGCTTCAGCAAATTTTAATAAAACATTACCTACGAAGCCATCACAGACAATCACATCGAATTCACCTGATAATACATCACGGCCTTCCGCGTTACCAATAAAGTTAATTTGGGTATTATCCCTTAATAATTGATGTGCGCGAAAGGCTGTTTCATTACCTTTGGTGTCTTCTTCACCGATATTTAATAATCCTATTTTGGGTTCAGGCATTCCCAAAACATACTGGCTATAAATTGACCCCATGACAGCAAACTGCTCTAAAAATTTAGGACGACAATCTACATTAGCACCGACATCAAGTATTAATACGGGTTGTCCTGCTTTGATTGTAGGGAATACTGTCCCGATAGCTGGGCGGTCAATTCCTGGTAATCTTCCCAGCCGGAGTAATGCTGATGCCATTGCTGCACCAGAGTGACCGGCAGAGAATACAGCATCTGCCTGTTGCTTTTTAACTAAATCCATCGCTACGTTGATGGAAGCTTTACGTTTTTTTCTAACTGCATTTAAAGGCTCTTCATCCATGGTGATGGTATCCTCCGCAGGAACAATCTCCAATTCCGCCATATTTATTTTTGGCGGCATTACAGCCTCAATTTGTTGGGGATCACCAACCAATAAGATTTTTACACCCAATTCTTCCCTCGCCCGCATTGCGCCAGCGACGATTTCAGTGGGTGCATGATCTCCCCCCATTACGTCAATTGCGATCCTTACACCAGTCGATCCCATTGCTCAGAGCTTATAGAAACCTTACAAATTTTATCAGATTGCAATACTTAAAAATTCAAAATTACAAAAAAAGCAGAAGAAACTTGATTTCTTTCTGCGGCTATGTAAGGACTCATATATATGTCGATATCCGCTGAAGGATAGTATCCCATGGGGAGGATAGTCTAAGGTAAGCTTTGCCGCAACTTTATCTGTCAAACGCTAGAAATACCATCAAAAAAGGTTCTGTCTCTGGTACCACCCAAAGTAGAACCTACTATAATTAATTCCCAGGATTTACGGAACTGGCATATTAGTAGGGTGCGTCAGACTAAATTCCTTAATATTAACAGATTTCCGACATCTGACGCACTCAACAAACAAGAGATTTGATTATGACACTTCTTGCATAAGTCCTAATTCCCATGGAGAACATGGGGAGAAAAAGAGGAAAATTAACTCAGTACCCAATTAACCAAGGTTCTGACACCAAAACCGGTTGCACCTGCACCGTTATAGCAATTTTCCTTATCAGCCCAAACTGGACCTGCAATGTCTAAGTGTGCCCAAGGAGTATCCTTAACAAACTGTTTGAGGAATAAAGCCGCAGTAATAGAACCACCATAACGGGGTCCAGTATTTTTCATGTCAGCAATACCCGATTTCAGCCCTTCAAAATATTTCTCTTCCATTGGTAGCCGCCAAAGTTTCTCACCTGCTGATTCTGAGGCGGTTTGCAGTTGGGAAGCTACAGCATCATCAGGTGTAAATAAACCGGCGATATCGTCACCCAAGGCAACTACACAAGCACCTGTAAGAGTAGCTAAATCAACGATCGCATCTACTCCCAATTTATCGGCATATACCAAGGCATCAGCCAAGGTTAAACGGCCTTCAGCATCGGTGTTGTTGACTTCGATTGTTTTACCATTGGAAGCGGTGAGGATATCTCCTGGGCGCATAGCGCGACCGCTAATCATGTTTTCCGTAACGGCTGAGATAAAGTGAACTTCCACATCTGGTTTTAGCTGACCAATGGCTTTAGCTGCACCAAGAGTAGCAGCAGCACCACCCATGTCAATTTTCATGGTTTCAATGCCGCTACCAGCACCTTTAATATTCAAACCACCGGAGTCAAAGGTTAAACCTTTACCAATAATGGCGAGTTTGCGCTTGGGTGTGGTAGCTGGTTTGTAAATCAGGTGAATAAACTTAGGTGGTAAATCAGAAGCTTGGGCAACTCCTAAAAATGCACCCATGCCTAGTTTTTCACATTCTTCTTGTTCCAGAATTTCCAGATGTAAACCGTGATCTTTAGCTATGGCTTTGGCAGTTTCTGCCATGGTAATGGGTGTAACAGCATTTGCTGGGGCTGCTACTAACTGCCTAGCCAAAATCACACCAGAAACAATTTGTTCTGCACGGGTAATAGCTGCTTCTTGTCCCCCTAACCCGAGTAAATCAATAGTTTCGATGGGGGGATTTTTATCTTCCGGTTCTGATTTGAAACGAATGTCTTGGTAAAGTGCCAGTTGTGTACCTTCTGCAATAGCTTGGCCTGTAGCTGCTTGGTCATTGTTCCAAACAGGTAAACTGATGGCTAGAGTTTTGGTTTTTTGCTTTTTAGCAGTCCGCGCTACTGTAGCCGCAAGACAGCGTAAAGTTTCTAATTTCAGCGCGTCAGGTTTACCTAAACCAACTAAAATTACCTTCCGCACTGGATGACCAGCACCTACCCGTGCAACTATAGTGCTATTAGCTTTACCTGTAAATTCTTCTTCAGCAATCAGTTCTTTTAACAGGCCGCCCAAGTTATCATTTAAAATTGCCAAATCCCCTGTTAAGTCTACTGCGTCTTCAAATAAGCCAACTGCTAAAGTATCACCAGTCCAATCTAATAAAGCTGTATTTGTAGGTTGAATCGTCATTTTTGTAATGTTCTGTAAACCTTCCTTACTTGTACCAGTATTGCTCAAAATCTTCGGGGTGTGGGGATTGTTGATTGAGGATAGGGGGAGATGAGGGAGATGAGAAGAATATTTATTGTTAAAAACTCTCTTGATGAAAATACAGCCATGAGAGAAATTGCTTACATCATGGATTGACTAATTCCTGGATTGTATTTATAGCTACCAAAAATACATATTCGTATTGGTGGTGCTGTTCCTGATGATCAACCTTATATATATATCCAGGTAAAATTCACTGTCACGCAGGAATAGCTTTAGTGTTACCGGGGTACAAGATGTTTACAAGCTATCAGGGTATTTATGACTGATACACATTCACATTCTTTGCGTTTTTGCGCGAAACCTTGCTCAAAATCATTCCCATCAAAGCCAACTACATACAAGAGTATAATAATACCAGTAAAAGGGATGATTATAGTTGACATTCTTAAGCAAAGCTAACTGTGTCAGACGTAGCGATTCGGCTCTGTTAATATTAGGTTGTCCTAAATGCTGATAAAATTCTTTATTGAACGTAACGCTGGCTTCGTTGTCTAGATCCCACAAACTTGCGAGCGCTCAAAATATTTGAATAAATAACTGCGACTGTTTTGTCTTCGGTACCAATTACTTTGTTTTTAGTATCAATTAGTTACTTCGTCTAATTATAATTTGCTATCTTCACAGGCTTGTTGTAAAAAGTTTTGCAATTTACTTGTAAAGCTTCGAAAACTTGACCAGCTTGTTTGAGATTTCCCTTTGTGGCAGATGGAGATTGCAACAACAAATCTACCAAACGGCGATATAGAGGTTCAGCACTTTCACGGAAGGAAAACTGTACATCTGCATTGGTAGCAACCAAAATCACCCGGGTGATTAGTTGTGTATTAAAAGGTTCTATCTAAACAGTAATAGCACTGTTAAGGTTTGGCTTTTGCGAGCAACAAGTGTCACCTTGACGGAAAATACGTCCCATTTGCCACTGCCAAAGATAGGCGATATCTTCTGCTTGAATAGACTGGGACAAGTTCAAGGCTTTATCAGTCAGATTTTGGGCAATAGACCATTGTTGAGTTAATTCATACAGGTGTGCTAAATTACCTAACACAAAAGATTGCGATCGCACATCTTGTAATTGTTCCCCTTACTGCCAAGATGATAAGGCATCTTCCGCCTTTCCCGGTGTCAATTGCAAACTACCTTTAACATCCCAAACTTGGGCCCAAACCATTAAGCTCAATTACTTTCTTATAATAAGTTGCTCACGCTTTTTAAGTACTGCAAATACCACCCTTAATAATTTCCCCTTTTCCTTAACTTTTAACCAATATACTGTTGCACTATTTCCATAGGACTTACGCATTGACAAAGTAGCAAAATAGTGTGGTGGTAAAAAATTTCATCTACTTAGCAGGTATCGGAGAATTAGAGAAATAACCAAACCTTCTACAGTAGAATCCAATCTGGAACATTACACTCTGTTGTTGCTATCAGAACCAAAGGATGGGGGATGTTGTAGATTGGCAGAGATATTAGACTCGTCCACAAAAGATAAAAAGCCTACTGTGAGAGCGTTACACGAACTCTAACTGGGATGAAATACCAGTTATGGCTGAAGGCAAAAATAAGGGTTTGGGGATGAAAATATCAAAATTATTAAAAGTTTTGAGAAACAGAGCTTTCTAAAAAAGATAATCTAAAGGCTGATAATTCAAATATCATGACTTAGTATAAATGAGTAATCTAGATCTAACCTAACTAACCCACATACTGCCATTATCACCAGATTATAACCATGTCCAGCTAAACGAAATCTATCACTGGCTACTCGAGAAATTTTGACTCTACATATGAGATGTTTAGCACCAATTCTTATTGAAGATATTTTCTTATTTTCTTCCTTTTAAATCTCTGAAGGCTTCAGCTTTTTTGGGATTGTTACAAGGTAAGGTGTGGTAATAGATTCTTCTCCTATATAACCCTTGTCTCCCAAAAATCTTTATTTGTTATGTAGGTTATGGCGATCATTTATAAATAGTGTAATATCACTTATACGACCTAATTGTCCAATATAAATATAAACTATATCTTCAACTCCTAGCAATGCTGTAAATTGATTTTTTAGAGTATGTATTTTATTCTTGCCTGAATAATATTTCCTTGCGCTCTTGATAGTCACCTGGTCTTTCTATAGCTTGTTCTGCACTATCCATTATCAATTTATACTCAATCAGTCATTTCCATAATTCTTGATACTTTCACTCATCTCTTTTTGCCTCTTCTATTTGGGAGACAGGTAAGATTTCCCTCAGGATCTATACCCAATAATTAAATGTGTTATTTGCTTTTGTCCTCCATATATCAAATAATAATCCTAGAATTTCAAATGTTGGCTTCTGTCTCAGGTCTACTAGGTATAGACATACTCCCTCCTTTGGGATAATTTCTGCTTTACGTCCTCCTCCAGACACTATTAACCTAATTTTTCTTTTTTCAATTTCTGCTTGTTTCTCTAGATGCGTTTTCTCTGCTAATACTACTCATGTGATAAAATCTTCATACTTAATCCAAATTAATCTTTTTAATTCCTGGGAGGTATAATTCTATACTCTCTAAGAGACTTGTCATTATTGATATACACAGTTACATTTCTTCTGTTTATTCTCCCACAAGATTTCTTTTAAAGATAGGTCTATTAGAAAATGTTTCATATGACAGTGTGAATAGATTATTACTCAGAGAGACATAGGAACCGAAAGATTTATTCGATACAGTAAAGAAAATCATAAATATAGTAGGAGGGATTGCAAGTGTAGATGACACAGTAGTATGAAAATTGTATCGTGACCCAAAAAATGCAGAATTAATCAGTTGTTTTTGGTCTGGGAAATATCATAACAGCACCGAAGGAATAAATTTAATCACACTTTACTACAGTGATGTGTATGGAAATTCAGTACGAATCAATTACAGAATATACGGCAAAAAGGAGGGAAAGATGAAGAGCGATTATTTTCAGGAAATGCTCAAGGAAGTGATTGACTGGGGTGTAAAACCAAGAATAGTTACAGGAGACAGTTGCTATTCAGGGGTAGAAAGCTGAAAATTCTTAAAAAACCAGAAATTAGGTTCTCTGTTTGGGATTTAGAAAAATAGAACAGTATCAAATAAACTGAAAAAGTATTGTCTATTAAGGAGTTTAGAAATCCTCGATGAAGGTTTGATAACTCATTTGAGAGCATTTGGATTGATCAAACTGTTTAGGCAAGACTTCAAAAAAGAAGACTCTAGAGACTATATAGTGTATCTACCAGATCAAGAAGCTCTCAATCAAATCACCAAAAGTGAATTTGTGACAATTGATGACACTCATTGGGGGATCGAAAGTTTTCATAGAGCCATCAAACAAGTATGTGGAATTTGTCGATTTATGGTTAGAGATAGCCAAGGAATTGAAATACAGATATTTTGTTCACTTCAAGCATTTTTTCGTTTCAAAAAAATGCGCTCTGAAAACATAATCTCGAACCCACATTCCTCACCCTAAAGTGCCACAGAGAGGAATTACGGAGAGAAAAAATCCAAGGGAGCATAAAAAGAAACATATGCAGTGAAAAAAGGCATTGGAGAAACAGTAAAGCACCAAAAATACCATCAAAAGCTATTCTCAATAAGGAGCAATAAGAAAGAATACCGCCCAGAGGAGTCAACAGATAAATGAAGATATTCAAGAGATAAATCATGACTTAGACCAATAGATTGAAGTACAAAAAGAAATTATGGACATAGTAAAATAGAGCTATAAATCAAAGATATTAGGTTATTTTATGATAGAAATTAAATTAATAGAGAGAAAAATTAGGTAGCCAATTGATAGTAGGGAAAACAATGCTCTGGTAAAAGATCCACAATGAAATCTCTCTCTTGAGTCTAGTGAGAGACGTGTTTTTCTTGGTTAAGTGTAACTAAATGAATAGACTGAAAGCATGGAAAAATCCAGCGTAAAGTGGGGTGGTCAGTTGGTTTACCCAATTGATTTTTTACTCTTGATTTAGACTCTCTCACAGCTGTTCTAATTTGTCGTTTCCCTAAAGTATAAACAAGCAGATATAAACCCATAATCATTCCCAGGGAATCTATTCTCTCTGAACTTTTTAGGAAAATACTGTCTGCAAAAATAATGGGTCTTTGAGAAAAGCAAACCCTCTCTCGCAAGACTGTTGAGCTTTATATTCACTCAAGATGGAGTCATAGGTAAGTTCATTGGAATCCAAAAGGTTTGTAGCAAAAATAAAAGGCCCTACCCTCAGAAATTTTGTATTAATTTTACTTTCATTCTGGGAGACTATAGCTGATATTTCAGAGGATATCTTTCCTGAACTATCTTTTTTCTTAGATTTTATCTGAGTAACTTTACTCTGGTTAATTTGGTGATATTTGAATTGTTTGAATAGTTTAGATAACCCCTTGATAGCATCACCTTCACAAGCAAATTTTTCTGCTGATAACTTTTTCGAATCTTGCACAGCTTTTGATTGTGCCTTGGTAATTTTTTGTGAGAGTTTACCCAGGTCTGATTCTCTTCTTTCTTGACTTTGCACTACTAACCATCTTTGTCCTATTCCTGCATAATTTACTGTTCTTGACACTAGTTTATATCCGGGTAAGTTACTATCAACAAATTCTGGTTCTGCTAATGTTGATATTAATGATTGTGCTGATTCTACGCTTAATGGCACTGGATATAACCAGCTTAAATCTGACATCATTTTTAGATTTTATTCTGTATATAAGGCCCAGTCTGCTACTATGAGACTATTAACTTTTAATTGTTGTTGGTACTCTACTGGTATTTTACCAAAGCATGATGAATCTGCTTGGTGTCCCGATGCTAGTTTTAAAAATATATATTGGTATGTCTCCATCTCCTGAATATATCATTTCTATTATGATGAACTGTTTTAACTCCGGTCTATGGTCACCAGAATAACCGTAGGTGATAGTTATTTGTTTTGGTGATTTTACTGGTAATTCTTCTATTTCTTGATTATTTCCTACTTTTTGATTCTCAAATATTACTTCTGGTAAGCTGGTATTATATTGCCCATGTATCTGCATTTATGATGAGTCTAGATGCCCTGCTCATAGGGATACTCCAAATTTTTGGGCTGCTTTTAAGGCGACAATAAAAAATATCCTATCCAATCCTTTTATAAATAGTTTATCCATGACTCTCCCCAGTTTATCGTCCTTGAGATATTCTGGTGTTACTCCTGCTCCTATTAGATGGTCACAGGGG
Source organism: 'Nostoc azollae' 0708 (assembly GCF_000196515.1). Lineage (NCBI taxonomy): Bacteria > Bacillati > Cyanobacteriota > Cyanophyceae > Nostocales > Nostocaceae > Trichormus > Trichormus azollae. Next base: position 2,099,648 of record NC_014248.1, read on the forward strand.
ATTTTTTAAAAATACTGGGGAAACATATATAACGGTTTCTATACAAATCCTAACCCGTTGATTATCATGGGTTTTACTACATGACCTAGACTTAGTTTCTCTCCAATTTCAAGGATTATTTCTACTACTCCTATGGCGTCTATTATTTCTGCTACTATGCCTAAATTGTCTAGGTTTTGAATTTCCATTTTTTGAAGCTTTGATTTCACAACAGAATTATCCACAACTCCTGTTGTGATTCAATCATTTCTTCTTCTGTTCTAATTTAATTTTTAAATTATTAGATTTTCTTTTCTTTTATCTTCTTTACAAAACTTTATTCTCTCACTCTATTCCCATTTTAATGATACTGTTCTCATTAAGCCTTTTCTTCCTTGCAGTAGCTCTAGTTCTGGTGTACTACTACCTGTGACAGTTAGGGTGCGGAAGGTGGGCTCTAATTGGTATGAATTGCAAAGGAACTTATTTACTTTAGTTGTGCGTGACTACATTGTGGAAAATCTTGCGAATGCTGGTGCTGCTTAATACTCATGGGTGGGTTTTTTGTCAATGCGTAACTCCTAGACCATATTCTGCCCCGTCTGTTACCCTGGGAAAAGTAAAAATCATACAGGCATAATTCTATATCTATAGGACTAGTATTTTATTCATGAAAATGCTCCGTACATCTGGAGAGATGGAAAATCAAAGGTAGTGTTTTTAATGAACCACTCAAACATCCACTTAAGATGAGAAAATGTTGGGATTAAAGCACAAAAACGTCGCAGCCAAGTTTTCCCTTGCAACCAAACATCTTCTATGGGGTTTTGAGGGGACAGTTAGGAGCAAAGCGAACGCAATAAATTTTCCATTGCTCTAAAGGTAAACCTTGGTTAATAGATGCTAAAAAATTTTGAATTTCTTTTGAACGATGATAACTAGCTCCATCCCAGAAAATAAGTAATTGTTGGTTAGGTGACTCTTCTAGTAAATAGCTGAGATAATCAATAGTATTTTTTGAGTTAGCTGTATCATAGGTTTTCAACAATAAATTTTTACCTAAATAGTCAACTGCTCCATAATAAGTTTGTTTATCTCGTTCCTTACTAATTGGAATGCTTATTTCTTGGTCAGTTCTACCCCAAACATATCCAATGCTATCTCCCCAAAGTAAATGACACTCATCTAATAGCAAAACTCTCAATGGCCCAGCTTCTATATCTTCTCGGCAGCTCGCCAACAATGATGACATCTCTTTTTTTTTGCGGCAACTGCTTCTTCATTAGCTTTTGGATTTCCTGAAGATGTTTTCTTCCAACTAATTCCTGCCGCATCAAACAAGTCGTAATAACTACCTTTTAATTCATAAAGTACATCATATTCAAAAGCCAATTTATACTCAAGTTCGCCAAGCTCCCAACATTCCTTCGTTTGTAACCAAGCCAGTACTTCTTCTCTTTGTTGAGTATTCAAGTGGCTTTTCCTCCCTTTGTTTTTCAGGCGCAGTCCTAGAATTCCATCTTTCTCATAGGCTTGTTTCCATGTTGTTATTGAACCAACTGAAATATCTAAAATTGTTTGAATTTCCTCATACTTGTAGCTTTGATAAACCAGCTTCACTGCCAATGCTTTTCTTACTTCCCTTGCATCTGGACGCTCATCTATAAATCCTTGTAGTTCTGCAATTTTAGATTGTAGCTCCTGGTTGCTGATTGTTAGCTATTAGATAAGACAGTTTCTCAGTATTATCTCTTGGTCTTCTTCAAAAATTAAATATGATTTCTATATATACCTAAGTACATGCCAAAGAATTAATTTAGTCTATTATATAATTTGTCTAGCTAGCCGCGCCGCAATGTCATAAAAAATCCCTGGTTTTGATCAAAAGCCAGGGTGAAGAAACAAATAAATTCAGTCTTAATTATAAGTGATACAAAACACAGTCCATATACCTCCACCCTATTGGTGACAAGTTAAGGAAAAGGGGAAATTGTCAAGGGTGGTATTTACAGTGGTTAAAAATCGTGAGCAACTCATTATAGGTAAGTAATTGAGCGATTGTTACCAGTCACGACACAGTCCCCAAAAACCAATCGAGACCACGCAAAAAAGAAACACAGACCACTGGTAGAAGATGAGGTAATGGCTGGTCTCAGTAATACTGAAACCAGCCATTACAAATCAAGAAAACTACTACCGAAAATTAGGACTCAGAGAACGGATACTGAACTTACCGTTGATCATGACTGCGTTGTAGTCAGAGGTGAATTGATAGAAAATCACGAGTTAATTACAAAACAATAAAACTCTTCTGGGAGATTTATTTTAGCAACTAATATTTTAGATATGACAGAGTTAGAATCCTGAGAACTATTTAAAATCTATAAACAGCAGCAATCCTCTTTCTGAGGATTTAGATTTATCAAAGACCCTTTATTTTCTGCAGATAGTCTTCTTGTGAAAAATCCCGAAGGAGTAGACACAATTATGATTTTATCGGCATTGTGTCTTTTAGTTTATTATCTAGGATAAAGACAACTAATAAGCTCTTGAAAAACTGAAAAATCCACAGTTAAAAATCAACTGAATAAACATTTAGATTTTGTTGCATACTTATGTTTATTTGTCTATACCTACTTACTACTAATTGAAGTGCGGAATCTGGGATTCAAAGACGATTAATAGCTGTATATATGAATAGGATACCAATAGAATTTATTACATCTCGGTTCAGATATGCCACTTCTTTAAAAAGTTGGGTATTTTTGTGTTCATAGCTCATTTACTATAAGATCTGTATTAACAACAAAAAACTGAAATTTTTCACTAGTTAAAGATTATCCACTTATTAGCTGAGGAGTAAAAAATCATGCCAAAATATGTAATGTGGGGAACTTACTGCGAAGACGTTTTAACCAAACGAGAACCCTATCGTCAAGCTCATTTAGAAGGATTAGCAAAACAAAAACAATCAGGAGTATTAATTACCCTTGGTCCTACCAAAGATGTCACAAAGGTTTTTGGTATTTATGAAGCCGATGATGAGGCTACTGTCCATCAATTAGTTGAAGCTGATCCCTATTGGCAAAATGGCATCTGGACAGAATGTACTGTTAAAGAGTGGATTGAAGCCTTTTAATTAATTAGTAATTCATAATTAATTACTAATTCGTAATTAATTATGAATTACTAATTATCCTTTCAGCGCCCTTCTAAAATTGCGGCGATAGGACGGATTAGCAATAAACAATGCTGGCCATAATAAAGTAAAACCGATACGATTAGGAAGGGTTTGTGTAAAATGAGTTTTATCAAACCCACTCCAAAACTTCCAAGCACCAACTACATAAGCCACTATCAAACCAATAATAATTAATTTCACTGCCATTAACTCCCTTAATAACTTCAGAGAATTTTAGTTAAAAACTACCACACATTAGAAAAATTGTATCCCCAAAATACAGAAATTACAGCAGGAGTCAGGAGTCAGGAGTCACGAGTCAGGAGTCAGGAGTCAGGAGTCAGGAGTCAGGAGTCAGGAATAAAACTCTCTTGCTGTCTAGGTTTCAATTTAGATTCTGTAGGTCATTGATCTGGAATCTGCTGTATACATTAAACTATCAGATTCCAGGGTTAGAGTCACCTAATTCTAGTTTAAATTAGTATTACAGATGTTACATTTCTTAGGAATACTCCTGATTTAAGAAAAATCTGGAAGGAACCTCAATTTATACCCAGTATTCCGCACTTCAGTAGTTACAAGTCAGGGAAAGTCTACTTTTTGCTGATTATGTGGTGTTAATAATACTCGGTTAACAATGTGGAAGTTGTCAGTTGAGTTGGGGAATGGTTGTTTATTGTCCTTTCCCTTTTCCCGCTTTCCGACAGAATCCGAACAGTATTGGGTGTGGTGATGAAGCTTGAAAAATTCATTCTTTCTGGAGATCTTTCTTGTGCAAGTTTCTCAAAGATCAAAATCCATAGGAGACTAAGAGTAAGCCACAAAATAAATGATCCTGTCTTCTCATGCTGAGTGTAGCGTTCGCGAAGCGTGGCATAAGCCATAGCGAAGAGAAACATCTCGGAGATTCTTCACCATCTCTTTCAGAGATGCTCCGCGAACCTTCAGAATGACATTGGGCATTTCTTTTTGTGGAGTTTTCTAAAGAAAGAAGAACCGAATTTTATAACGGATCTAGATGCAGCTAAGGCTGCAATTAGGAGGATTTATGCGTGGAGTGCTCATGGCAGGTGGTTCGGGGACACGGTTACGTCCTTTAACTTGTGATTTACCGAAGCCGATGGTTCCTATACTAAATCGACCAATTGCTGAACATATTATCAATCTACTCAAACGACATCACATTACAGAAATTATTGCCACGTTACACTATTTACCAGATGTCCTCCGAGATTACTTCCAAGATGGTAGTGATTTTGGGGTACAGATGACCTATGCTATTGAAGAAGACCAGCCTCTGGGTACAGCAGGTTGTGTAAAAAATATTGCTGAACTTTTGGACGAAACTTTTTTAGTGATTAGTGGCGATAGTATTACAGATTTTGACCTCACTGCAGCCATTAAATTTCACAAACAAAAACAGTCAAAAGCTACTTTAATTTTAACCCGTGTTCCTAACCCGATTGAATTTGGGGTGGTAATTACGGATGAACAAGGACGCATTAACCGATTTTTAGAGAAACCCTCGACTAGCGAAATTTTTTCCGATACAGTTAACACTGGTACTTATATTTTAGAACCAGAAGTTTTGGAATATTTACCAGAACACACAGAATCTGATTTTTCTAAGGATTTATTTCCCTTACTACTAGCAACAAATGAACCTATTTATGGTTATGTAGCCCAAGGTTATTGGTGTGATGTGGGTCATTTAGATGCTTATCGGGAAGCACAATATGATGCTTTAGCCAGAAAGGTAAAACTGGAGTTTGCTTATCAAGAAGCTTCTCCTGGGGTGTGGATAGGTCAAAATACTTATATCGATCCTAGCGCCAAGATTCAAACTCCAGCTGTGATTGGTGATAATTGCCGGATTGGGGCAAGAGTTCAAATTGACGATGGAACGGTAATTGGTGATAATGTCACTATTGGGGCAGATGCTAATTTGAAGCGGCCTATAGTTTGGAATGGGGCGATTATTGGGGATGAAGCCCAGTTATCGGCTTGTGTAATTTCCCGTGGTACTCGTGTAGATAGACGTTCCCATGTATTAGAAGCTGCTGTAGTTGGTTCGCTTTCTACGGTGGGAGAAGAGGCGCAAATTAGCCCTGGTGTGCGGGTTTGGCCGAGTAAAAAGATTGAGTCAGGTGCAATTTTAAACATTAACCTGATTTGGGGAAACACTGCCCAACGGAACTTATTTGGTCAGCGTGGTGTACAAGGTTTAGCGAATATTGATATCAGCCCGGAATTTGCGGTGAAGTTGGGGGCTGCTTACGGTTCGACTTTAAAACCAGGTTCTAAGGTGACGGTTTCTCGTGATCAGCGTAATGTGTCGCGGATGGTAACTCGTTCTTTAATTGCTGGTTTGATGTCGGTAGGTGTGGATATTCAAAATCTTGATTCTACTGCTATTCCTATTACTCGCACGGTGATCCCGATTATGGGGGTAGTGGGTGGTATTCATGTCCGTGTACACCCAGACCGGCCTGATTATATCTTGATTGAATTTATGGATGGTAAAGGGATTAATATTTCTAAGGCTCAGGAAAAGAAAATTGAGGGCGCGTATTTTAAGGAGGATATGCGGAGGGCGCAAAGTCACGAAATTGGTGATGTGGCCTATCCTAGCCAGGTGATTGACCGCTATTGTACTGCTTTCGAGAAGCTGTTGAATGTTTCTACTCTTCGCAATAGTCGAGCAAAAGTTGTTATTGACTATGTCTATGCGGTATCCGGGGCAGTGTTACCGCAAATGCTAGATAAATTTGGTGCTGATGCGGTGGTATTAAATGCAAGTGTCAATAAAACCGCGATGACAACTACTAGCCGGGAAGGACTGCTGACTCAGTTGGGTCATGTGGTGGAAGCTCTGAAGGCTAATTTTGGGGTGCAGGTATCAGCTAATGGGGAACAGTTGATTTTAGTGGATGAGTCTGGCTACCCAGTGCGGGGGGAAATCCTGACGGCGTTGATGGTGGAAATGATGTTAACGTCTAACCCTAGATGCTCGGTAGTTGTGCCGGTTCATGCTTCTAGTGCGGTGGAACAAGTCGCGCGTCGTCATGATAGTAAGGTAATTCGCACAAAAGCAAATCCAACTGCTTTAATGGAGGCCTGTCAAAAAAATCCCAATGTGGTTTTGGGTGGTAGTGGGGAAACTGGTTTTATTTTCCCACAATTGCATCCGGGGTTTGATTCGATGTTCTGCATTGCTAAGTTGATTGAAATGCTGACTATTCAAGAGCGATCACTTGCATCTGTGCGTTCAGAATTACCCCGTGTCATTCACAAAGATTATACCATTCGTTGTCCTTGGACTGCTAAAGGGGCACTGATGCGTTATTTGGTGGAAACTCACCCAGCCCAAAATTTGGAATTAATTGATGGTGTGAAAATTCGTCAACCCTATGATGATAGTTGGGTGTTAGTTCTGCCCGATGCTAGTGAACCAATGGTACATTTATTTGCTAACAGTAGCGATCGCGATTGGGTTGATGAGAGTTTGAGAAGCTATCGCCATCGTGTTCAGACTTTTGTAGAAAGAGAACAGGAACATTACACCGCAGAAGTTTAAATTGATCAGATTCCCGATTTTCTAGAGAAGTCGGGGACCTTTTTGTTTACTGTGGGTAATTTGAATATAAAGAGCGATAGCGCGAGCGCTGACTTGTCAGTTTGCTTTTTTGGGAATGTAAGGAGTGAGAGCACTCAGATTACTTTCCTAAAATTATAGGTCATTATCGCTCCTAAATTAACATAACGTATGGATTTAAAATTAATTATCAACAATTTCCTCACTTGTAAGAGTGACTGTGGGTTATCTAATGCATTCAAAGTATTATAATTAATTAATAGCTTTTGTGTAGTTGTGGGAGTGATGGATTACAGAAACACCCAGGAATATCAACCGACATTTAGCTGATATTCCCGCTGAATCTGTTACTACTTAAAATTAATGGGAAGCCAGAAAAGCATCTACTTCTGCCGCAGTTGGTTGGGATGCGATCGCACCTGGTTTAATAGTAGTCAGCGCCCCCACAGCACTAGCATAGGTAATAACTTGTTTTGCAGTTTCTGCATCCCTCAAACTTTGAATACCTGACTGACTTAACTGATGGATAAACCCAGCCAGAAAGCTATCTCCCGCACCAGTTGTATCAATAACAGGCATAGAAAAAGCAGGTAATTTACCTTCATTTTCACCTAAACAATAGGCACAACCATTTTCTCCATCTGTAACTATAACCCCTTCTAATGAGTTTATTCGGTAAGTAATTGCTCCTGGATCTGTAGTATCAAATAACAATTCAGCCTCTTCTTTAGTCAATTTGAGGAAATCGGATCGTTGCAATAAAGCCTCAATTTTTTGTCGTGCTATATTTGCATCTTGCCAAAATACAGGTCGCCAATTTACATCTAATATGATTTTCAGGTCATATTGTTCGGCTAATTTCAATGCCTGGTGAACTGCGGCCTCACTTTCAGGATAGGCTAATTCCAAAGTACCTAAAACCAAATAATCTGCCTCTGTAAACAATGAATGAGGTAATTGTTTAGCTTGTAAGCGGGTATCGCCAAATTGGCCAGTATCATATTTACCAAAACCAGCAAAAGAGCGATCACCCGCCAAATCCCTGACCACATAAACTAGTCGCGTTGGTGCTGTAGGATGACGTTGTACTCCAGTTGTATCTACACCTATATCTTGTAACAAGTTCACCAGAGTATTACCAGGTTCATCCTCTCCTACTGCTCCAATAAACCCTGCTGGCGTTCCCAATTTCACTAAAGCACAGGCAACATTAGCAGGTGCTCCCCCTGGGTAGGTAGTCCATGACCTCACTTCTTCCAGCTTTAGCCCCATTTGATCAGCTAAACAATCAAACAGAATTTCGCCAAGGCACAAAACACGGGGATTACTCATCTCATTTTCGATTTTTGACTAGGGATTAAGAGCCTGTATAAAATCTACAACAATCTTTATTCCTCGATCTCCAGTTATTCATACAATAGAATAGCAATTTTCGTCACTAAACCCCGTCTACACTGAGAACTGTAGTTTTTTGTTAGGGTTACAGCTTACAACTCAAGCTATAAAAAAACCTAATAATATGAGCTTTAGAAAAACTATAGGTTTCAACTTGGACCGGGTTTCAATAGGATATGTATGGTTTTTAATTTCCAACTTTATTGATTCACTATATACGTATGACTTCACCACTGGAGCAATATTTACTACATAAGATTTTAGGAAATAGATTAACATCCAAATCAAATCCAAAGAAAATCCAGATCAAATCCAAAGAAAATATGGACTTTGGTATTAGTAGGAACATTTATAGCGTCTAGCTCTGAGAGAATCTTTTAGAATGAGATAGAACGATTGAGTACATATACCAAGGGAGGAATAAATAAGTCATGGCTGCTAGTGAGTCTGGGACCCCTGTTAGTCTGTCAGACAGAGAACTGCAAATTATCGACTTAGTGGCCGGTGGCTTAACTAACCAAGAGATTGCAGCAAAACTGGAAATCAGCAAACGCACGGTTGATAACCATATCAGCAATATCCTCACCAAAACCAAAACAGACAACCGAGTCGCATTGGTTCGCTGGGCTTTACAGTGGGGAAAAGTTTGTTTAAATGATGTTAACTGCTGTATTCTACCTAACCACAATGATTCAAATATTGACTAGTCGAGTGCTGCTGCTCTCCTTTGGGATGCTGAAACGTCAATTTTGAGGTTTACTGATAGTCTCCTCCTCACGTCTTTTTTTCAGTGTGAACCTCTACCACAAGTTCAGTAACTTACATCTTGTACCTTCTAAATCATGCTAGGGTGGGCATTGCCCATCCTAAAAAATAACATTATTTTCAAATTTGATTTTGTCACTTTGGCAATAATTATGGTGCAATTAGTGACTTGACTTTTACTTAAAAATAGTTAGCTGAATCGTAATGATTCAGGTGGTGGGGTATTGACAAGTGTGATAGGTGAGGCAGAATATAGCAGTTATGGAAAAGAAGCTGGGACCAAAACTAGACAGAGAGATATTGAAGCAGTTGGCAACAGAGGAACTGGTAGAAATCATTATTGACCAGGGGAAAAGTATAGAGAAGCTAACAAATAGAGTAGTAGAACTGGAAAAGGAAATAGAGAAACTCAAAGTCAGTAGAGATTTAGAGACCATAACATGATCCAAACCACCATCGGGAGACATCCTCAAAAAAAGCGATAACAAACAACAAGAGAAACAAGAAGAGAACCAGATACGAAAACGGAAACCAGGAGGACAACCAGGGCATAGGGGAAAAAGGAGAAAGGGGTTTGGTGGAGTAGATAGAATAGATTTGAGATAGTGGGACGGCAAGTGTGTGGATGGTGAGGTCAGGGGCAATTATTTGGCGAACCAATAAAAATCCAAACACAACAAGTAGGGGAGTTGGTGGACAGGCCAATGGAAGTGGATTTGCAGTGTGTGTGCGGAAATACAAAGGCCACACTGGTCACCAGAGATAGTACCGGGACAAGATATAGGAATCACAGGACAAGCTTTTTTGGGATGGATCAATAACTAGGGCCATTGACCCTATGAAAAACAACACTTGTTGTTGTGGGCACTGGGTCAAATAGAAATTGGACTGGGAACATTAGTAGGTACCAATGAAGGAATAGATGGTCCAGTGGCTCAAAGTATTCATAGCCTCAAACAGTGGATAAAACAAACCCAGCCTCATATCCTTGGGGATGAAACACCCTGGGTAGTCAAAGGGGTGAAACAATGGTTATGGATTTTTGCCAATAGTGACTTCCCTTGATTTCATGGGTCTGATACTCGTTTTCCTGGCGAATTAGAATCCATTGTGGGTTCAAGTTACTCTGGTGTACTCAGTTCTGATGACTTTACTGCCTATAACGCTTATCCGGTCACAGCTCAACAGAAATGTCAGGCACATCTCTACCCTACCCCGTCACTTCAAGACACTAATCAAGATTCCTGGCTTCAATCACCAAGAAATTGGCACAAAATTCATGGACCTCATAGATGAAGGTTTTAAAAACTACCCTTTATTCCAACAAACCCAAAACCTTCATGAATTCTTGACTTGCCCATCCTAGTTTCAACCAAAAGTTGAATCTTCCATTCATTCATTGATCAAGCCCCAGGGGAACCTGGTAAACTTTTACCTTCCTTAGGCAATAGACCTTGATCATAATTTAGCTGAACCAAGGTTAGATTTAGTACTGACACAAGGAAAAGTCTGTGGTGGTTCTCTTTCTCTGGAGCTATTCCAACATCCTGCCAATTTATTGACGGTTATACAAACTTGTCGCCGTCAAGCACTTTCTCTAATTGAGTGTTTTGACCGACCTATCAAAGCCATGCTTCACTCTGCTTTCCATACACTTTCTTTAATCCCTCTACCTTAGACCTGAATCCTTACACAAAACGTAAATATAGCAATCCTATTTAAGAAATGATAAACAAAAATTAGTAACACTTCAGTGATACAAACGCTAAATTGGAAAGAAATCTGTCCCAGCTTGATCAGCTTGCAAGTCCCTTAACGGAAAATGAATACTTCAACATCTTATTCAGGTGACTCATTCCCCTTTAACTTCTTTAACCTTGAATTTATCGCACCATCACCGAGTCAAGATAGCGATTTACTCAAACAGCTATCTTTTGTCCCTGGGCTGCAAGAAATTCTCATGCTGCGTCAGGTTCACGCCCTAGAACACGCTACTGTTTGGGTTCTGAGCGAAAGTACAAGCGTTTATTCCCCTCTCGGAAACCCGAACAATGTGCAGTTTGATAACGAATCATTAAGCGGGTTATCTACAGAACAGGGATTTTACCTTTATGGTGAAGTCAATATCAGTCATTTGCGGCGTGCGGTAACACTAGCCCAACATCGCCTTACCAGTGGAGAATGGGATTTAGCTGTGCATCCCCGTTGCGGTACAAATTTATCTGTAGCAATGGTGTTAACAGCTGGATTTGCTATAGGTGTATATGCAATGTTACCATTTCGACCAATTGAACAACTGATAGGCTTAGGACTAGCTGCAACTACAGCCTCTGAACTTGCACCAGACTTAGGTTCTATCGCCCAACGTTACTTAACAACAGCTATTCCCTTTAACCTAGCAATTGAAAATACTATTCGTACACGAGACACTTGGGGACGTGAAGCTCATTTTATTAAAGTAAAATGGCGGAATTGACAGTCTCACTGCTAAAAGCAGATGGGATTATTGGTAAGGAGTCAGCTTTTTCAGGCTAACGCCAAAAATACCTGTTTGATAATTAACCAATTTCTCAAATATCCTGACTCCTGACTCCTGAATTCTTACGAATATTGGGCTAATTATCGCCCCTTCAGAATTGCTCTCTAATTAGGTCTTTAGTTGTTGCGATACCATGAGAAAACTGTATTTTCTAGTTCCGGGAACAGATAGAAAATTCGCCTGTGGTGGTCTTTGGGCAGAGTTAAAAACATTTAATTTATCTCAACAAGTTTGTAGTGCAGAAGTTGTCACTTACCGGCAAAAAGAGAAAGACAAACTTTTTCTTGATGATTTGTTACAAACCCAAAGTTTAGATAACGTGATTTTTGTCATTAGCTGGGGATTTGATATAGCTAAACTAGCTGGTAAATTGCAAAGATACAATGTAGTTTATCATGCTCACAGTGCAGGTTATAAATTCAATCTTCCTAGCAGTATTCCTATCATCACAGTCAGTCGCAATACAATGGGATATTGGGGACAAAAAGCACCGAATAATCTGATTTATTATTTACCTAATCAAATTGCTAATGAATTTACAAATTTACATATTGAGAGAGATATTGATGTTTTAGTTCAAGCACGAAAATCCTCTGAATATTTAATTCAAGAATTAATCCCCGCATTGCGAAAACAGTGTAAAGTTTTTGTAGTTGATTCTTATATTGAAGATTTACCTGGATTATTCAATCGAGCTAAAATCTATCTCTATGACTCTGCTGAATATTGGGCACAACAGAATGTGAGTGAAGGCTTTGGTCTACAACCTATGGAAGCCCTTGCTTGTGGATGTCAAGTTTTTTCTAGTATAAACGGTGGAATTTCTGATTACTTGGACCCTGGATTTAATTGCTATAAGATCGCTGGATATTCTCTAGAATATGATGTACAGAGGATATTAAAAAGTCTATCATCTCCACTTTCTTTATCTTTATCAGGAGAAGTTTTAGCAGAGTATAGAAGTGAGAATTTAATTAAGAAATTAACAGTTATTTTAGCGGAGATAAATGAATTTCTAGATCACAAAAATTATTATTCAGGCAATATTACAAATTTAACCAAATGGCGTTTAAGAAAGTTATTTCTACAGAGAGTATATGATAAAGTAAAAAAGAAATATTTCTCATGAACAATATCATATATAATATAGGAATCCGGTTTGATTTAGTCCAGGACTATTTCGGGCTTGCTGATAGCGTAGCGTGGGGTTAAGCCATATAAACAGAAAACCTGGATAAATCAATGACTGTAGCGGGATAAAAGATGAATAAGGTGCAAGGAATAAGTCTTGAAACCATCAAAAACTGATTGCCTGTGGCACTGGCGATAGCGTGGCGTAGCGTGGCGTAGCGTGGCGTGGCGTAAGCCATAGCCAATCACTTTCTGAGATTCGAGACTATTCTTACCTCATTCTAATTCTCCCTCCTGACTCCTACTAGCCCTTAGGAAAAGACTTTTTCCGCAAACCCTATTTCATCTTATAAAGTTGCTAAAGTGTGCCTACGAGGGTGTTTGAAAAGCCTATTTTGCCCCCTCAATCCCCCCATTATGGGGCAATACAGTTCAGATAAGCCTTTTTCTCTCTCCCTGCTTCCCCTCCTTGCTTAAATAGATAATTTTCCTTAACTCAACCGTATTGAATGATGGGTGACTTTGACAATTCTTTTCACCATAAATTTATTGTGGGTTACAGACTAATGTCCTAAGTCACCGTACAAATTGGGAATTTTTTGATTTGGCAGTCCCTTACGGAAGGTGAAACTATATTTTTTCTTAGCCAGGGATATCGAGGTTCTGAGGATTAAAAAAATAAGTCATGGAATCCTGACATAAAATACTCCGTTGATAGCTTATGTTAGCATTCCATAACATGATCATCCCCAAAGGGCTGATAAATACGTCAAATAGACGAAAAACCGTCTTCTTACCCCTTGCTCACTAGGCATCAATACCTGTTAATATTTCTTTAACAAAAGCACATCGCTGATCCCGAAGAAATGCTAATCATTGCAGGATGAGGAATCAAAAGGTTGTGAATTGTTGTTTAAAACACACACTAAAACACTTATAAACTGGGCAAAACCAGGAGTCAGTAATAATAAATTCATCTGGGGAAAATTATTATAACCCGGATTAATAATTTAACACTACTGGAGGCCAAATTAATGGCAAAAGAGCGCCCGCCGCTAGAGGAGATGACATTAAGGCAACTTCGTAAAGTTGCTAGTGAATATGGCATTTCTCGCTATAGCCGAATGCGTAAATCTCAACTGTTGGCATCGATTCAAGAAGTACAGCCCAACAAAGTTTCGCTTAGTCCATCTCGTTCACTGGAGGCACAGGAAACCGTGGAAGCAGCAAAATTTGAATTAGGTCAGGAAGATAGTACTGGTGGTTCTCTCGCTGATGTGGATGAGGGACTGGCAGATTTACCAGGTGGTTACGGAGAAAGTCACATTGTTCTGTTACCACGTGACCCTCAATGGGCTTACACATATTGGGATATTCCCAATAATCACAAAGAAGAATTGCGCCGCCAAGGTGGGGAGCAATTAGCACTGCGGATTTATGATGTTACTGATATAAACATTGAGTACCAAAGTCCTCACAGTATCCAAGAATATCCTGCTGATGAACTGGCAAGAGAATGGTATTTACCAGTTCCTGTGAGCGATCGCGATTATATCATTGATATTGGTTATCGTAGAGCAGATGCTACTTGGTTGATATTAGCTCGTTCTGCTAGAGTTCATATTCCTCCCGTTTATCCTTCTGATTGGATTGAAGATGTCTTCATCACAGTAAACTTTGAAGAAGACTTGCGTGGTAAGACCAAGTATGAACTCGTTCCCCCAGCCAAGAAAATCGCCACTGTGGCTTCTGCCGATGCAGGTGGAAACCCCATTTACGACCAAATCTTTGGTATGGCAGAATCTGCTGAAGCACAGCGCGTTGCTGGTTCTCTGTTCGGCTCTATGCAGCACGTAGTCGGTTCTGTAGGTCCAGAACAAGCTATCAGTTCCTACGTCTTCCCATCTGGTGTGGGTATGTGGGCGGTTCCTACCGCATCTGGTATTAATATGTCCGGTGTGGGTATGTCTGGTGTTGGTTTCTCAGCTTCTGCTGTACCAGTACGTCCCCGCAAATTCTGGTTAATTGCTGATGCTGAATTGATTGTATATGGTGCAACGGAACCAGATGCAAATGTAACTATTGGTGGCCGTCCCATTAAACTCAATTCAGATGGTACATTCCGCTTCCAAATGTCCTTCCAAGATGGTGTAATTGACTACCCAATTTTGGCTGTTGCTGCTGATAGTGAACAAAGCCGTTCCATTCACATGAGGTTTGAACGTGAAACACCTTCTCGCAATACCAACACTAAGGAAGAAGCTGTTCTGGAATGGCTTGCGTAATTTTGCAATTTCACATTGAATTTTACATTACGCCATAACTGCATTTTTTAATATTGCCCGTTATAGTAATCCTGTAGCGGGTTTTTTTTAATTATAACCGCAGATAAACACAGATGAATACAGATAAATTACTTTTGAAATCTATTTTGATTATTACCACAGGTATATTATTAGGTTGTCAGGATACGGTAGCTAATTCAGCTTCAAAACTATCTGCTAATTGTCCTGGTGATAATTCCCAGTTTAGTCTTGAATTTTTCAAGACTAATAATAAAGGTGAAAGATACACCAAAGGTATCAATCATGTGATTATTTTTAATCCTAAATCACCAGCTTTAGATTTTAAGGTGAATGTGGGGTTAGCTCATAAAGTATATGCTAAAGATACTAGAGGAAATTTTCAGAGAGAATATATACCTAAACAGTTTAGTCAACTGATTACAGATGAAAACTCTAAGTTAAATGGGAAATCAGCAATTGCGGCTATTAATGCTGACTATATAGATACTCTAAATAAACCCCAAGGGTTAAATATTTCTCGTGGGATTGAGTATTCCGGTGCATTTAAAAATCAACGTTCTTCTTTTGGGATATCTGGAGGCAACCCAAGGGAACGGATAGCTACTATTGACACTGGCAGACGAGGAGCAAATTTTCTGAATTACAATTTAGTAGGAGGTAATGGCAGATTTTATCGTCAGGGTAAGTTTAAAGATATTTGTCAAGCTTTGGGTGAATTTGCTTGTAGTGGTGCAACTAATCGTTCTATGGTAGCAGTTACAAGTAAGGGATATGTTATTTTGTTGGTGAATGATCTGAAAGCTAGTTCTAGTATTCAAACTTCTGCAATTAATAAAGAGTTACTACCAAGTGAGTTTGATGATGTGTTGTCAGGAATTGCTAGAAATAATTGTTTAGGACCCATTCAAGAAGGAATGTTATTTGATGGGGGAATGTCTCCGGGTTTATATTTCAACAAGAGAATCTATCTGGAAAATTTTGGTCCAATTGGTTCGGTATTGTTGATTTATAAAAGGTGAATGTGTTTCTCCTGGACAGCAGGAATTCAAGATTCAAAATCTTGCCAGGTAGAGAAGATGCGAAAATAAGGCTTGATGACATCAAAACCTGTTGATGTTTTGAGATTTCAAATGATTCTGAAAACTTGTTAGCGGGACGCAAACAAAAATCAAGTCCAAATGTAGCCCAAACTGGCTCTATCAGAAGGAAACAGGTCTGGATTCCAGTTGACCCAATCAATAAATAGAAAAGATATGGCTGTTCTCAACGCTTCTAAAGCTGCAGTAAGAGTATTCAAAGGTTTCTTAGACCACCTTGGTCTTAATCCTCCAGTCCACTGATGGCAAAGAATAAAAGTGTAGGCATAGAAAACCAAAGTAAAATGGCGCAGTCAACTGCTTTTATCTCGAACTTGATATTCTTTGAGTCCTAACCATCCCTTGGCTTCCCTGTAAACAACTTCTACCCAATTTCTTTGAGAATATGTATCAAATGTCCATTGGGGTGTGACAATTGATCAAGAAACATTGGTTATAAAGTAGTCAATATCAGTGGCTTGAGAGAAAGTAGAAGCCTTGATGACGATAGCAATATTGCCCTTTCCAGTTAAGGCTGATATTTCTACTTCTTGAGTTACTACCCATAATGTTTTGGTTTTATCTAACTCCAGTTGAATTTCTGTAAAAGCCTCTTGGGGTAAACTTTATGCTAATTCATCTAACCTAATTATTTGTGGACTATCCTCTTGGTCACTCACTAGCAAGGACTTTGGGATTTTTAGCTAATCCTCCTCAATACTTTCAATGCCGATTTTCTATCTTTAATAAGGAAGACCTATTGTGGCCATATCCAGGATCTATAATTACTATTCCTGGTTGATAACCACGGCTTAAGGTCAGATCTATTAATTTAATTCCTAACTCAGGTTTCTTCTTTCTTCTCAAATAGAGGGTCTTGTTTCCCTTTGGGTAAAGAATCACCGTGGTGATATAACTCTATATCTAATGGTAAGCTTTTACTGCCATCATTCATATAGATGTGTTGTTACTACTACTATTCCAGTATTCCCAATTTCCCCAATATATTGTCTTCCTACTCCATCCCTAAAATCCCCCCTTTTTCTATGGTCATAATCATGAATTATTAAGCTAAATCCTCTGGTAATTCTCCTCTGACTATACTTGTTCATAATCTCTAATCGATGCTCATTGACTTGGGAACTGGACCAAGGTGCTTCAGTTAAAACGTGGTGTAATCGGTGGTAGGTCACCCCTAGGGCATTCTCTGCCATTTAAAATAGGTTTTTTCTCTCACTTTCACCTAATCATCCCCCTAAATAATGTCTAAACTCTCTTTTTTCCCCTTGATGAGTAAATACATTATCAAATCACACCATCTTTCAAACCATGGTGCCATTGCTGCGGCAGTGGTTTCTTTCATCAGCTTCTTTTAACTTGAAAGCTACACCGAAGTTGCATTATACTCCTTTTTACTCTTAACTTTTGTTTAAGTCCCGTTAAGTTAACCTCACAAAAAAACTCTTTCAGCAAACCCTAATTACCAATAAATTCATAATGCAATCAGATTTACAAACTTCACTACATTTAAATGAAATTGCTTTTTCTCATGTTCCTGTTCTCAGTCAACAGGTTATTGGAGGTTTAGTGGTAAGTCCCCGTGGGAATTATTTAGATTTAACTGTTGGTGGTGGTGGCCACAGTCGTTTAATACTAGAAACTGCTGAAGATGTGAAAGTCACAGCAGTTGACCAAGATGAGGATGCTTTAAAAGCTGCGAAAGCTAATTTAGCTGAGTTTGGTGATAGGGTAAATTTTATCCATAGCAATTTTGCTAATTACGATTTTCCCCCCAATACATATCATGGCATTTTAGCAGATTTGGGTGTAAGTTCCTATCATTTGGATAACCCAGAAAGAGGTTTTAGTTTTAGAAATACTGCAAATTTAGATATGCGTATGAACCAGCAACAATTTTTAACGGCTGGTGATATTATTAATAACTGGGATGAAGGAGAATTGGCGGATATTTTCTTTAAATATGGTGAAGAGAGACTGTCACGTCGTATTGCTAGACGAATTGTAGAAAAACGTCCATTTCACACTACTACAGAATTAGCCAATGTGATCGCCTATTCTGTTCCTCCTAAATACCGTTATGGGAGACTTCACCCCGCTACCCGTGTTTTCCAAGCTTTACGAATCGTGGTCAATGATGAGTTGAAAGTTTTAGAAACTTTGATAGATAAAGCACCTCATTCGTTAGTGCCTGGTGGCAGAATTGCTATTATCAGCTTTCACAGTTTAGAAGATAGGCTGGTCAAACACGGTTTAAGAAATTTATCTCTGTTGCAGGTATTGACAAAAAAGCCAATTCTCGGTACAGAGTCCGAAATTACTGAAAATCTACGATCGCGCTCTGCTAAATTGAGAATAGCAGAAAAGAAAAATCCTGATGAGTAATTTTGTCAGCATTGAGCTATCAGCATCTCACAGCTAACTCGTACAATAGAAGATAGATTGTTGACAATTGTATAGTTAGGGATTATAGCTGTTATGGTTGCCGCCGTTTTAATTGAAAACCTACAAAAACGCTACGGTACTGTGGAAGCCGTCAAGAACGTTTCCTTTCAGGTACAGCCGGGGGAAATCTTTGGTTTACTCGGTCCTAACGGTGCTGGGAAAACCACTACTCTGAGGGCTTTGTGTACCTTGACTATTCCCGATGCTGGGAAAATTGAAGTTTCGGGGATTTCGGTTTTAGATCATCCTAAATTAGCACGGCAAAAATTGGGTTATGTAGCCCAGGAAGTGGCTTTGGATAAAATGCTCACAGGTAAGGAATTGTTAGAGTTGCAAGCAGCACTTTATCATCTTCCGGGTGGAGTGATCAAACAGCGAATTAACACGATATTGGACTTACTTGGTTTACAAGAATACGCAGATAAAAAAACAGGAACTTATTCCGGCGGTTTACGTAAACGTCTAGATTTAGCTGCGGGTTTACTTCATTCTCCAGATATGTTGGTATTAGATGAACCAACGGTAGGATTGGATATTGAAAGCCGATTTGTAGTTTGGGACTTCTTGCGAAAATTACGTGCTGCCGGTACTACAGTTGTCATTACCAGCCATTATTTGGAAGAAATTGATGCTTTAGCTGATAGAGTGGCAATTATAGATCGAGGAACAGTAATTGCTACGGGTACACCTTCCCAATTGAAAGATCAAGTAGGAGGGGATCGCATTACTTTACGTATTCGGGAATTTTCACCAAGCGATGAAGCCGACAAAGCCAAAAACCTACTTCAAGAGCTACCTTTTGTGCAGGAAATTATTATTAATAATGCTCAAGGTAATTCTTTAAATTTAGTTATCAAACCTCAAAATGATGCATTAATTATAATTCAACGGGCCTTAAATAATGCAGGTTTACCTATTTTTGGTATCGCCCAGTCTCGTCCTAGTTTAGATGATGTTTATCTTGCAGCTACAGGAAGGACTTTATTAGATGCAGAATTAGCTGGTGTGGCAAATCGTGAGCCCAAAGCCGAGAAAAAGCAAAATATGAGATAGGAGTCACGAGTCAGGAGTCGGGAGTCGGGACTCCCGACTCCCGACTCCAGAAGAAAAAGATATTTGCCCTATCCCTCCCCAGCCACCCCTGCTTCCTCAGTTTCGCCAGCCACCCCTGCACTCCTGCGTCTAATCAGAATAGTCGCCATCTCTACGTCCTAGTTGATAAATACCTGCACCCATACAGGCAAGCATACCCGTGCTGATTCCCCAGCTATCACTTAAACTGATTTTTATCACCCAGTTAAATAAAATACCAGCTATGATAAAAGGCACAATGCTAAAAAGTGACGCGTAAAAGGCGTTTTGTGATTCTCTGGCTTTGCGTGTTTTTTCAAACTCTGTTTGACTAGTATACAGCGATCGCTCGGCAAAATTAAACCACCGATTTAGTTGTTCTGTCACCCATTCACCGACTGGAGAGAAAGCAAGATATAGTGCCAAAGACCACAAACACGAGCCTGCTATCAGGATTTTATCCAACTCAAATCGAAAGGGCAATATCTCCTGCATGGTATCCTGGTAATTTGGCAACATTTAATCTTACCTTTATTTTGGTGATAAATAGTGCTATTAGGATACATTAGCTCAAGATTCTCAGGATTTGCTTCAAAATATCAGATGTTATTATTAATAAATAGACCGTAGGATTGACTTATTTTCAGTCTTTGTTGGAAATAAACTTACAAGCCAAATTCAGGTTTTCCAATTAACATCATGAATGTATTACTTATATATCCGTTGTTTCCAAAAAGTTTTTGGTCTTTTGAAAAAACACTAGCTTTGCTAGACAGGAAAGCGATGTTACCACCATTGGGCTTGGTGACAGTAGCCGCAATTTTACCCCAACAATGGAATTTTAAGCTAGTAGACAGGAATATTCGCCAAATTACCGAAGCAGAATGGGCTTGGGCTGATTTGGTGATTTTATCAGCGATGATTGTCCAAAAAGAGGATTTACTCGCACAGATTCAGGAAGCAAAGCGTCGTGGTAAGCTTGTGGCTGTGGGTGGACCATACCCGACAGCATTACCTAACGAAGTCACAGATGTGGGAGCAGATTATTTGATTTTGGATGAAGGGGAAATTACGCTACCTTTATTTATAGATGCGATCGGACGCGGTGAATCTTCAGGAATCTTTCGTTCTGGTGGTGAAAAACCAGATGTGACAAACACTCCCATTCCTCGTTTTGACCTACTGGAATTTGATGCCTATGCGGAAATGTCAGTGCAATTTTCCCGTGGCTGTCCCTTCCAGTGTGAGTTCTGCGACATTATCGTCCTCTACGGTCGCAAACCCCGCACCAAAACACCAGCCCAACTCCTCGCAGAACTTGATTATCTCTATGAATTAGGTTGGCGACGCAGTATTTTTATGGTGGATGATAACTTCATCGGCAATAAGCGTAACGTTAAATTATTCTTGAAAGAACTACAACCTTGGATGGTTGCACATCATTATCCCTTCTCCTTTGCCACAGAGGCTTCCGTTGACTTAGCCCAAGATCAAGAATTGATGGATGCAATGGTAAGGTGTAATTTCGGGGCTGTGTTCTTGGGAATTGAAACCCCCGACGAAGAAAGCCTTACTTTTACTCAAAAATTCCAAAATACTCGAGATTCCCTCACCGAAGGAGTAAATAAAATTACACGCTCAGGGTTACGAGTCATGGCAGGTTTTATTATTGGCTTTGATGGCGAAAAGTCGGGTGCTGGGGCGAGAATTGTTAAATTTGTGGAACAGACAGCCATTCCCACCGCTTTATTTAGTATGCTCCAGGCCCTGCCTGATACAGCATTGTGGCATAGATTAGAAAAGGAAAACCGACTCCGCAATAAATCTGCTAATATTAATCAAACCACATTGATGAATTTTTTTCCTACAAGACCTTTAGCAGAAATAGCCAGCGAATATGTAGAAGCGTTTTGGGAACTATACGAACCATCAAGATTTTTAGATCGTGCTTATCGGCACTACCGCATTTTGGGTCAAGCAACCTATCCCAAAAAGGGCAAAGGTGCTAAAAAACCATTGAATTGGAAGGTACTGCGGGCATTGTTGACTATTTGCTGGCAACAAGGTGTGTTCCGTAATACTCGTTGGCAATTCTGGCGCAATCTCTGGAGTATGTACAAGCATAATCCTGGTGGTATCAGTAGTTATTTAGCCGTTTGCGCTCAAATTGAGCATTTCTTGGAATATCGTCAGATTGTGCGGGATCAAATTGAGGTTCAAATGGCTGAGTTTTTGGCAGCAGAAGCTCAAGTTAAGCTTGAGGAAGAAAAAGCTCAAGTTTTAGTTTAGAGGCTAGTACAGTACGGCGTAAATAAACCAACCATTCTAAATGTCTGAAAAGCTCACGCCGTATTCATTTTGAATTGTGTTCGCGTAGGGTCTCCGAAGGAGATATTTTGTTAGGGTAGCTCTTCTGAAAGAAGCATTTTGAATTCACAGCGGTACTAGGACTTACGCAAAAACTCTCCCAAACTCCTACTTCTCTGTTTCCTCTGCGGTTACTTATTCCGTGACTCGTGCGTAAGTCTTAATCTTTCCTATTGATAGGATATCTATAACTAATACTTTAAATCATTCCTAATGACCACTAAGATGAAAATAGCTTTACACTTCTTAACTTTTAGGGAAATATGGCGCGAGATTTACGGGGATTTATCAAAATCCTAGAACAAAGAGGACAATTAAAGCGAATTTCAGCTTTAGTTGACCCAAATATGGAAATTGCCGAAATTTCCAACCGGATGCTACAAAAAGGTGGGACAGGATTAATCTTTGAAAATGTCAAAGGTGCATCTTTCCCCGTTGCTGTCAATTTAATGGGGACACTGGAAAGGATATGCTGGGCGATGAACATGGAAAAACCAGAGGAATTGGAAACCTTGGGAAAGAAACTGAGTATGCTTCAGCAACCCAAACCACCTAAAAAGATTTCCCAAGCGATAGACTTTGGGAAAGTGCTGTTTGATGTAGTGAAAGCGAAACCAGGAAGGGATTTTTTTCCTGCTTGTCAACAGGTGGTAGTGGAAGGGGATAATGTAGATTTAAATAAGTTGCCGTTGATACGTCCTTATCAGAGAGATGCCGGAAAAATTATTACGCTAGGATTGGTAATTACCAAGGATTATGACACAGGAACGCCCAATGTTGGTGTATATCGGCTACAACTGCAATCTAAGAACACCATGACAGTACACTGGTTATCAGTGCGGGGTGGTGCGAGACATTTACGCAAAGCAGCGGAATTTGGTAAAAAATTAGAAATTGCGATCGCACTTGGTGTTGATCCTTTAATTATTATGGCAGCAGCCACACCCATTCCTCTAGACTTATCAGAATGGTTATTTGCAGGGCTTTATGGTGGTTCAGGGGTACAATTAGCCAAGTGTAAAACAGTAGATTTAGAAGTTCCCGCAGATTCAGAATTTGTCTTAGAAGGAACAATTACACCAGGGGAAGTTTTACCCGATGGACCCTTTGGCGATCACATGGGATATTATGGTGGCGTGGAAGATTCGCCATTGGTACGCTTCCAGTGTATGACTCACCGCAAAGATCCAATTTATCTGACTACATTTAGCGGTCGTCCACCCAAAGAAGAAGCTATGATGGCGATTGCACTCAACCGCATCTATACCCCTATATTACGGCAACAAGTATCAGAAATAGTCGATTTCTTCCTACCCATGGAAGCATTAAGTTACAAAGCTGCGATTATTTCTATAGATAAAGCTTACCCTGGACAAGCAAGAAGAGCAGCCTTAGCTTTTTGGAGTGCATTACCCCAATTCACATACACTAAATTTGTGATTGTTGTTGATAAACATATCAACATTCGTGATCCACGTCAGGTTGTCTGGGCAATTAGTTCTAAAGTAGACCCTTCACGGGATGTATTCATATTACCAAAGACACCCTTTGACACCTTAGACTTTGCTAGTGAAAAACTCGGGTTAGGGGGCAGAATGGGCATAGATGCAACTACCAAAATTCCCCCAGAAACTGAACATGAATGGGGTGAACCATTAGAATCAGATCCTGATATTGCTGCAATGGTAGAAAGACGCTGGGCAGAATATGGTTTAGCAGATTTAAAACTAGGAGAAGTAGACCCCAATTTGTTTGGTTATGATATGAAGTAATACACGTATTACCACTCCTCTCCTTGGGGGAGTGTTATTTTAAAATTGAAAACCTGGAGAACACAAACGAATATAAATCTCTCTTGTTTTATCCGTAAAAGCCCTTCTAACATGCATAATTCTTGTATTATCAATCATTAGAATATCCCCTTGATTCCAGCAAATACTGGTACTAATTTTATCCGCAATTCCATTCAATTCTTCCATAAGTTCATCAGTAATTTATGAATCATCATCAAATTTCAGAACATCAGGATTCAATTGCATTGATGGTAAAAGGCTATTAATAAAAACCTTATGATTTCCACATCTGCTAGGAATAACTACTGGACAAATATAATATTCCAATAAAATTGATTCATCTTCATATATGGTTAGATGCGTATCGTGACTTTTACACATCTCTTTTAGCTGATTAACATCATCAATTTTATATTTCGTCAGCCATTGCTCTTTATTCATTCTCACAGTAAAGTTAAGCTTGTTTCGGCTGAATAATTCTTTAGTTGAATTACTGAGTTCTGCAAAGAAATACCTACCATCACACACCGTTGTTTCACCATGTTGTGAAGCGGGGTTAGCACAGAAAAACCACAACATCAGGAGAATATTCTTCTCATAGTACATTTCTCCATGTAACTTAATCTCTGTCTGGAAATCGTTAACACTTAAAATAGTCTGATCATTATCAATGACCCTTCTCTTGAAAGGACCACCAGCATAATCTAAAAAATCAGTACTGAATAAATTGCTAAAATCTCTAAATATTTCCGTATCAGCATTAAATCCTCTAAACAATAAAACTCCATATTCTTTAAAGAGATTAATAATTTTTTCTCTGTCTCTTTCCAAAATACTCTTATCGTCTTGGTTGATGATTTGCTGTTCGATTATTTCCGAAATTGGCTGTGTGATAATATTCATGTTAAGAGGCTATTGATAAAGTAAATGTAAAGGGGACTGGAAAAGGAATGTTGGAAGGATAGGATACGTAAATGTAGTGTATTTACATAGCTACTCATGGAACGAAAGTCTTACCCCACAGACTTATGTTGAAACTTGTTGTTAGTGAAGCGAATGCCCCAGAACTAATACTTGCTGCCTATGCACTAATGGAACTGCTAGAGGAACCCACAGAATTATTGGAAAAAGTCCAAGTTTTATGGGTTGATTCCGGTTATGACGGTGATAAATTTGCACTTGCAGTTTGGTTCCTGATTCAAGCTCATGTTGAAGTCATAGGAACTACTGAGCAAGAATTTAAAGTTTTACCACAACCCTGGGTAGTAGAAAGAACATTTGGGTGGTTTAACCAATATCATCGTCTAAGCAAGGATTATGAGCGTTTAACACAAATGAGGGAAGGGGCTATATATGCTCTTATGACTAGAATTATGCTACTTCCTCTTGTCTCCTCAACATTTACTTTATAAATCATCTCTAATTAAGAAACCTTGAGCACAAATGAAACTCCTTTGTAGCTACAAGTATAGCATTCGTAACCCTTTTGTGAATATCTACTAAGAAACACAGGTGATAGGGAACAGGGAACAGTGAACAGCTATAACTGATAACTGACCCTAGACTCTAATCCCTACATCCTTTTTTGTATCATCCTTGCATCCCAGGTATAGAAACCGATTTGGTTAGGAACTCTAGAGAATCTACCTGTGCGATGACCTCTAGATAATTCATTGAGAACTTTGTTTTTCACCTCTCTAATTTCCTGATCATTAAGTTCTCCATAAATACCATTGACCACTTCATTGACACTAAAAACTCGTTGTCGATGTTGTTCTAAAAAAGAGGTGATAGCGTCAATCAGAAATTGACCCTCAAATTCTTCCAGCATCGGAACAACTTTAGCTTGCGGTGAAAGAAAAGGCCTTTTCTTTCTACTTTTAGCATCTGACGAAGCACCATTATGATGATTTGGGGCTAACAGACTTAACACCAGAGTATAACAACCAGGTTCATTAGGAATAGCAGACCAATAACCCCTTTCTCTACCTTGGGTAAGAGAAGATTGAACCCTACCTTTGACAATTTTGAAAATAGTTGACTCCAAATATCCGTAAAGCGATCGCACAATAAAATCTATATGGCATACCGTACCAGCATATTCATGCAGCAGTATTTTCAGAGCTTCCATGCGAGTCAGAGATTGATATTGGAGCAACATAGGAATTTCTGCCCCCTTCGTAAAAGCCTCATGACTCTCTGAAAAGGTATTGATCAGATCAGAACTTTCTAACTCTGTAGCAACAGTAGCAGAACTTGAACTGTCTATTTCCCATTTATCCAAATTAGCAGGTTCTGATTCTAGAGACTCCAACAACTCTAAATCCGACCTATCATCAGATGACAAGGACAAAGGTGAATCGTTTTCATCAGCAGCTTCCAGTTGAGAAAGTGATTCATGTTCATCATAAGACCAAGGAGACAACAAAGCCTCCACATGATCCAGTTGCGAGCGCGCTTCTATGAATAGCCGTTGGTACTCTTGTGTTAGAGCAGTATAATAGTCTCGTAATTCCAACAACGGTGTAATAAATACCTCTGAAGGAGGTTGCAATTGTTCTTTAGGATTCATATTACTTCAATCAATCTAAATCAACATCACTCTTGTAAGTCATCGACCGAGGTTTAATTTTTCTAGATTCCGACAATGAGCTTTTACGTACTTGAAGAGGACGGCAACTTTCACAATATAAAGGTCTAGGTCCGAAAGTTTCCCGTTTTGTAGCCTGATTACATTCTTTACAAACAAAATTAAAAACACGAGTGTGAATCAGCCTTTTATGCGCTCTGACAGTATATTCTCTAACATCAATGGTTTTGGTAGCCATAATTAAGAATTGCCCATTTCTATACTCTTAATATAGCTATTCAACCAAATGAAACTACATCAGTATTTGTTTTAGTGTAAGTTGTATTCAAATCCTTAAAATAAAACCAAGCATAGGATGTGAATGTTATTTGTCAACAATAAACAGTGAAGTAATCTCCTAATCATTGTGATTGTTCCGCTGTTTATACTTTCCTGGCAATGACCATTCATATTTATTTAATCAAGTCTTTTTACTCTTTCATCCCTACCTAGTGAGAATCTTGATAACTTTGGTTTTTAAAGCATCCTCCTCACGGATGAAATAGAAGGATGAAACTCTTCATCCTTCCTAATTTAGGATTCATGCTTTTTGTTATTTATTTTCTACAAAGTCAGCATCAATCACATCTTCACTCCTACTACTTCCATCAGAACTTCCTGCTTGTGCATAAACCGTACTACCAACCTGCATCAACACTTGCTGTAATTGACTGCTCAGAGACTTAATCCGATCGAAATGATCTTGATTGATAGCTTCCGCCAAATCCTTGACCAAATCTTCAACTCGTCCTCTATCAACAGCACTCACCTTATCACCCAAGTCTCTGAGTTGTTTCTCAGCTTGATAAACTAAAGAATCACCCAAATTTTTAGTATCAATTTGTTCACGTCGTCTTCTATCTTCCTCCGCATGAGATTCTGCATCCCGCACCATCTTTTCTACATCCCGCTTATCGAGAGTAGAAGCACCTGTAATAGAAATGGACTGCTGTTTGCCCGTGGCTTTATCCTTAGCAGTAACAGAAAGAATACCGTTAGCATCAATGTCAAAAGTAACGTCAATTTGCGGTACACCTCTCGGTGCTGGAGGAATACCATCCAAACGGAAAGTACCTAAACTCTTATTATCTTTAGCTAGTTCCCTCTCACCTTGCAAAACGTGAACTTCCACATTACTTTGACCATCAGCAGCCGTAGAAAAGACTTCTGATTTCTTCACCGGGATAGTTGTATTGCGGCTAATAATCTTAGTCATCACACCGCCAATAGTTTCCACACCCAAAGACAACGGCGTAACATCAAGCAGTAAAATATCTTTGACTTCACCGGATAAAACACCCGCTTGAATAGCCGCACCCACCGCTACAACTTCATCAGGATTTACACCTTGACAAGGTTCTTTACCCGTCATCCGTCGCACCAGTTCTTGCACAGCGGGAATGCGAGTCGAACCACCAACTAAAACAATTTCATCAAGTTGAGCATTACTGAGTTTTGCATCTTGCAATGCTTGTTGGACTGGTTTACGACAACGGTCGAGAAGGTCGGCTGTCATCTCCTCAAATTTACCCCGTGTCAGCATCATATCCAAGTGTTTTGGACCCGCCTGAGTAGCAGTAATAAAGGGCAAATTGATATTAGTTTGAGTTGCACTAGAAAGCTCAATTTTTGCCTTCTCCGCAGCTTCAGTCAATCTTTGCAAAGCTTGTTTATCCTTACGTAAGTCAATGCCTTCGTTACTCTGAAACTGATTTGCTAACCAATCAACAATCTTTTTATCGAAGTCATCACCACCTAAATGAGTATCCCCACTAGTAGATTTAACTTCAAATACACCATCCCCAACCTCCAAAATAGAAACATCAAAAGTACCGCCACCAAGGTCAAATACTAAGATAGTTTCATTTTCCTTTTTATCCAAACCATAAGCCAAAGCTGCTGCTGTTGGTTCATTGATAATGCGGAGAACATCTAACCCAGCAATTTTACCTGCATCTTTAGTAGCTTGCCGTTGAGAATCGTTAAAATAAGCAGGAACTGTAATCACCGCTTGAGTAACTTTTTCTCCTAAATATTTACTAGCATCATCAACTAACTTTCTTAGCACTTGGGCAGAAATTTCTTCTGGTGCAAATTCTTGACCTGCAGCGGGACAATTGAGCTTTACATTGGCATTACTATCCCGCAGAGTTCTATAAGAAACTTCCGTGGCTTCATGGGTAATTTCTTCATATTTGCGCCCAATGAAACGTTTCACAGAATAAAAAGTATTTTCTGGGTTCATTACCGCTTGTCGTCTAGCAATTTGACCAACTAAGCGTTCACCAGTTTTTGTGTAAGCTACAACCGAAGGAGTAATACGTTGCCCCTCAGAATTAGCAATTACTAAAGGTTGCCCTCCTTCCATCACGGCAACACAAGAGTTTGTAGTTCCTAAATCAATTCCTACTACTTTTGCCATATCTTCCCCCTGGGCTTCAGTAGAACTTTACTTTTTTAGTAAGCATTCAGCTATATCTCATTCCCATACTCTATATGGGAATGAGAAAAAACAAGAATCTAGGTTTTCACCAATCAGAACTTGCTGATAAATCAACCAAGATTAACTTTGAAAGCTTTTTGTTTCTGAGGTTCTGCTTTCGGCAAGTTCAACCGCAAAATCCCATCTTTATATTCAGCCTGTGCTTGTTCATGCTGCACAGTAGAAGGCAATGGTATTACCCGTTGGAATTTACCATAACGGAATTCGGAACGAGTATAACCTTCTCTTTCTGTGGTAGTTTCAGATTTCCTCTCACCAGTAATAGAAACAGCTTCAGGAGTTACTTCCACATTTACATCTTTCGCTTCTAAACCAGGTATTTCTAGTTTTAATTTAAAGGCATTATCAGTTTCTTCAAGTTCAGCAGCAGGGATAAAGGTTAATCCTGTTCTTTCACCCCCATCACCCGGTATCATTCTTTCAAACAACCGATTCATCCGTCGTTGGAGGCTATCAATTTCGCGGAAAGGGTCCCAGCGTTCAAGTTCACGAAATGGTTCTAAGCGTTCAATATCCCGGATTGGATCCCAACGAACTAGTGCCATATCTATCTCCTGTACAATGGTGTATTTGGACTTTGGAGGCTTAAATTCAAGCTTCACAAATGGCAAAAAATACTACTATTTTTTTAAATCTTTCGATGCCTGAAGCTTAATCTTTTGCTTCCTACTTAAACAATAACACCAACTTTCAAATTCAGTTGGTTCGGTTTTATAGGTATGGGAATCGCAATAGCCGTACCTGCTGACTTGGTTCACAATTTATTACAAAGTTAGTTATAAGAATGAGTTGACTTCTTAGATTAGTCAGGAATTTTGTTATTCATGAATTATTTGGAACTGCTATATCAAAAATTAGTTAACTATAACTCTACCCAAGGTGTAAAAGTTATTTTTAATAGAAATAAGTAGGTGGGCGTAAAAATTTATGTTATGTTATGTTATGTTATGTTATGGCGAATGTAGCAAGGGGGAATCAAGCAATCCCAAGGGTTTCAAGTAATTTACATTTTCTTACATAGTTATATTTATTTGTGTCTACCTGCTTAGTTTTACTGTAACTATTGAGATATGCTTTTCAGTAAAACATTTTGATTTGATGTTATGAAGAAATGATTACCGTGAAACTTATGTAAAGTAGACCTCTTGCAAACTTCTTTCTGTGGTATGATAGAGAGTTTCAGATTTTATATATTCTTGGTGTTATTTACCATCGCTAATTCAAACATAATCCTGTAACTCTAACTTTTAGCTAAAACAAGGACATCACCCTATTATAACATAAAATTAATTCTGCAAGAAGTCGAGTAAAAGCCGCAGTTGTATGTTCTTCCCATGCTTCTAGCTCATAATCAGTAAATGTGGGATCTTGCAAACCACCAAAAACACTAATAGGACAATCGAAAGGTCTTTGATGACTGTAACTGTAGGTATCTAAAACTGTAAAATCAGCCCGGAGAATTGGCAGAAAAAGTTTGACAATGTCTTCATTTTCTATGACATCATCAGAAGTACCATTAAAATTGCGAATTTCTTGCCAAAACTCTGCATATGGTAATTTGTAAATTGGTAAGGATTGAGGTGGTGGGGTATTGACAAGTATGATAGGTGAGGCAGAATATAGCAGTTATGGAAAAGAAGCTGCCACCAAAACTAGACAGAGAGATATTGAAGCAGTTGGCAACAGAGGAACTCGTAGAAATCATTATTGACCAGGGGAGAAGTATAGAGAAGCTAACAAATAGAGTAGTAGAACTGGAAAAGGAAATAGAGAAACTCAAAGTCAGTAGAGATTTAGAGACCATAACATGATCCAAACCACCATCGGGAGACATCCTCAAAAAAAGCGATAACAAACAACAAGAGAAACAAGAAGAGAACCAGATACGAAAACGGAAACCAGGAGCACAACCAGGGCATAGGGGAAAAAGGAGAAAGGGGTTTGGTGGAGTAGATAGAATAGATTTAAGATAGTGGGACAGCAAGTGTGTGGATGGTGAGGTCACGGGCAATTGTTTGGCGAACCAATAAAAATCCAAACACAACAAGTAGGGGACTTGGTGGACAGGCCAATGGAAATGGATTTGCAGTGTGTGTGGGGAAACACAAAGTGTACACTGGTCACCAGAGATAGTACCGGTAAAAGATATAGGAATCACAGGACAAGCTTTTTTGGGATGGAGCAATAACTAGGGCCATTGACCCAGTTCCCACAACAACACTTGTTGTTGTGGGAACTGGGTCAAATAGAAATTGGAGTGGGAACATTAGTAGGTACCAATGAAGGAATAGATGGTCCAGTGGCTCAAAGTATTTATAGCCTCAAACAGTGGATAAAACAAACCCAGCCTCATATCCTTGGGGATGAAACACCCTGGGTACTCAAAGGGGTGAAACAATGGTTATGGATTTTTGCTAATAGTGACTTCCCTTGATTTTATGGGTCTGATACTCTTTTTCCTGGCGAATTAGAATCCATTGTGGGTTCAAGTTACTCTGGTGTACTCAGTTCTGATCACTTTACTGCCTATAAGGGTTATCCGGTCACAGCTCAACAGAAATGTCATGCACATCTACCCTACCACGTCACTTCAAGACACTAATCAAGATTCCTGGCTTCAATCACCAAGAAATTGACACAAGATTCATCGACCTCATAGATGAAGGTTTTAAAAACTACCCTTTATTCTAATAAACCCAAAACCTTCATGAATTCTTGACTTGGCCATCCTAATTTCAACAAAAAGTTGAATCTTCCATTCATTAGACCTATTGCAGAATTAATTTTATTTTAAAATGAGGCGTTATCTTTGGTTTAGCTAAAATTTATAGTTACACGGTTATGTTGGAATTAGGGAGCCCAAAGAACACCAAAAATACATAAAATCTAAAAATATCTATCAATATAAACAATTTTGCAAGAGGTCTATTCATTGATTGATAAAGACGCAGGGGAACCTGGTAAACTGTTACCTTCCTTAGGCAATAGACCTTGATCATAATTTAGCTGAACCAAGGTTAGGTTTAGCACTGACACAACGAAAAGTCTGTGGTGCTTCTCTTTCTCTAGAGCTATTCCAACATACTGCCAATTTATTGACGGTTATACAAACTTTTCGTCCTCAAGCACTTTCTCTAATTGAGTTTTTTGACCAACCTATGAAAGCCATGGTTCACTCTGCTTTCCATACACCTTATTTAATCCCTCTACCTTAGACCTGAATCCTTACGTAAATTGGTTTTTTGTACGACTAAATTGTGGACCATTGCGAGCAGATATAAATAGATATTATGGAGTTAAATTACAATCTGAGCGCAATAAGCGAGCTAATTCAAAGCTGACCAGTCCACCCATACTATGACCAAAAATAGCAAAAGGTTTATCCAGATAGGGAATGATATTTTGAGCTATTCCCCTCACCAAAGGGTACATTTCTGTGTAGAGGGGTAACTTCATTTGTCTTCCCCTTCCAGGAAGTGCTATAGGACACACTCCAACTTCAATAGTTGGAGGTAAATCATTAGGGCAAGTAAGAAATATCATGGCACTACCACCTGCGTAGGGTAAGCAGAATAAGCGTAATTTAGCTTGAGGGTTGGGTTTAGGACAAGTTACCCAGGAGTTGAAAGTGGTTAATGACTTGGTTGTAATCATTGATTTTAGGTGGGTATAATAATACTTATGTAACTACTTCACAGTATATTGACTGAGATACTAGACAATTTAGTAATATCAGTATTTGTCATTCAGGTTGGTGTGACGAGTATTTGATGAGTGTTTAGATGATTCGTCCTAAGACCACATTGGTTTGGTAGCGCGTTCTCTCAAACTAGCATCGAGAAAATTCACCAGTGAAAGCCGTCCCTCGCAAGTTGCTGAAGTGGTGAATTTTTACCGAGAAGATTCTATTCTGTATACCAAGAAATTACCAGTTATTTAGAAGATACAGACAAAATTACCCAATATCCCACCTACTCAAATATTACTGGTACTAAAGTTGTTGATATACCTGGTGAAGAAGTAGACCCTGTGATCTAGAGCCTTCACAGTATACTCAATGTATGTTTGTAAAGGGGAATATAAAACTTCTCATTTTCCCATATCTACTGGATTAATGGCTTTGGGTCTGATGATACCAGGAGCAATTAGTGGTGCAATTCAACAAGCATTAGAATATCCATTATTCTTTATATTGGTATGTTTGCTAACTACTCCCGGTATCTTAACTATATTTTTTATTCCTTTAAAACCGGAAAATAATCGCCAAGTGAATTAATGTTGTAGGGTATAAACTGTCCATCTGATTTCCACAAATATTCTGTTTAAATAATGTGATACTTCCATTTACTGAGGTAGTTTAGACTATATTATTGCAATAGCAAAAACTAATTTCCATGCGTTAGAAATATAAATATGATGATTAAACAAAACCTTCAATTTTCAAGAGTTACCGGAATCAATGTTATTTGTGAAAACTGAAAACCTAATAGAAGTAATATATCGACGAGGATAGGGTGTGAAAGAGATAGCAGCTTTAGCTACAATTGTTGATCAAGCTGCTAGTGAAGGTGATAAAGTTGCTAATATGATTATTAGACCTGTCAGGAAAATGAACTTGGTGTGAAAAAAATGCTAGAAGGGAATTTTGAGGGTGTACCAAAAGGAAAAATCCAATAAATTAACTATATTCAAGAATATCCACATTGTAGAAAACAAATACTGGGAATAACTAACTATCAGTTTCAAGACTTATTAGCCCAAGGTGAAATGTAGCATAGAAAAATTCAAGGTGACATAGAAACTAAAAACATAGGTATAAATCAGAAAGGAGGAGGGGGGAAAGGGAAACTAGAGATAAAAGAACAGGTATGTCTATGCTTGTTCTATTGGAGGCAAATGCCAACATTTGAGGTTTTAGGTTTGCATTTCGGTATATGGAAAACGGAAGCAACGGACACATTTCATTACTGGCTAGAGATATTACGAGATGTTTTCCCTCCTAGTCTCCTTGAATAGCTAGAAAAACATGATAGTGATTATGCCATGGCGACTCAGAACAAAAGGCAGGAAACAAAGAGTTGTCCACCAAGGGTATTGTTGTTGAATAGGTCATTAGACTTGTAAAAATATTCCGGGTACCTCAAGAAAGATTTCCCCTGAATTCCCAAATTTACTCACAAGTAATTCTTACTATTTGTGGTTTAGTCAAATTAGGAATTGGTTCATTAGTTTTGCCCATTTCATAAATGTTATGGATATGAGGTCAGTTATAAATTAGTCATCAACATCGTCATGGATAGTTCCTATCAGTTACTATTCCCAACCCTGCTTCTTTCCTTGGCTCTTTCCTAATCTTAACACTATGGAAAGCCAGACACAGACTCATTTGTAAATTTTCGGCCCTCTCTATTGGTAATTAAGACATACTGCTAGTAGAGTATTATTGTTGTTCCATTACACCCACTAAGGATTGCAAGTCAAAATCACGATCGCCTCCACTTAGACAAATACCAGAACTGACAACAGTCAAGTCAATTTTAGTTATCGCACTACTGTGACGAACACCATCTGCAGTTGTCCAATCAACTGTCCAATAATCACCGCAATCATGGAATTGGCGTAATTCACCACCCCCCATCTGCAACGCCTTTCTAAGGCGCCTTTCATCCTGTTGGGGTTGAGCAAAGCCCTCAATCCGCTGACTTGCTAATTCATACACCGTGCGGATTTCTGGAGTAATGCCTTTCAACTGCAATTCCTTTGTAGGAATGAGTTGTTTAATTGCAGATTGCAGAGTTTCCACCATTGTCGGATAGGTATGGCGATCAACTTCCTCGAACCAGGAGGATTGTCCATACTAACCAGCAGTGATTTGCTCAAAGGCAACACCTTAATTTACTAAATGTACTGCGATCATGTTAACCACCTTCAACCCTTCAACCGTTGATGCATATCTGCTTCATTCACACCGTATGCTAACCAAGTTAGTCGTTGCAGGTTATGTGCTAACCGCAGTCTAATTTGGAAAAGTTTTGCAGCTATTCGCCAACTTGGGGTAAGTCTGGTTCTTCTACCAGCTTTGCTGTCTTTTCATCCACAGCCTGAAAGATGCCCAAACCTTCAAATTTATTACTAGGCTTTGGCATGAAGGTATAAACCATCCCGGGTACTCCTGTGCGGACTCGTCCACCCTTGAGACAAGGCGCAAGGAATTGGGTTGCAGATAACTGTGCTTCTGCGATCACAATTTGGTTGATTAGCTTAGATATATCAGTAATAAATAATACTTTTTATTCAAAATAAGCTACAGATGCAACCTAGAAACCGGAATGAAATCTAACTGCCTTAATCACGAACGAATATAGTTTCCTGCGTGTAAGTTGGTGGAGCATTACGTGTTCTCAGTTACTAGAGGGACTCCCCTGGTGAGTTGTTACACACTCTTTAAAAGATGGCTACTTTTTTTACCGAACCAATTTCAATGAAAATATTGCCATTTCTATAACAAAAAATACTTAGAACTAAAATTCTCACTTTGCTATTCGTCATTCTCATGCAGTTTCTTTAAAGTTCCAACAACAAAAATAAACTGTTTATGAATCTTCATAAATCTCTCTTTTCTAATATGAAGAGTTACCTACTGAATAAACATTGCTCAACATTTTTACTGGCAAGCAATACTAGATTATAACCTTATTTATCTGCCCTTACAGGCAAAGGCATATCCAGAATCTCCA
Organism: 'Nostoc azollae' 0708; assembly: GCF_000196515.1. Classification (NCBI taxonomy): domain Bacteria; kingdom Bacillati; phylum Cyanobacteriota; class Cyanophyceae; order Nostocales; family Nostocaceae; genus Trichormus; species Trichormus azollae. The sequence goes on from NC_014248.1 coordinate 2,135,178, forward strand.
TCAGCAAATCCAGACGAGAGGGGGGCGTCAAGAGTGGGACAAGTTTCGGCAAACTGTAGTAGTCCCCCGCAAAGGTAAAGGTATCTACAGGTGCTTGTTGCTGCTTCAGTTGACTTGCCACTCAGTTGTAATGAGAACCAACACGGACAATCACCACATTAGGCATGACCGCAAACTCACGGAAGTAAGTATTGTAACAATCAACAAAGTAAGGATCAGTATTTTCACCTTCATCCGTCATCAAAATAATCTGGTCAACAACCTGCTTCTTCTTCCCCATGGCTTGCAATGCACAACCGATACTAGTGCCACTACCTGCATTTATGTAATGAAAAGCATGCTCCCAGTCAGTCAACTCCTTACCCTTTGCCGTCATAGAAGACAGAATAGTATCGAACGGATAGACAAACAGTTCTGCCTGAGTGATACCAGAGATTAAAGCAGTGAGTTGCTTACCAACTGGGATAACATCCTCCATTAATCCAGATTTATTAACAAGTATCTTATTAATGGATCTGATAGGGACTGAACCGATACTCTCCCTGTGAGAGTTGCACTCACACCTCGTGTAAGTTGAAAAAGCTGTGGTAACACCCCAGGAATTGAACCTGCACTTATCATTTCAGATTATCGCTCTACCACTGAGCAAGTATGTAAGCTTTTTCGTCAGAGAACTGCATCGTGAATCACGGTCTAAAAACGAGACATCCCCCGACCAGAGATGAGCAAAATTAAGGTGAACGACCCACACTGCCCTAATAGCTTCCTGCCCAACAGAAAGCACAGTAGTAGATTTCTTACTGTGTGTACAGGGTAGCTAGTTGAACGGTGCGATAGTTTCCACAACTTCCCAACAAAGATTCCCGCTTCTGTATTAGCGAGCTTTCCCAAAAAATGGGTCGCCCGGGATTCGAACCCGGAACTAATCGGTTAAAAGCCGAGTACTCTACCGTTGAGTTAGCGACCCTTTTGCATTTCGTAACTTTCTAAGTTTTGCAAACTATCTCTAGAATTGTCAAGGGTTTTTTAGAAATAATTCACCCTTAATCTCACAGAGGTACTTTTGCTTGCTCCTGGCTCCAACATAATCAGGTTTTCACCAGTATTGAGCGAATTACGCCCAGCCATCCAAGGTTCAAGACAATAGAAATCTTTGCCCTTGAGAGTCCAGAAAACAAGCATAGCATAGATATGATCATAATTAAGAGTTAATTTCAATTTACGGCTATTATCTGTCACCGTAGCCGACAGACTCTGCAAATATCCAAAAGCAAAATCTATTTCATCGCGGTTAAAGTCGAAATTGCCGCTAAAGGGGTGCATTTCCTTGGTTCTCTGGTCTAGATACTGTCCAGAGGGAATTTCAAACTCTAATTGTGACTTATTACCACACTGGAAATAGGGATGAAACCCAGCCGAAAAGGGCATTGGTGTGGATGACAGGTTTTGATAAACTTGGTGAATCACTAAAGTATTACCTTGGAGGGTGTAGGTAAAAGTTACTTGAAAATCAAAAGGATAAACAGCGCGTGTTGATTCATTGCTTTTAAGAACTACGCTTAAACTTACCTTGCCTTCTGTGTTTTGTTCAGTCACTTCCCAGGGTAGATCTCGCCCAAAACCATGTTGTTTGAGAGTATATTGTTGTCCGTTGTAGGTGTAAGAATTATCTAGCAAGTTACCACAGATAGGAAACAAAATTGGTACACCACCACGAACGCTTAATTCCGGGTTAGCAAACCTTTCCACATCTAAATAGAGAATTTCCTCTCCCTGCATCCGCCAACGGGTAATAATGCCACCTCTTTCTGGTACTACTTCCAGTTGGGAGTTAGCGGTATTATCTGTGAGGATATAGGTTTTGTATTGTTGTTGTTGTTGCGTAATAGTAAACACAATATTTCGTGATTGGTGATTAGTGATTGGTGATTGGGCATTGGGCATTAGGAAAATTACTTCCCTGTCTCCCCTATTTCCCTCATCACCCCCAGTCCCTAGTCCCCAGTCCCCAGTCCCTAGTTCTCAACTTACTCGTCTTCTGCAAAGATGAAGCGATATAATTCGCTGGCATCTGGTTCAGGGCTGCTTTCGGCGAATTTGACTGCTTCGTCGATAACTTCCTGAATTTTCTTCTCAATAGCTTTGAGTTCTTCTCCTGTAGCGAGGTTTTGTTCTACTAAATAAGTGGCTAATTTTTTAATTGGGTCACGAGAAAACCAATATTCTTTTTCTTCTTTACTGCGGAGTTCATCTGGGTCAGCTAGGGAGTGACCACGGAAGCGATAGGTCATGGCTTCGATGAGGGTGGGTCCTTCTCCTGCACGAGCGCGGGCTACAGCTTCTTGGGCGACTTGCCGAACTGCTAAAACGTCCATTCCATCTACTTCTACCCCTACCATGTTAAACACGCTGGCTTTTTTGTGAATTTCGGGATCTGATGTGGCGCGATCGTGTGCCATGCCGATCGCCCATTTATTATTTTCTACCACAAATAAGATTGGTAATTTCCATAACGCTGCCATATTTAATGTCTCGAAAAATTGACCGTTGTTAGCAGCGCCGTCACCAAAGAAACAAGCGGTTACTTGGTCGGCGTTTTTGTCTCCTAATACTTCCCGGCGATATTTGCTTTGAAATGCTGCACCAGCCGCAACAGGAATACCTTCAGCTACGAAAGCATAACCACCTAATAAACGGTGTTCGGCTGAAAACATATGCATGGAACCACCGCGCCCTTTGCTGCAACCTGTGGCTTTACCAAATAGTTCTGCCATGACTTCTCTGGCTGGTACACCTGAACTCAAAGCATGAACATGGTCACGGTAGGTACTGGAAACGAAGTCTTCCCCTGGGCGCATTGCTCCTTGAATAATACCTGTGGAAACGGCTTCTTGACCGTTGTACAGGTGGACAAAACCAAACATTTTGCCTCTGTAGTACATTTCGGCGCATTTGTCTTCAAAAAACCGCCCTAATGTCATATCTTCGTATAACCGCAACCCTTCTACTTTGGTAATTTGGACGGTGGCAGAGTTGAATGTGGGTAATGTGCGTTCTTGAACCATGCTTGTGAAATATCCCTGTAGTACAAGTTAAAGTTACGGTCTTAAAATTAAGTTGCTCTTATATAACGTTAGCTACAAATAGGCCAGTGTTGACAAGAGTCCGCAGTTAAATCTTATTTATGCACTAAAAAGCTCTGTAGGAAATTGGTAAGTTGTAATTTCTCCATGTTTTATGTTTATGGATTGTTGGTGCGTGATCAGTTTCAAAATCGCTACCTTTGGTGTTCGTTTCTTAATTTAGCAATCAGGATGGCTGCATTTCTGCATAGCCATTAACAATTTAGGTAAACTGGGGTGATGAGGGGGATGGGGAAGATGGGGAGGATGAGGGAGAGAATTAAAATATTGCTCGTGGCTCCTGATAACTGATAACTGATAACTGATTGCTTAAGTGCTGGAAAGAAATAAAAAGAACTGTTAAAATATACACTTGAATTATATAATGGACACGGTATTATTAAAGCTATGATTATGGCACGGTTTTACATACCTGGAATAGTCTAGGTGAATTATGCCGATCTCTATGAGACGCTACGTAAACACGTTGCAGGGGAAGTAGGCTGTGCGAATTCCGCTAGATTACTACCGAATTTTAGGACTACCGTTGGCGGCAAGCGAGGAACAATTGCGGCAGGCTTATAGCGATCGCATTGTTCAGTTGCCCAGACGGGAATATTCGATTGCAGCTATCTCTTCTCGTAAACAACTCATAGAAGAAGCTTACGTGGTTTTATCAGATTCCAAAGAACGCGCTATATATGATCAGCTTTATCTCTCCCACGCCTATGATCCTGACCGGGCAGGGACGAAATCGCTGTTGGAAAACCGTGTCGAAAATAACAACCGCAATCACGATGTCCAAAGTCTCAGCATCGAAATTGCCCAAGAGCAGTTAGTAGGTGCTTTATTACTCCTACAAGAGTTGGGAGAATACGAATTGGTACTGAAACTAGGCCGTCCATACTTGGTAAATAGAAATAGGAAGGTTGGGGTGAGAGTAGGTAGTTATCTGGCCAGTGAGGAATTCTCCTCCAGTCCTGAATTACCTGATATTATTCTTACAGTGGCTTTAGCCTGTTTAGAATTGGGGCGGGAACAATGGCAGCAAGCTCACTATGAAAATGCAGCTATATCTCTAGCAACTGGCGAAGAATTACTCATGCGTGAAGGTTTATTTCCCAGTGTGCAAGCGGAAATTGCTGCGGATCTTTGTAAGCTGCGACCATATAGAATCCTAGAATTATTGGCACTTCCTCAAGACAAGACTAATGAACGCCGTCAAGGGTTGGAATTATTACAGAATATTTTAGAAGAGCGTGGAGGTATTGATGGTGCTGGTAATGATCAATCAGGTTTAAATATAGACGATTTTCTACGATTTATTCAACAGTTACGCAACCACTTAACTGTTGCAGAACAGCACAAATTATTTGAAGCTGAAAGCAAGCGTCCTTCTGCTGTGGCTACATATTTAGCAGTTTATGCCTTAATAGCCAGGGGTTTTTCCCAACGTCAATCAGCTTTAATTCGTCAAGCTAAGCACATGTTGATGCATCTAGGTAAACGCCAAGATGTACATTTAGAACAATCTTTATGTGCTTTGTTACTCGGACAAACGGAAGAAGCAACCCGTGTTTTGGAATTAAGTCAGGAATATGAAGCTTTAGCTATTATTCGGGAAAAATCTCAAGATTCTCCAGATTTGTTACCAGGACTTTGTTTGTACTGTGAACAGTGGTTACAACAAGAGGTTTTTCCTCATTTTCGAGATTTAGGCAGAAAACAAGCTTCTTTAAAAGAATATTTTGCTGATAGACAGGTACAAGCTTATTTAGAAGATCTACCTACGGATACTGAAGCCTCTAATGAATGGAATGCAGTTAATCATCAAGCTTTTCCTGGTTCACAAGTAAATAGTCCCCGCTATCGTACTCCTGATCATGGAACTAGTAGGCAAGTTAATCATCACCACAATTTTGAAACTGAGTTACCATCAGCAGTAATTGGTGAAATACATGATTCTAGCCATGTTTCTCCACCTCGATGGAATGCTTCACTGGGATACAGTGGTGGTCAAATACCGGAAATGGCTGGAGAACAGTCTGCTGGGGGAAATGTGGCAGCGTCTGGACATAACCAGCAGATGCCTGTCAGAACTCAGATAGATGCGCCAAAACAAACGCAAAGACGTAGGCAACGCAAGCCTACTCCTGCTAACAGTCGAGACAGTGGTTCAAAACATCATCCTTATTTACCTAGACGACAACGCGGTTTTGCTGGCAACTTAGATGCAAAAACCCGGTTAGTTTGGCTGGTGTTTTTATCTATGGGAGGTTTATGCGTTTTTTGGTTGTTGCTTTCTACAGCTTGGGGATGGGTAAGCAATGCGTTTTTCCCTAGACCATCTTTGCTGGGAACACTGTTGGCTATAGAACTGAATCAACCAGTAGTTAGCATTCCTGACCCGAACAGCAAACCAGAAGTGTATGACGGGATGGTGACAACTGCGATCGCAAAACAAGTGATTGAAAATTGGTTATCTACCAAAGCTGCAGCTTTCGGACCTGATCATGAAATGAATAGTTTAGATGAAATTTTAACTGGTTCTGCACTATCACAATGGCGAGCAATTATCAAGCAACAGGTAACAGAAAGCAGTTATCGCAAATACGAACATGATGTGAAGGTGGAATTTATCAATCAAAAAGAGACGGTTGCAGATAACGCCGTGGTCGAAGCTACAGTGAGGGAAATTACCCAGTTTTATGAAAATGGTGTGAATAAAAGGTCTAATGAGGATCGGTTACGGGTTCGTTATGATTTGATTCGCAAAGAAAATTCTTGGCGAATTCAGAATATGACAGTTGTCAAATCAGTTAACAGTTATCATTTATCAGTTATGAAGGTAGAATAATCAAGTGTTTGGGAATATGCCAACTTTAAGCGGCCCATAGCATTTTTGACACAGACAATATTTCAATATGAACGCTACACAAGAAAAATTGAAACTGAAATTAGCACAGGCTTTGGTGGCTGCATTTGGTGCTGAATACACCGGAGTAGACCCGATTTTGGTGACTGCGAGTAATCCTAAATTCGGTGATTTTCAAGCCAATGTGGCTTTATCACTAAGTAAAAAATTGGGAATGCAAGCAAGAGTGATCGCATCTGCTATTGTAGAAAAACTAGATGTATCTGATATTTGCAAACCACCAGAAATCGCTGGTCCTGGTTTTATTAATTTAAGATTGCAAACATCTTACCTAGAATCACAACTCAACGCCATTAAAACAGATTCTCGGTTAGGTGTGCCAAAAACGAAAAATTCACAAAAAGAAATTGTCGATTTTTCCAGTCCAAATATCGCCAAAGAAATGCACGTTGGACACTTACGTTCGACAATTATTGGTGATTGTATTGCAAGGATTTTAGAATTTCATGGACATGAGGTATTGCGTTTAAATCATGTCGGTGATTGGGGTACGCAATTTGGGATGTTAATTACCTATTTGAGGGAAGTTTATCCAGAAGCACTGACAACCGCTAACGCTTTAGATATTGGAGATTTAGTTACTTTTTATCGTCAAGCTAAACAACGGTTTGATGCAGATGAAACATTTCAAGAAACTGCACGTCAAGAAGTTGTCAGATTACAAGCAGGTGTAGAAGATACACTTCATGCTTGGAAGTTACTTTGTGAACAATCACGGCGTGAATTTCAGGTAATTTATGATTTACTGAATGTCAACTTAATTGAACGGGGAGAATCTTTCTATAACCCATTTCTGCCAGCAGTTGTAGAAGACTTGGAAAAAACTGGATTACTAGAAGAAAATCAAGGTGCAAAATGTGTATTTTTGGATGGTTTTACAAATAGAGAAGGTGAACCTTTACCCTTAATTATCCAAAAATCCGATGGTGGATATAACTACGCCACCACAGATTTAGCTTGCCTCCGTTACCGCATTGAGAAAGATCAAGCCAAGCGGATAATTTATGTAACTGACGCAGGACAAGCAAACCATTTTACTCAATTTATGCAACTAGCAAAGAAAGCGAATTGGATACCTGATGATGTGGAATTAGTTCACGTTCCCTTTGGTTTAGTTTTAGGAGATAACAGGAAGAAATTCAAAACTCGTTCCGGGGATACAGTCCGGCTAAGAGACTTATTAGACGAAGCAGTTTCTCGAACTCGTGCAGACTTAGAAGCGAGATTAATAGAAGAAGGTAGAGAAGAGACTGAAGAATTTATTAAAAATGTTGCTGAAGTGGTTGGTATTAGTGCAGTAAAATATGCCGACTTAAGCCAAAATCGCACTAGTAATTATGTTTTTAGTTATGATAAGATGCTTGCCTTAAAGGGAAATACAGCACCTTATATGCTATATGCTTATGTGAGGACTCAAGGCATTAGTCGAGAAGGAAATATTGATTTTGAAAATTTGGGCACAGATACCAAAATTCTTCTGAAAGAAGATGCAGAACTAACTCTAGCCAAGGATTTGTTACAACTGGATGAAGTGATTAGCGAAGTTGAACAGGATTTATTACCAAATCGTTTATGTGATTATTTATATAATCTCAGCGATAAGTTTAATAAATTCTATGAAAATTGTCCGGTGTTGAAATCTGAAGAACCGACTAGAACATCGCGGTTGATGTTATGTGATTTGACAGCTAAAACCCTGAAGTTGGGATTAGATTTGTTGGGGATTAAGGTATTGGAGAGGATGTAGAGGGAAGAGTTCTTAACGCAGAGTCAAGCGGAGAGACGCAGAGTATTTTGTAGCTTTGCGTCTTTTTTGCTGTGAGGCACTCATTTTAGGTGGAATAGGTAATGATTATTAATTATGGCAAATAGTGGGGAGGAAAAAATAAAATCAGCCGTTATTATTAAAACTCTTATCACTTCGGGTTTCCGTGGGTGCTAAAGATGGTGATGTTACTTATGCTATGGGTCCTAAAGCTTTAAGTTTAGGTGTGCAAGTGGGAATTGGTGCTGATGCTGCGACAGGTGTAGATGTCTTAAAATTTATCAAATTAGCTGTAATTTATCCTTATGTTGGAGTTGGCTACTATTCAGAAGATAAGGGTGTTGCTTTTTCTGGTGGTGTCCAAGCAAATGCAACTGAACACATTTTCCTTGGTGCTGGTTATAATTCTGTGGCTGGTTTCAATGGACAGCTAGGAATCAAATTCTAGTTTTCAACTATACTAACAACGTTTTAAAAGTGTCATTCTGAACGTTGGCCAAGCGTCTCTGAAAGAGATGGTGAAGAATCAGGGATTTGTTAGGTTTTTCGAGATTTTACTCAACCTACCTATGTGTCCCATTCTTTGTTAGAGGTAGGTTGGGTTTCTCTGCCTTCTACCCAACCTACCTTTCTGGTATTATTATTATTTCTATAAACAGAAACTATGGCTTAAGATAGTAGTATAGTTGTTATCTACTTAATTTATCTATTACTAATAGAGGTTAGTAAAGAATATTACTCAACTTCTTATTAGGCTGTTAATATAAGTTACTTGACAGAAAAATACTTATGCAACCGGGTTTAAATTTACTAATTCAACTAGTATTAGAGTTTGCACCTGTGATGGTAAACATCATCCAAAACCAAACACAAGGTAATTTAAAAAACAATACTTCTCCAATCCCTAAAGTAACTCAAGACTTTATTAAAACTGTAGATAAGATTACACAAATAGATATTACTGAGAGTGAATTTACTCAGCAACAGCAATTAGCTATTTACCACCACGCAACACAACTAAAAATAGCTAATCAAGAAAGAGAAACAGCTATTAAGCTGCCGGAAGTGCATAAGATTCTGGATAGTTGGCCTTTGCGGTTGTATCCTTCCCAACTTTTAGAATCTTTTCCCAACTATAAACGTACTCCATTAAAATTGTTTATTGCAGCACCGCAAATTCAGTTTGATAAATTTGATTTACAAAATTCACAAATTACTGATGAAATTGAGTTGAAATTGGCTGAGGGTTTGCGAGAGTTTATCAACAATCATTATTCTCTAAATCATCCAGAAAGACCAATAGAATTTTTAGCCGGTGCTTGGGATAGTAAGCGTTTTCATAGTGAATCTAGCATCAAGGCTTTATTTAGTGGTTTGAAAAACCAGCCGACTTTAATTTTAGAATCGGAAAAAGATGGAGATTATTTTAATTTTCGGATCGCCTACTGGGGATTAGGACAGGAAAATTATTACTATAAAACTATTTCTCGACTACCTTATCGACAAATTTTACAAGAGTCTGCTAAAAATCGGGCTTGGGAATGGAAAAATATTAAAAATCAACTTTCATCGCTGGGTGAAGATTTAGAAGTAGTTAACAATTTAGGTAGAGAGAGAAATTTCAATTTAGAACTTTTAGAAAAGGTAGAAAAATGGCAATCTCAACGAGTTGATGTTAATAAGTTATCCTTGGAATATCAAATTGGTAGTCAAGATTGGCAGCATCTTTATCAAGTCTTAATTACTTGTCACTGTTTAGTTACTGCTTGGGTGACTGATGCTTATTACTTGGTTAATCATGGTGTACATCCTTTGCTGCCAGAATTATTACCAAGTTTAATAAGTGAGGCTATAAATTTACAATCATTACAGGTAATTACTGATAGTTATAAACAAGTTTACCAAGCTTTGAGAAACGAGCAAATTGCTAAAATTCCAGAATTAGCTTTGCAATTAGCTCAAGGTTTATCTCATTTTTCTAGTTCTCATTGGTCACGAGAACAAGTAGATTATTCTATTGATACTTGGTTAGAAATAAGGCAAGTTTCAATAAGAGAAGTAACTCATCCTTTAAAGGCTATGCAATTAGCAGTGAAAATAGAGGATGAGACTTATATTACTAAACTAAAAGAATATTTTACTGCTGTTGGTGATGGTGAAAATCTTATTTATGTGGAAAGTATTCTAGAAGAAATATCAAGTCTTAAAGCTAAATGTAATTTGGAGAAAATTCATCTTCAGTATACTCTAACTGGACATTCTGGTAAGGTTTCTTCTGTGGCTATAAGTCCAAATGGTGAGGTTTTAGTGAGTGGATGTGCAGACAAGACTATCAATATTTGGAATCTGCAAACTGGTAAATTAATCCGCACTCTAACTGGAAATTTAGGTGCAATTTCTTCTGTGGCTATGAGTCCTAATGGTCATTTTCTCGCTGTTGGTAGTTGTGAACATCCACAAGGTAATGTTAAGGTGTGGAATTTGAAAACTGGTAAACTTATCCATACTCTTTTGGGACATCAAAAACCAGTTAATGTGGTGGCTATTAGTTCGGATGGGACAATTCTGGCTAGTGGTAGTAATAAAATCAAAATTTGGAATTTACAAAGAGGAGAAAGAATTTGCACTTTATGGCATTCTTCAGCAGTGGAAGCTATTGCTACCACTGCAGATGGGACAATTCTTGCTAGTGGCAGTTCTGATTATAAAATCAGATTGTGGAATCCATTCACGGGTGATCCTTTACGTAGTATGATAGGTCATTTAGGTGAAGTAACTTCTATAGCTATCAGTGGAGATGGAGAAGTTTTATTTAGTGGTAGTGCTGATAAAACTGTTAAAATATGGCATTTGAGTACAGGTAAGTTGCTAAAGACTTTGAATGGACATACAGATAAGGTAAAATCTATCGCTGTGAGTCCAAATGGGGAATTTATATTTAGTGGTAGTGTGGATAAGACTATTAAAATATGGCATTTGAGTACAGGTGAAGTTTTACAAACTCTCACTGGACATTCTGGTGTGGTAACTTCTCTTTCTCTAAGTGCAGATGGTAAGTTTCTAGCTAGTGGTAGTGCTGATAAAACTGTTAAAATATGGCAGGTGATAAAATAAGTATAAATACTCCTGTAAAATACATTATAGATTTCGGCAAGGAAACAGGGAACTCTTTTTAGTTCATCTTGCTTCCATCTTTTGGAAAATTGTTTTGTTTGATTGAATTGCGTAACCAACAATTTGCTTCATCTTGATCGCTCAATACACTCCACAACATCGAAATCACCCACAGTTTTGTGGGAATTGGTAGTTCAAAGATAGTCAAATTGCAGATCATTGCAGAGCGGAGAGCAATGCGGTAAGGAAGTGCTGCTACTAAGTCACTGGATGTAATCGCAAAAGGTAAGACCAGCATATACGGCGTGGTTAGTGCAATGCAACGTTCTAAATTCTGCTTATTTAACGCTTTATCAATTTTTCCAATGGTATCTCGTCGCAAGGTGGTGAGGGCATGGGAAAAGGCCATGAATGCTTCTAAACTCATTTTTCCATCCCTGATCCCTGGACGTCCTTGACGGCCAATTCCCATAAATCGTTGTTCAAAAATGGGTTCCCATTGGGTTTGCCGAGGTGGCTTCGGGAAGACGCCTAGCTAGTGCAATATCAATCAGTCCCTGTTCCAACAAATCTCCAACACTATCTTTCTTAAATCCAATCATTTGAAAATTGAGCAACGGGGCGTTTTGATGGCTAAACTCCAATAGACAGGGCCGAAAATTTACAAAGGAGTCTGTGTCTGTCTTTCCATAGTGTTAAGATAAGGAAAGAATCAGGGTTGGGAATAGTCAATGATAGTTCTTATCCATGAAAGTATTGATGACAAATTCATACCTGACCTCATATCCATAACATTTATGAAATGGGCAAAACTAATGAAACAATTCCTAATTTGACTCAACCACAAATAGTAAGAATTACTTGTGAGTAAATTGGGAAATTCAGGGGAAATCTTTGTTGAGGTACCCGGAATATTTTTACAAGTCTAATGACCTGTTCAACAAAAATACCCTTGGTGGAAAACTCTTGGTTTCCTGCCTTTTGTTCTGAGTCGCCATGGCATAATCACTATCATGTTTTTCTACCTATTCAAGGAGACTAGGAGGGAAAACATCTCGTAATATCTCTAGCCAGTAATGAAATGTGTCCGTTGCTTCCGTTTTCCATATACCGAAATGCAAACCTAAAACCTCAAATGTTGGCATTGTCCTCCAATAGAACAAGCATAGACATACCTGTTCTTTTATCTCTAGTTTCCCTTTCCCCCCTCCTCCTTTCTGATTTATACCTATGTTTTTACTTTCTATGTCACCTTGAAGTTTTTTATGCTGCATTTCACCTTGGGCTAACAAGTCTTGAAACTGATGGTTAGTTATTCCCAGTATTTGTTTTTTACGATGTGGATATTCTTGAATATAGTTAATTTAGTGGATTTTTCTTTTTGGTACACCCTCAGAATTCCCTTCTACCATTTTTTTCACACCAAGTTAATTTTCCTGACAGGTCTATTTAATTGTGACACCAAAACAAAGCTCGTGTACTATGAACTACCAATGGCAAATGTGCGCTTGCCGGAGGTTGGCTCAAATGTCTGATTGGATGTATATCCAGCTAGATTCTTCTGGCTGGCTCTTTACTTCTATTAAATCTTCCCTACTCTGACAGAAGAGGGATAAGTGTTAACTGATAACTGCCTCCTACATAAGTTAAGTATTCGAATTTCGGTAAAAAACCCTACTTAAACCGAACCTTATTCCCCAGATGAGTTCCCTAGACTAAAATATAAATACAGGAAAAATTTTAAGTTACTGAGTCATAGAACTCAGTTGAATAAAAGCAAAATGGGATTCTTCGACTCTGAGATAGTTCAGCACGAAGCCAAGCAGCTATTTGAAGATTATCAATCGCTGATTCAACTTGGCAATAACTACGGCAAATTTGACCGCGAGGGCAAAAAGCTGTTTATTGAGCAAATGGAAGCCATGATGGATCGATATCGCATCTTTATGAAGCGTTTCGAGCTATCAGAAGACTTCATGGCACAAATGACCATCCAGCAACTCAAAACTCAGTTGGATCAGTTTGGTGTCACCCCCCAACAAATGTTTGAGCAAATGAATATCACTCTGCAAAGAATGAAAGCAGAATTAGAAAAACAGTCATGACTGGGGACTGGCTCAGTTATCAGTGATAAGTTACTCCCTTCCCACTAAAAGAATAAGGTCATAGTAATAGGGTAGAGGGATAATGCTTCTGCGTAAGTTAGAATCCCACAGCCCTAATTTCTTACTGGGAAGGGAGTATTAGATGAAGCTCTTCACTGTTCACTGACTCCTACCCCACCGTTATTAATTTGACTTGGGACGAGGGAACTGAGAAGGTGACTTAAACTTCTCAACAGGTACGTCTTTTAGGGCTTTGACCATAAAATCACGCCAAATGGGAGCAACCATACCCCCACCAGTCGCACCGCTGGATAATTGTCTGTTATCATCCCTTCCTACCCAAACAGCAGTAGTGAGTTGTGGTACAGTACCCACAAACCAAATATCTTTTTCTGAAGAAGTTGTTCCCGTCTTACCAGCTACTGGTCGGTCTAAAGCTGCGCCTTTACCAGTACCACTAGTAACCACAGATTGCATAACATCTATAATTGCTGCTGAAGCCCAAGAATCAAGAACTCGCTGGGGTTTAGGTGTGTTATCGAGTAACACATTCCCCGTGCTATCAGTAACTCGTACAATTACAGTTGCCGACGATTGCCAGCCATAATTAGCAAAGGTAGCGTAAGCACTAGCCATTTCTAGCGGAGTTACACCAATAGCACCCAAAGGCAGGGAAGTCACAGGCTCCATCGGACTCATAATCCCCAAAGTCCGACAAGTTTCAATGACCTTATTCATCCCTATAGCTTTACCAATCTTAATTACAGGGATATTACGAGACTGAGACAGAGCAGTCCGAATGGAAATTGTACCACTAAAACCACCATCATAGTTTCTGGGAAAATACCAACCATTACCATCTCGGTAGCTGACTGGGGCATCTACCACCGTGCTATCAGGAGCATATTTGCCAGTAGCAAAAGCAGTATAGTAAACAAAAGGTTTAAAAGAAGATCCGGGTTGACGTTGGGCTTGGGTAGCGCGGTTAAACTCACTGGCTTTAGGATCTACACCACCGACTAGGGCTTTTACAAAATGTGTGCGTGGGTCAATCGCTACTAGAGCAAGTTGATTTTTGTATAACCCTTGACCCAGTAAAGTATTATGCCACTTGATCACCGTTTCCTCTGCCATCATTTGGAATTTGGCATCAACAGTGGTTTGTACCCGCATCCCGCCTTTTAGCAGTGCATCACGTCCAAACTTTTTCGCTAATTCTTGGGCTACGGTATTGGTGATGTAAGGTAGGGCGCTGCCTTGAAATGACCTAATTCTGCCCAGTTTGATTTCTTGCTTGAGGGCATCATCGTATTCTTTCTGGGTGATCCACTTCAAGTCCAGCATCCGCCCCAGCACTTCTTTTTGTTTCTGTTTTGCCAGCTTCATACTAGAAAAGGGGCTGAATTCTTCTGGGGCTTGGATTAAACCCGCCATCATTGCTGACTCACCCAACGTTAAAAATTCTGATGATTTATTAAAGTAACTGCGAGCCGCTGTTTGGGCACCGTAGTTATTATGACCCCAATACACTTGATTGAGGTACATTTCTAAAATTTCGTCTTTGGTAAGAATTTGTTCTAAGCGAATTGCTAAAACTGCTTCGGCTAACTTCCGAGTAAAAGCACGCTTATGAGATAAAAACAGGTTCTTTACTAACTGCATGGTGATGGTAGAACCACCTTCCTTCACACCACCTGCCACCAAGTTTACTACGACAGCCCGACCAACACCACTAGGATTAATCCCGTGGTGAGAATAAAAGTGACCGTCTTCACTGGCTAATACTGCCCGTTTCAGATTTGGGGAAATTTTATCTAGGGGTACAACTTCCCGATTGGCTTCACCATGGACACTTGTTAATAATTTACCTTTAATGTCGTATATGTAAGTAGTTTCTGAGGGAAAAAAGTTACGTAGTTGTCTCACATCTGGTAAATTGCGGAAACTAATAGCTAGGCCAACTAGTCCTCCGGCTACAATAGAGCTTGTTAGCAGCGTGATAGATAGCAGAGTACCGCCAGTTACCTGACCTACTCCTTTAAAAAACTCAAATCCAGATGAAGTCTGTTGTTGTGGTTGTTTGTCTTCAAAAGTCCTACACGACACGGCGATCTCACTTCCTCACTAGTAAATTTAAATGTAATTCATTAAATGAAAAAAGACGGTTAATTTTTTGCAATTATAGTAGTTTGTCAGAACAGAAAACGGATAATTTTTTGGTGAACATAATAAACTTAACTTCTCAAGTGCAAAGTGTGGTTAATAACGAATCCTCTAGTATGACTCAAAATTTCTCTTGGCTACATCGCGGTGTGGCAGAAATTTTTCCTCAACCCCATGATGATGATCATGAAACTGAAAGTTTAGAAAAGCGTTTAGTCAATGCGAATCGTCCTTTAAGGGTTAAATTGGGCATTGATCCGACGGGCGCGGATATTCATTTGGGTCATAGTATACCAGTAAGAAAACTGCGAGCGTTTCAAGATGCTGGTCATACGGCTGTTTTAATTATTGGTGATTTTACTGCTCGCATCGGTGATCCTACTGGTAAGTCTCATGTACGTTGTCAACTGACAGAGGGCGATGTGGCACAAAATGCCCAAACTTATCTTGATCAAGTACGTCCTATTTTAGATTTTGATACACCTGGTAGCTTAGAGGTACGTTATAACTCGGAATGGCTTTCCCGTCTAGATTTAGGGAAGGTTTTGCAGTTACTTTCTACTATGACGGTGGGGCAAATGTTGGCTAAGGAAGGTTTTGCGGAACGTTATAAAAAAGAGAATCCAATTTTCCTCCATGAGTTCCTCTATCCATTAATGCAGGCTTATGATTCGGTAGCGACTGAGGCTGATGTGGAGTTGGGAGGTACTGATCAAAAGTTTAATATTGCGGTAGGAAGAGATTTACAGCGCCATTTTGGTCTGAAGCCTCAATTTGGGCTATTGTTGCCAATTTTGATTGGTACAGACGGTGTACGAAAAATGTCTAAGTCTTTAAATAATTATGTGGGGTTATCTGAACACCCTTCCCAAAAGTATCAAAAAATCCAAGCTGTGCCAGATAATCTACTGTCACAATATTTTGAATTATTGACGGATTTACCCTTGGACAGTTTACCAGAAAATCCACGCGCTCGCCAAGAATTTTTAGCCTGGGAAATTGTCCGTCAGTATCACGGGGAAGTAGCAGCAACTGAAGCCAAGGAAGCAGCAAAAAGTGGTGGGAAGGAAGGAACATTACTGGAGTTTTCTCTGGCTGCTATTGTTCAATTTCCGGTTAAATTAGCTTTTATTCTTGGTGCTACTGGTTTATGTAAAAGTACCGCAGAAGGCAAACGGAAAATTCAAGAGGGTGGTGTGCGGTTAGATGGAGAAAAGGTAACTGATGCAGATACAACTTTTGCCGCACCCGGGGATTTATACTTTAAGGTTTTACAAGTTGGTAAAAAGAATTTTGTGCGTTTAGTAGAGTGACTGGGGACTGGGCGAGATGAGAAGGATGAGGGGGATGAGGGCGATGGGGAAGTAATTTTCTTAATCACCCATTATCAATCACCCATTACCCATTACCCATTACCAATTACCCATTATCAATCACCAATCACCCATTATCAATCACCAATTACCAATTACCAATTATCAATTACCAATTACCAATTACCAATTACCAATTACCAATTACCAATTACCAGTCACCAATCACCAATTACCAATTACCAATTACCAGTCACCAATCACCAATCACCAATCACCAATCACCAATCACCAATGACTACTGAAAAAATTATCGTTGCTTTAGATGTACCAGATTTAGAAAGTGCGATCACTCTTGTGGACAAACTTCCCCAAGTCACTTTCTGGAAGGTTGGTTTGGAGTTGTTTACCAGCACTGGTCCACAGATTCTGGAAATTCTCAAATCCCGACAAAAGCAGATATTTCTCGATTTGAAGTTTCACGATATCCCCAACACTGTTGCAGGTGCTTGTCGTGCTGCTGCTGGTTATGGAGTGGATTTGTTAACCGTTCATGCTACTAACGGGAAAGATGCCCTCAAAGCAGCCACTGAAGCAGTACAAGTAGGAGCAGAAAAAGCAGGTACAGAACCACCCAAGTTAATTGCTATCACCCTGTTAACCAGCATTTATGCTAGACAGTTGGTGTTTGATTTAAAAATTACCCTGGAATTACCAGAATTTGCTTTACAAATGGCGCTTTTAGCTCAAGAATCAGGATTAGATGGGGCTGTGTGTTCTCCCCAAGAGGTGACACAACTGCGGGAAACTTGTGGCAATGACTTTTTATTCGTTTGTCCAGGAGTCCGTCCCCTTTGGGCTGATAAAGGAGATCAAAAGCGCTCGCTCACCCCTTCCCAAGCTATCGAAGCCGGTGCAGATTATCTCGTGATTGGTCGTCCTATTACTGCTGCATCTGACCCTGAATTAGCTTGGCAGAAGATTAGTGAGGAATTACATTCCGATAAGTCAGTAAACCAAGTCTAAGAGGATGTTTGAAAAGTCCTTAGTGATGTATCAAAAACTTTTAAAATAAGGTTTAAGGATACAAGTCCCTCAATTGATTTAATGAGTAGATTTGAGTAGATTTTCTGATTCACTTATTAGCCCCCGAATTTATCTGTGGGGTCTTCTATTTTGAACTTTGAATTTTGAATTCAAAAAAGTACATCCATCCATAAAAAAGACGGTTACAATTACTCGTGTTGAGAAAGATTCAATCCAACCAACTAAAGTTACTTGAGTAGCTTACCTATGAGTGATTTGAGTGCTGAGTTTTCCGTATACCAGGAGTGTTTATGACATATAGACTTTTTTGGCTTCTCTTAGTGCCTTCATTCTATCCTTTAATATATCTATATCACCTGCTTTATCTCAAACAGTCCTAAAATGTGAACAGCATCAAGAAATATTGACATTTCAACTTTCCAATTATCCCATTCAAGATCAGGGAGTAGCAGTCCTAAATGTGAAATTTCCTTACTGTATGACGCCAGAAGTGCTCGCCCAAAATACTTACCATGATTTTGTACCAATTAGAAAAGATATTGATAAGTTTTTTATCAATTACCCAAATGAGGGAGACTTTTGGGAAATTCTGAATAAAAAACTAGTTCAAATCCTCTTAGATAAATATCCCAAAATGGTATCTTTAAGTATTGAGATTGGTGTTACACCTAACGTACAAGAGCCTTTATACTGTTCCACTATTGTCCAGAGCACTAGACCCCAAAATTGTCTTCTCAATCTTTAATTATTTGAAATCAAGCTACATAGAATAAGATATAGTCAAGATTCTGTCTGACCTCACATTAAATTGGTGTCAAGGGTGTAAATTTCATCTTATGAACACAAAAGGACAAAGGAGAAAAAATAGCTGGTTAATTTTTAGGGACTTAGTGATGCTATGTCCTTGCTGGTTATTGATTTCTTTTACGTTTGTTTACCGTGCGTTCTCCGAAAATATCACTCCTAAACCTGTCAAATCAGAGGTAAGTAATTCCTGCTCGGAACGAGGCTTAGAAATGTTAACTACTCAGTTAATGCTAGATTTACCTGGCTACGCCAACCGTGCGACCCAACGGGCTCGTCGTCTGAGCAGAAGTGTTGATATTTACACTTATATCTTAGTAGCGGGAAAGCCTGAGTTCCAGCCTTTGCCTTTGAAACCTGGGATTGATCCCGCTAAAAAATATGAATCAGAGGGAGTAGAGCAGGTTTTTTTTACTACCTGGGGACGCAAGTATATAGGTAGGAAAGTAGTACAATTACAAGAATTTCATTGGTTGTTTTTGACCAAAACTAAAATCGGTTGGCAAGTGGTGATGATGTTTACCCAAACAGGTGCATATCCAGTCAAACAACCTGTAGCACCACCAAGGAATAGCAGTAACGGTGCGATCTCTCAAGGTGTTAAACTGTGGCTACGAGATTGCAATAGCACAAAGTGATAGGGTTTAGGGTGTAGTGAGAAGAGGGGGGAAGGGGAAAAGGTGAATACTGAAATTTATATTTCTTTCCAGTTACGGGCTGCAATTTCGATAGTGATAAACGCATAATAGAAGTGTGACTAATCTGTTAGCTTTACAATCCCTAAAACAAGGTCACTGGTTCAAGTTGATTTGTGGAGCCAGTTTCCAACATCTACCTGCAGTTAGAAGTTTAACCTTAGCCTACACTTTGGCGGGTGCTGACTGCATAGACGTGGCAGCTGATCCGGCGGTAGTTGTAGCCACTCAAGCCGGTTTACAAGCAGCTAAGGATCTGGCTAGGGAAGCTCAAAAGCAAGGCTTTGGTTTTAAAGGTGATTTGCCTTTACTCATGGTCAGCCTCAACGACGGAGAAGATCCGCATTTTAGAAAAGCAGAATTTAATGCTAGTAGTTGTCCGGTAGATTGCCCTAGACCCTGTGAAAAAATTTGTCCAGCACAAGCTATTGTGTTTAACAATATAAAAGATAGCTTTTCAGGAATTATTGCTGAAAAATGTTATGGCTGCGGTCGTTGCATTCCAGTTTGTCCTTATGAGATGATAAATACAACATCTTATATATCAACTCCGGAAGCTATAGCACCATTGATCATGTCAAAGGGAATAGATGCCATAGAAATTCATACAAAAGTAGGGCGTTTGGCAGAATTCCAGCGTTTGTGGGTAGCGATCGCTCCTTGGGCAGATAAATTAAAGTTAATAGCTATCAGCTGTAACGATGGTAAAGGGCTGATTGATTATCTCCAAGCAATTTATGACCTGATCATCCCCCATCCCGAAATTCTAA
The DNA here is from genome assembly GCF_000196515.1 of 'Nostoc azollae' 0708. NCBI lineage: Bacteria > Bacillati > Cyanobacteriota > Cyanophyceae > Nostocales > Nostocaceae > Trichormus > Trichormus azollae. Next base: position 2,155,011 of record NC_014248.1, read on the forward strand.
TTTGGCAAACAGACGGGCGCTCTATGAGTGGTGATATCGGCAATGGCACTACTATAGCAGGAATCAAACTAGGGCAAAAAGTTTTGGCAGCAAATCTACCAGGATATGTGCAGTTAGCAGGGGGTACTAATAGCTACACTGTTCCTAAATTAAAGTCCATTGGATTGCTGAAAGAGTCAGGGGAGCATGGAGCGGGGGGTAGGGAGCAGCGGGCAGGGAGTAGCCAACAGGGAGCAGCCGACAAGGGGGAAAATACCTCTCCTCTCCAACGCCAGTCGCCTGCCTTTATCTCCGGTGTTGCTTACGGTAGCTATGCCCGTGTATTGCTGTCACCGATTCTTGAACAGTTAGAAAATAAAGAGGTAATTACCACCAGTGTTAAAGCAAATCTACGCCTCGAAGATGAACCAGAACTACTATGGCAAGCTGTGAAACTTGCTCATTCTCTCGTTTCCCAGATTAAGTCACAGTAAGAGCGTTCATTGCTCATTTGTTATCTCTCACAACGTCACCATCTCTCACCATAGAAAGCATGACGATTACAGACGATCTCCAAAAGTTACTGGACATTTTGCCCCAAGACCTGCGGCAAGAACTAGAAAATCATCCCAAAAGAGATTATCTAGTGGAAGTGGTCTTGGACTTAGGTCGTCGCCCAGAAGCTCGGTTTCCCCATGCAGCTGAGTATCTGAGCGAAACCCCCGTCACTCAAGCACAAATAGATGATTGCATTCAACGAGTCGGAACCTTTGGTGGAGATAATCGGGCAGGAATTGAGCAAACTTTACATCGCATCAGTGCTATCCGTAACCGCACAGGCAAAATTATTGGTTTAACTTGTCGTGTCGGCCGGGCGGTATTTGGCACAATTGGCATGATCCGCGATTTGGTAGAAACCGGCAAATCCATTCTCATGTTAGGTTGTCCTGGTGTGGGTAAAACCACTGCTTTACGGGAAATTGCCCGTGTATTGGCAGATGATTTAAATAAACGAGTGGTAATTATTGACACCTCTAATGAAATCGCTGGTGATGGTGATATAGCTCACTCTGCCATTGGCCGCGCTCGCCGGATGCAAGTAGCAAAGCCAGAATTACAACATCAAGTGATGATTGAGGCAGTGGAAAACCATATGCCGGAGGTGATTGTCATTGATGAAATCGGCACAGAACTGGAAGCTTTAGCAGCCCGTACAATTGCAGAGAGAGGTGTACAATTAGTTGGTACTGCTCACGGAAACCAAATTGAAAACCTCATCAAAAATCCCACGCTGTCTGATTTGGTGGGGGGTATTCAAGCAGTGACGCTGGGAGATGACGAAGCGAGACGACGCGGTTCACAGAAGACCGTTTTGGAACGTAAAGCTCCACCTACCTTTGAGATTGCTGTGGAAATGATGGAACGGCAACGCTGGGTAGTGCATGAAAGCGTAGCTGATACAGTGGATACTCTGTTAAGAGGTCGTCAAGCTAACCCACAAACACGAAGTATGGATGAAAATGGCAAAGTGGCGATTACCAGACAATTATCTGTGGTTCAGGGTCGTGGAGGTAACTTAGCTAGTGAGGAAGAATCTTTACCGGCTGTGAAGCAGGTTAATGGCTGGCGTAGTTCTGGTCAGATGGTGGCTCTACCACCTTTATCTATAGAACGGGAACGGGTGACAGGACGCAGTGAGTTTGACCGCTTGCTGGATGAGTCTTTCAATTATTCTTCTGACAGTATTGATTTTAGTCATACTAAATCAGCCGGTCCAAACGGGGAAGATTTACCTTTGCATATTTACCCATATGGGGTGAGTCGTCACCAACTGGAACAGGTGATTAGTGTGTTAACTTTGCCTGTTGTATTGACAAAAGACATAGATAGTGGTGATGCAATTTTGGCGTTGCGATCGCACGTGAAAAACCACGCTAAATTAAAGCAAATAGCCAAGGCTCGTCATTTACCAATTCATGTGATTAAGTCTAGCACCATACCCCAAATTACTCGCGGTTTGCGGCGGTTGCTGAATATTGATGATCCAGAAATCGGTGATGACCGAGAATTACAACTATTACTCCATAGTGGGAGTGATGACGAAATAGACGCTTTGGAAGAAGCCAGACTTGCAGTTGAGCAAATTGTCATTCCTAAAGGTCAACCTGTGGAGTTATTACCCCGTTCTCCGCAAGTAAGAAGAATGCAGCATGAGTTGGTAGAACATTATAGGCTCAAGTCCAATAGTTTTGGGGAAGAACCAAACCGACGGTTAAGAATTTATCCGGCATAACTCTGGGTCGGTTATCAGTTATTAAGTGGGAAAAGGCAAAAGGCAACAGGCAACAGGCAGGAAGTAATAGGTTATTCTCCCCCTCCCTCCCCTGCCTCCCCACACCTTACCCCCTACCCCCTTTTTTCTGACTGTCTACCACCTTTAATAAACTTCGCAACATAAAATAAGCAGAGGTACCCCCTGGATCTTGATGTCCCACACTGCGGTCGCCTAAATAACTAGCTCTTCCCTTTTTTGCTAACATGGGTATGGTTTCCTGTAAACCTTGTTCAGCAGCCGAAACCGCTACCCGCAAAGCTTCCACCGTTCCCATACCTTCGTTGACAGCTTGCTCAAAAGCCACCACAGCCGGAGACAATACATCTAACATTGTCTTATCTCCCAACTGTGCCTTACCACGTTCAATTACACCATCTAAACCAGATTGGAGAAACTTGAGCATATCTTCTTGAGTTAATTCCTTTTTACCAGCCGTTGCGGAACTAGCTCTTAAAAACCAAGTTCCATACAAAGGACCACTAGCACCACCAACGCTGGAAATTAAAGTCATGCTGACGGTTCTGAAAATGGTGCTGATGTCTTTATCAGCAAAACTAGGTAGCAGATTGCTGACCTTTTTAAAACCTCTATCCATATTGATACCATGATCAGCATCACCTATGGCTGCATCTAATTCTGTCAACTCTTCCTTGTGATGTTCAATGACAGAAGCAAATACTTGTATCCATTGAATTATCTGCACCTGAGTAACCATTTCATACTCCCCAGCGTAAACTTGCTGTTTTTACTGGTGCATCCCATAACCGCAGCATCTCGTCATCTAACTTCAGCAGTGTGATGGAGCAACCTTGCATTTCTAATGATGTCATGTAGGGTCCAATTAGATTTCGCACTATTTGCAGTCCTTCCTGTTCACAGATTTCTGCTAGTTTGCGGTAGACAAGATACAATTCAGAAACGGGAGTACCTCCCATACTGTTAACATAAGCTAAGATCTGATCGCCTTTTTGCAGGGGTTTATTTAACAGTTCTACATCAACCCATCCCTCTTGAGCTTCATCCCACTCTCGCACTGTGCGACTATAGTCAATATTATCAATGAGCGATGCTTGCGACGGGCAAAGCCAACGCACTAAAATCTCTGTAATCTCATCCCCTGATTTCATAGAAACCCTTTCTCTTCCTGGTTCTCCATGAATACCAATTCCCAATTCTATCTCATTATCCCCCAAAGCAAAAGTCGGCGTACCCTTTGCCGGGACTGTACAAGAACTCAACGCCACACCTAGACTGCGTCCATGCAGATTTACCTTTCTACACAAATTTGCTAACTGCTGCAAATTATAACCCTGTTCCGCAGCGGCTCCACAAATTTTTTCCGCCAGCACAGTTGTTCCTACACCTCTTCTTCCTTGCGTATATAAACTATCTTTCACCGCTACATCATCATCAATAATAATATTTAACGTGCGGATACCTTCACTTCTGGCTAACTCCGTCGCCATTTCAAAATTCATCAAATCGCCACTATAATTTTTAACGATATAAAGAATACCAGCACCACCATCGACCTGCTGTGCTGCGGCTAACATTTGGTCAGGAGTCGGTGAAGTAAAAACTTCCCCAGGACAAGCAGCATCAAGCATTCCCATCCCCACAAAACCCACATGCATAGGTTCATGACCACTTCCACCACCAGAAATGATTGCTACCTTTCCCTGTACAGGTGCATCAGTTCGATACACAAAACTAGGCTCATAATTTACCTGAATTAAATCAGCATGAGCCACAGCCATTCCTGCTAGACTTTCCTTTACAAAGTCTTCTGGTTGATTAATCAGCTTTTTCATTATTTATGTTTGCAAAGGTTCTAAAACTCATGATAAACCTTCACAGCACCATATTTCTGCATTTTTTCTTATGGAAGAAACAGGGAATTAATTCAAAATTCAAAATTAGCTACGCCAACAAAATGTACAATTCTTGACTCTTGCCTTTTGCCTTTTCTCTCGTGCTTTCTGTCACCTATCACCTACTACAACATTATTCAGTTTCAGAAAACTATCAAAAGCATACCAAGCTATAACATACCAAGGAATTACTTCCAATTGCACACCTTTAACAATCAATTGTCTCATAGCTAGGATACTGAGTCCACATGGTAACAGGAAACGTAAATCCACAGTACCATCTGTAGCACGTTCAACCCGTTGGTTCAAGTCAATTACTACATTAGATATAGCTGTTGCTGCTTCAGTTTTCCCTTGGGTAATAGCTGCAAAAATTATCCCTATATCACGCAGTGTAGCTGAAATCTCTGCTAAAGTGCCAGTCTGACCATCATGATTGATGAGAATACTACCGTGATGGATATTAGTTCGCACTTGAGTAATGTGAGGTTGTGCGGTTAAAAAATTGGCGATATGTTGTATTTTCTCAGCTTGGCGATTTCCAGGAGCAATTCTTAATCTTAGCCTTCCTGGGGTATCACTGATAATTTTTGTAGCTATAGGATTAAAAGATGTATTTAGACTTATTCTTTCCGTAATTTGTCGCATAATTGAAACCTTGAATATTAAAAATTTAAATGACAATTAAAACGGGCTCGAAGACAATATTTATTGAGTAGGGATAAAGCTCAATGCTAAACCCCTACATAACCTAAAAAGGTATAGGTATACACAAAGAGACTTTCAAACGTGTCACCTGTTACCTGTCACCTGCTATATAACCCTATTTTAGGGTAAGCATTCCCCTATCACTCATCAGCAGTCAGCTTTTTCAGGCTAACGCCAAAAATACCTATTTGATAATTAACCAATTTCTCAAATGTTCTGATTCCTGACCCCTGAATCCTGAACTCTTACATTTTATGCACCATTACCAGATTGACTTTCAGCAGCTTCAAATACTGGTCTGTGTTGTTCTTCAGCTATTTCGGCTCTAGCTTCAGCTACAATATCTTCCCAAGTTTCACCCAATTCAGCAAAGGCTCCCTTGCTTTTTTCATAAGCAACAAGTCCGTTTTTGATGATTGATTTAGCTATCGGTTTACCAATTCCTGCGACAACAGGGATTACCACAGGAGCTAATAAAACTGTGCCTATCCCAGCTATAATTCCAGGTGCGCCGGCATCTTCTATGAAATCAGTAATTTTTGCCATAATTAAATCAACCTCCAATTTATTGGAGAAGGTCACATAAGCTTTTTAGCTTACTCTAATTTTTATTGTTATATTATCTAGCTGTTGGTAGATGTTCTGAGACGTACAGGAGGAGTCAGGAGTAAAACTCCCTTGCTGTCTTGGTTTCAACTTAGATTATATACCTGATTATATACCTCATTAATCTGCGATCTGTTGTAGAGGAATTCGGTTTGATTTATTTACTCATTAATCAATAAGGCTTGAAATCTTCATTATAAAGGTAGATTTGCCATTAAATTTAGGGAATAAGACAGTGATGCAGGTTTTAAATTAGTCCATAAATTTGAAGTTTTTGGAGAAATTTCTAAGTTATTAATCTCTGTTATACATATTTCTGAAATAGGAGGATCTATACATGGATGTCGTTGTAAAGCTAACTTCATTATTTCCACCCAATTTATGCTAATTTCCGGAGATTGGTATGCGATCACTATTGATGATGCATGAGTATTAACACGCACATTAGTAATTTGATTATGGGCTTTCAGTAAAGTTTCTAACCTCTGTGTATAGGCAGAACTTTGAGCAATTAGGGGTACATAAAATCTAATCCTTCCTGGAATTGTATGGACTACATTATAAGCGATTTGAGTATTATCTTCTTTATCTATATCTGGGATAGTTTTAATTTTTCCTGCTGACAAAAATTCCGGTTCTAAAGACTTAATCACCCTGCGTGTAGCATCTGCGGTTAGGATCCAAACTGGAATTGCAGCTAAACCATGTATTCCTATTCTCCCTGTGACAGCTAACCCTGTCAGCAAGGGAATTAAATCAAGAGATTGCTTTTTCCAAAAATCGAGAGATTTCCATTCCCCAAAGCTATCTTTTCTATCAGTATTCATTGATCTAAAATAGGTACACAAAACTAGAGGTTAATTCAAGTTCAATATAACTTCTAGCTTTGGTGTTGAGCCTCAGTCTTGAGAGCTACTTTGGTTTAAGTATTGTTAAGTACCCGTTGTTGATATTCGGACTCAGTCATTAGTTCTTCAGTAGATTCTACCCTATCTAAAAATACCTTTCCTTCCAAATGGTCATACTCATGTTGAAAAATTCGAGCAATAAAATCTGTTAACTCCTGTTTTTGTATCTTCCCATTTCGGTCATTATACTCAATTTCAATTTTCTGATATCTAGGAACTAACCCCCTAATTCCCGGCACACTTAAACAACCTTCCCAACCTTTGATAACTTCAGTTGAATAAGCAATTATTTTTGGATTAATCATTGCTGTTGGTTTCATTTCTGGTGCATCGGGATATCTGGTATTAGGACGGGAGGCAACAATAAATAAACGATGAGATTCTGCCACCTGAGGTGCAGCGATTCCCACACTATTAGCTTGATAAACAGTAAATATTAAGTCACCAATGAGTTTTTGAATATGCTCATCTTGAATGTTGTCGACCCAAGCAGCTTTTTGGACTAACATCGGATTACCTAGTTGAATAATTGGTACTGATTTATTCACGAGAAACACCATTTATGTAAGTATTAATTGACGCTAACTCCACAATTATTTAAAGGAATCAATTTTCAGAAGGCACTGGTAAAGGAGCAGGACTGACTGTTAGTTGAACAGTTCTGCCCTGACGGTCTACTTGGACTTGAAGAGGAGTACCAATCTGACTATTTTCCACTAGTTTTTGTACTTCATCGACCTTGGTAACAGGTTGATTATTAATGGTTTTCATCACATCCCCTGGTTTGAGTCCACCAATTGCGGCTGGTGACTCAGAAACAATTCTCACTAACAAAACGCCTTGATCTGCAACCCAATTTACTCTATTACCAGATCTACGAATTATTCTTTCCTTGAGTTCTGGTGTTAGCGTCACCATTTCTACACCCAAGTAAGGATGATCTACCCTACCTTTGCTAATTAATTCTTGGGAAATTTTTTGCACTGTATTAATAGGAATTGCAAAGCCTAAACCTTGAGCGCCTTGGATAATAGCTGTGTTCATTCCTATCACTTTACCACCAGAATTTAGCAGTGGACCACCAGAGTTTCCAGGATTAATTGCTGCATCTGTTTGCAAATAATCAACCCGCTTATCACTAGCACCAATAGCACTACTAGAACGGTCTGTAGCACTAAGAATTCCTGAAGTTACAGTATTGTTTAAACCCAAGGGATTACCAATTGCAATTACGGCTTCTCCTGGTTGCAAGGTATTGGAATTCCCTAGAGCTAAAATTGGTAAATTATTAGCATTAATTTGAATTACTGCTACATCTGTAACTGGGTCTTCTCCCAAGACTTTACCGTCAAAAGTCCGTCCATCTTTGAGTGTAACTGTAACTTGATCTGCGCCATCTACGACATGAGAATTAGTCAGAATTTGCCCAGAGGAATTAATAATAAATCCAGAACCGCTACCCCTTTCTACTCTTTGTCTTCCTTGGGAAATTCTGTCACCAAAAAATCTGCGGAAAAATGGATCGGAAAATTCATCTGGTACTTGAGATGTAACGGTTCTGGCAGAGTCAATGCGAACAACAGCACCTCCCACTTTTTGTACTACTTCGACTACAAAGTTAGGATCGCCGGAGGATGCGATGATGGCAGAAGGCATAATTACCGAAGTGGGAGCAGTAGTTCTTTGGACTTCCGCAAGGCTCTGTTCTGATTCTAAGGTTCTGCTATTCAGGTTAGAACAGCCACTAAGAACCACCGCTGCTAACCCAGTCATTAACATCCACCCTTTTCTTTTAGCTCTTATACAGGGGAGCAAAAACCTGGTATTAAGATTTTTGGATGCTAGGTGATGATTATAAATCTTCATCATGTACTTATTCTCCGTGTTAGTCCCTAAGTGATAGGATATTAGCTACCTGGTCTTAACCAGAATGATTACAGTTTAAAGTTAAACTATTGCTTGCTCATCTCTTCTATTGTGGGTATTAGCAGCAAACGTGGTAGATAATGGAAATTCCCATAGACAAGCTGTGGAGTCAGCTGCTAGAGCGTTTACAGCTAGAGCTATCTCGTCCCACCTTTGAGACTTGGATTAAACCTGCTAGTGCAAAGCAACTAGAAAATAATTGTCTGATAATATGTACACCTAAGCTCTTTGCCCGAAATTGGCTTCAGAAGTATTACATCAATACTATTGCTCATGTCGTGCAAGATATTGTGGCTTATCCAGTATAAGTTTACATTACGGTGGGTCAGGGTAATGAAGTTTGTCAGTTAGTTGAAGGAGAACTTGCTTGAAAATTGCCTCCTGTCAATCCAATTTCTCCAAATGTATCTAAAAATCAACAAGAAAGTCCAGACTTAAATTCTAAGTGCGTTTTCTCAAGATTTGTGGTTGGTGCTAATAATTCTATGGCTCATGCTGCTTCTTTGGCTGTAGCAGAATATCCAGGTAAGGAGTTTAATCCTTTATCTTTATGCGGTGGTGTAGGTTTGGGAAAAACTCATTTAATGCAAGCTATTGGTAATTATCGCTGGGAGATTTATCCTGATTCTAAAATATTTCATCTTTTGACTCAGCAGTTTACTAATAATTTAATTACTGCTATTTGTAATGATAGTATGCAAAGTTTTCGGGAACATTACCGGGCTGCTGATATTTTGTTAGTTGATGATATTCAATTTCTAGAAGGGAAAGAATATACTTAAGAAGAATTTTTTCATACTTTTAAAACCTTACATGAGGCTGGGAAACAAGTTGTGATTGCTTCTGACCGTCTTCCTAGGCAAATTCCTAGTCTGCAAGAATGGCTTTATTCGGGGTTTCCTATGGGGTTCATTGCTGATATTCAAAGGCCGGATTTAGAAACGCGCATGGCAATTTTGCAAAAAAAAAGCTGAATATGGAAATATTCGTTGACCTAGAGATGTAATTGAATATATTGCTTATAACTATACTTCCAATATTCTGTAATTGCAAGGGGCCTTAATTCGGGCAGTAGCTTATATTTCTCTTTGGGGTTTACTAATGACGGTGGTAAATACCACGACAGTTTTAGGCACAGCTAACAAAAAAACGGAAGCAACACCAGAGGTAGTCTTAAATGTGGAGGCAGATTTTTTTAAGCTCTCAATTGAATATTGAAAAGGTAATTATCGCAGGAGAGAAATTAGCTGGGGTAGAGAAATTGCTATATATTTAATACGTCAATAATATACAGGCTTAAGTTTACCAATAATTGCGGAGGATTTTGGTGGTAAAGACCATACAACACTGATGTATAGTTGTGAGAAAATTACGGGACTACAAGAAGCAGACCAGACTTTAAGTGAAACCTTAGGTCAATTGAGCTATCGAATCAATATGATTAGTCGTTCTCAGAAGTAGGAGTTTGATCCCATGAAGTCTTAAATGAGGCCAAACTGAGTCAACCATTCGAGAAGCACTGCCAATATTACGTAATGATGGACAATTAAACCAATTAGAAACAGTTATCGCTTTCTTTCCTTCATTTATATTGAATAGTTCGTTAGTTCAAGAAATCATGAGGTGGGATATAGCGGTATTACACGAATCACCTTGGTATCAAGAAGTTGTACGGAAAGGCGAAATTCGCCGACTATGGGAGGAATTATATTCGGGGATTGAATTGGCTTTAGAAATTAAGTTTGGTAATGCAGGTTTAGAATTGATACCTGTTATTTATAAAATCAGCAATTTTCAATAGTTGAAAGCATTTCAACAAGCTATCAGAACTGCAAATAGTGTTGAAGAATTACGAAAGTAATTATAGCTTATGGTAGGTAGCTAGATTCCTAATTTTTCCACAGATTTTCCACAGCTACGAGTCCCTAGTCCCCAGCCTAAAATTTGTTACTATAATCCTTCACCAGTTTACTCTCTACCATGAAATTAGTTTGCTCTCAAAGCGACCTCAGTACCAATCTTTCACTCGTCAGTCGTGCAGTACCATCAAGACCTACTCATCCCGTACTTGCTAACGTACTTCTACAGGCGGATGCAGAAACTAACCAGGTCAGCTTAACAGCCTTTGATCTCAGCTTGGGTATCCGTAGCACTTTTAGTGCTGAGGTAATTGAAGGCGGTGCGATCGCTCTTCCTGCTAAGCTACTTGTAGATATTACCTCCCGTCTACCAGAAGGCGAAATCACCCTAGATGACGAATCAGGAGACAACACCGGAGAAGGTATACTTGTCACCCTCAAACCCAAAAGCGGCAAGTATCAAGTCCGGGCAATGGGAGCAGAAGAATTCCCCGAATTACCTGTAATTGAAAGCTCCGAAGCAATTCAACTCACTACGGCTGCAGTAATTGAAGGCTTGAAGGGTTCATTATTTGCTACCAGTGCAGATGAAACCAAACAAGTCCTCACAGGCGTGCATTTAACGGTTAAACAGGACACCTTAGAATTTGCCGCTACAGATGGACACCGCCTTGCAGTCCTGGAAACTACTAACGAGCGTCCTATTGATAGTAATGAACAACTAGAAGTGACAGTACCAGCTAGAGCCTTGCGCGAATTACAGCGGATGTTAGCCCATAGTTCATTAGAAGAAACAGTAGCCTTATATCTTGATCCTGGTCAAGTCGTATTCTCTTGGCAAAATCAACGCTTAACCAGTCGGACTTTAGAAGGACAATATCCCGCTTATCGGCAATTAATACCGCGTCAATTTGAGCGACAAGTCACACTAGAACGGCGGCAATTTATCAGCACCTTAGAGCGAATTGCAGTGTTAGCTGATCAGAAAAATAATATTGTCAAAGTCAGTATTGATAATGCCAATCAAGAAATTACTTTATCTTGTGAAGCGCAAGATGTGGGTAGTGGTACAGAGTCAATGCCGGCAAAGATTTCTGGGGAAGATATAGACATTGCTTTTAACGTCAAATATTTAATGGAAGGCGTGAAAGAGTTACCATCTTCCGAAATTCAAATGCATTTAAATCAAAGTTTAACTCCGGTAGTTTTTACACCTTTAGGCGGTTTGAAAATGACCTATTTAGCTATGCCTGTGCAACTTAGGAATTAGCATTACTAGGTGACAGGTGGGGAGCATCCCAATTTTGCAAAAATATCGTCAGTTGTCATTCTGTTAGGGAAGCGTGGCGTAAGCCATACGGAACAGAGTGACGAGAAGAATCTCCGAGATCCTAGACCCTCCGGCACCCTACGCGAACATTACGGTGCGCTGCATAGCCTGCGGGAAGGAAACTACAGTATGACACTTACACATTTGGGATGCTTCCGATAGGTGACAGGGAAGAAGGCAAAAGAAAAATAATTTCCTGGACTCCTACTCCTGACTCCTGACTCCTCACTTCTAACTCCTGACAATATGTTTAATGGGGATTCCAATCCAGAATTCTGTACCTACATCTGGTTGTGAATTAAATTTTAAAATTCCACCATGCTTTTCTACCACAATTTGGTAACTAATTGATAAAGCCAAACCAGTACCTTTTCCTACTGGCTTAGTTGTGAAAACAGTATCAAATATTCTGTCTCTGATAGCTGAGGGTATTCCTGAACCATTGTCACCAATACGAATGACTGCACTGTTCACAGTGTCATTGATTACTCCCACAGCAGCAGAAATAGTAATTTTTCCTGGTTTGGGATTTTCTAATGTATATGTTTTACTAGTTTCTAAGGTATCAATAGCATTACACAAAATATTCATAAAGACTTGATTTAGTTGTCCAGCATAACATGCTACCAAAGGTAAATCACCATATTCTTTGATCAGTTCAATAGCAGGAGATTCAGGTTTTGCTTTTAAGCAGTTCTATAAAATTAAGAGTGTACTATCAATACAATCATGGATATTCACATCCTTCATTTCTGACTCATAAAAACGTGGAAAATTTCGCAAATATAAGACGATTTGCCGGATTCTATCTAACCCAATTATCATGGAAGATAAACTTTCGGGTAAATCTTCTATGAGAAATTATAAATCAATTTGTTCGGATTTATCTAAAATATTTTTGCTAGGGTTTTTAATTCTTGCTGATGAAGATTGAGCGTGGTCAGCAAGTTTTTGGCATATTCATGGATATGGGTAAGGTTTCCAGAAATAAAATTAACTGGGTTATTAATTTCATGAGCAACACCCGCTATAAGTTGTCCCAGAGAATACATTTTTTCAGTTTGAATTAGTTGGGTTTGAGTAGTTTCCAATTCATGCAGGGTTTGAGTTAATTGTTCCCCGTGCTTTTGAGTTTTGACAAGTAATTCAGCTTGTTGAATTGCTACTCCAAGTTGCCCTGCAATCTGACTGATGGAGTTAACTTCTGAGGTTGTCCATTGACGAGTCCCTGCGTGTTAATACTTAGAAAGTAAACCACAAAGTTTTTTACTGATAAAAATAGGAGCTAAGACAAAAGCATAAATGTGAAACTGTTTTAAGTTATCAATATGACAGGGAGTAAATCCCATTTTATATATATCATCTACTGCATAAGTTTTATTATTGCGATATCTTCCTTCTTCTGTTTCTCGTAAATAAGTATTATTGCAAACTGTATTAATTCGCAGTTTAGATTCATACAAGTACTTGGTACTAGTACCATTAAAATCTCCAACAAGTTCTCCGGACCAATCTGTATTGAATTTATATAGAGAAAGAGGATCATATTTGATTAATTGAGAGACTTCTTTAGTAGTTGTTTTAAACATATTATCAGTATCAAGGGATTGACGAATTCTATTAATAACTGCGAACACAGGTTGTTGTTCTTCAGCAGTTTTTTGTATTTCTAATATCCTTTTATGGACTTGTTCTTCTAAAGTTTAATTGAAACTTTGTACCTGTTGGTAAAGTTCATATTGATGAATTGCTGAGGCAAAATGTTTACTAATTTATATAGCTAGTTCAATTTCTGTATCTGTCCATTGTTGAGCTTGTCCTTGTTTCGATTCGCGCCACAAATCAAAAGATATACGGGGATAAAGTTGTCTATTATCTGGATCAAATTTACCTGCCCAAAAGGTTTATGTGTCTATTTCATTGCGAAAAAGGCTTAAATAACCCACTAATTCTTGTCGATAGTGCAGGGGAATCATTAAAATACTGCGAATTTTTGTAGGTTTAAAAGCAAGTTGTAAAATGCTTAAATTAGCATCTTGATAGATATCAGAAATTGGCCAAATTTCATATTGACCGGACTTATAATGTTCTCTCAAGACGCTATACTGCTCTCAAATGGGATATATATTCTGTTCAGCATTAATAGGTTGTTGTCCACATAAATAAAGCTGGAAAAAGTTGCTACCAGGAATTAAATATTCTGTGAGAGCTTAAAAGCTACTATGTCGAAAATTAAAGGCATTATATCTGATGCATAATATGCCTCCAACGCCATTAAAAGCGGCAACTATCGCTCCTAAAGCTGGTTGTAAGACAATAGTCGGCAGTGAATAAAGCAGGGTGGCAACACGGTTAATAATAATTTCTCGTTCCGCTTTGGCACGGGCTTGGATGAGGAGATTGTTGTGTGCTATCGCCACAGATAACTGTTCTACTACCAGCTGCATTGCTTCCAGTTCATATTCTACCACGTCACGGGCTTAAGAATGATGTGATGCTAATAATCCCCACAGTTTATCTTCATAAATAATCGGTGCGACCACTGAAGATTTTACGCCCATACCTGTCAAATATTTTATATGACATGGTTCTAGAGGACGGTAAAGAATCTCATCAGATGTAATTTCTCCTGTGTTGAGGTCATGTACAGGACTTTGGCCAATTTCACCAGAATCAACATTAACTACAGAACGCACCCGCGATTTAATAAACAATTCTCGCGCATGGGGAGGTATATCATCAGCAGGAAAACTCAACCCTAACAACGAGGGTAAACTATTTTCATAAATAGATTCAGCAATAAATTAACCACTACCATCAGGATGGAATTTATAAATCATCACTCGGTAAGTTCTTAGTAAGGAACGAACCTCAGCTGTAGTTGCTGTAATAATGTCTTCTAACTCTAAGGAATGCCGAATCCGATTTGTAATCCGACGAGGTAGAGTTTCTTGGGCTATACCTGTCTGTAGGTCTATTGGTGGGATGGCAAGCATTATTTTTATACAATAATTATTATCTTACTACAAGTCGATTATTCAGATTAATAATATTAAAATATTTTACTGTGGACAAAAGCAACACTGCGTATACGGAGAAGTGATAGACTTAATCGTGATTAAATTAGATAGATCATAAATTTCCGCATAATTATCATCAGGGAACAGGTGATAGGAGGTAGTACAATTTAAAATTGTCCTGCCTCCTATCACCTACTTGCTAGACTCTTACATTGTCAGCAAAACGAATTTTTAGATAATCATCATCCATTTTTGCCCCTGATGGTTGCAGTGCGGCTAAAGCTTGGGGTAAAATCAAGTTACGGCGATGATTACCAATAGTAATGTTTAATTCGTCACCAGTTTTACTGAGTTGAATCTGGCTTTTAGGAATATTAGGTAAATAAAGTTCCAAGCTGTATTGGTTATTTTCCGTCACAATTCTCATAGTAGTTTCTTTGTAATAAATCTGAGTTGGGTCTTCATCTGAGTAGAGAGTTTCTTTCAGTCTATCTAATGCTGCTAAACCACACATTTCCTCAGAATAAAGAGGAATTTCTTTCACAGGTAAGGGGTGAAAGTTTTCATGAATTTCTTGGCGATATTGCTCTTGATTTTCTTTCCAACGTTGGAAAAAGGGATCTTCAACTTCTTTAGGAATAATGCGATTAGCTACGACTAAATCTGTCGCTACATTATACAAGCTCAGATAAGCATGAGCCCGAAGAGATTCTTTAATCACCATTTTTTCTGGGTTCGTGACAAGTCGAACCGATGTTTGATTATTGTCAGTCAATACTTTTTCCAGTGCTTCTATTTGTTCATAAAACTCATAAGGCGCATCCATTACTTCTTTATCTGGTAAAGAAAAACCAGCAATGGGTCTAAACAGCGGTTCTACTAAAGGTCTGAGTGCCACTGAGATATTTTGAAAAGGTTTGTAAAAACGCCGCATATACCAGCCACCAACTTCTGGTAAACTTAGCAAACGCAGTGCAGTACCAGTTGGGGCAGAATCAATAATCAAAACGTCAAATTCCCCTTCATCATAGTGACGTTTCATTCTGACCAAGCCGAAAATCTCATCCATGCCTGGTAAAATTGCCAATTCTTCCGCTTGTATCCCGTCTAAACCCCGTGCCTGTAAGACTTGGGTAATATAACGCTTTACAGCACCCCAGTTACCTTCTAATTCTTGCAGTGCATCGAGTTCTGCACCCCACAAATTTGGGCGCACTTGTTTGGCATCATGTCCCAATTCTATATCAAAACTATCTGCTAAGGAGTGAGCAGGATCTGTACTTAAAACCAATGTCCGATAGCCGAGTTCTGCAGACCGAAGTCCAGTGGCTGCGGCAACAGAGGTTTTACCTACGCCACCCTTACCTGTCATTAAAATTACTCGCATGGATGATTTTGTCCTGCCTAAATTTCGGTTACATTTATTTACATTATCCTTTGTTTGCGGAAAATAGGTGTTGCTTCAGCAAATTTAATCGGGAAGAATGCCAATAATCAATATGGGAAATAATTAAACCTTCAGAGTTGAGACGTAGTTCACTCCAACCAGAAATAGATATACGTGGTTTCCAGGGGAGGGGGGAGTTCCAGCTAAGTGTCCAGTCGCTTTTAATTGTGTCTTCTTGTTGTTCAATGTTATGCAAATCCATTTTCAGATTTAAGAAGAAAGTCTGGATAAATTTAATCATCCATTTATAAAGTTCCAAACCACGAAATTTAAAAACAGCATCTTGAAAATAAACCTCTGGTGCATAAATGCTGTAGGTTTGATTCACGGGAAATCTTTGATAGTCGGCTTTGAGAATTTCAACAATATCCATGATAAGCAATTCAAAATTCAAACATAGTGAATAGAAGAATTCAAAAGACAAAATAGTTCCTCCTGTCACCTGCTTTCTTGATCTTGGGTGATTTCTAAATAAATATGCTCTAAGCGTACAGGTTGACGAGAAATAGAATCAATGAGTATGCCTTCAAATCTGGTCATGACTTCTTTTAAGTCTAGCGCTTCTGGTAGTAAAAAAGCTAAGTGATTACCATAACACATGGGTATGAAACCATATTTTTGAGCTAGTGAGATCACTTTCTGTTCTTATATATATAGTTTGTAACACTAAAACTTCCTATCCCGGAATTAGAGTTTTTAGGTCATATAAACTCCCCTCAGCTAAAATTAAACCACTTTTCAAAATGCCAATTCGGTTACAAAGTCGTTCAGGTTCATCTAAAACTCCGTTCCCAGTATAAAATTAGGGATGTGGAATTCCACCTTAGGCAAAAGCATTATCCCTCTACCTTATTACTATGACCTTATTCGTTTAGTGGGAAGGGAGTAAATGTGTTGTCAATAAGATGGTCATGCCTTGATTTTCTAGTTGGCGAATTAATTCCCAAATTTCATATCTCGCTTCAATATATAAACCTGTAGTCGGTTCATCTAGAGTTACTAACTGCGGCTGATGTATCAACGCAACAGCAATACTTAACCGTCTTTCGATTCCCACAGTCAGAGTTTCTACAGGACTTTTAGCTCTATCTAATAAATTAACAGCTTTGAGAGTTACTTCGACTTGTTTACTTTTCGTTTCTCGATCCAAACCGTAAATATCAGCAAAAAATTGCAAATTCTCTGCACAAGAAAGGGTTTTATATAACAGGTTTTCTTGAGGAGGAATCCTAATTGTTTTCTTTGTTGATTCAGAAATTGGTTGATTATTGATGGTAGTATAACCACTAGCACCACTGAGTATAGATTACAAATAATACTGCTCCATTTGTATCTAACAAACCGTAAACCTCGCCTGTATTAATATGTAGCGTTAATTTTTCAAGAAGTTTTCTATTTGGGTAAGATTTATTTAAGTTTTTAACTCTTAGCATATTATACCTCTTGCAAAATTATTTCTGTGGTATGATAGAGAGTTTTAGATTCTATGTATTTTTGGTGTTCTTTGCTTGCCCTCGCTAATTGAAGTATATATATAAATATAACCGTGTAAGTGTAACTTTTGGGTAAAATAAAGACAGCCCCCTCTTATAACATAAAATTAATTCTGCAAGAGGTCTATTGGTGATTTAAATTTTTAACTTCTGTAAACTTGAACTTGACTATTTGAGAGGATGTTCTAAAACTAGCGAAAACGAGTTTTCAGAGAAAAAGTCAAGTCATTGAACTGGCTAAAATCATTAAAAACAGCAGATTCTAGGTGAAATCTAACTGAATCTATGGTTAAGTTTGTGATCTCCTATGTCAATACTGCCTCTGTAATAATTTACTCTGATTCACAACTTCCCGCCCAGAATGGGAATCAAATTTATTCTGTATTGATTGCTAAATAACCTTTTTCTGGATATAACTAAGAATAATTACGCGTAGCACTGAAGTTTTATCATGAACTTAATTAATGCATTTGCGATCGCATTCAGACAAGATTGACTCATAACGTTGATAGTAAAAAGTGCTTATGGTTAATTTTACAGTGGCTATCTGTACCTACAACGGAGAAAACCGCATAGTAGATATCCTAGGAAAATTGCGCTCGCAAATTGGGACAGAATAAATTTCCTGGGAAATTTTGATTATTCACAATAATAGCACTGATAAAACTGCTGTAGTAGTAAAAGAGCAAATACCTAATTGGAGTGAAGTTTATCCACTCAAATATTGCTTTGAAAATGAACAGGGACTGGCCTTTGCACGCAGATGTGCGAGCCGCGAAGCAAAAAGTGATTTAATCGGATTTCTGGATGATGATAATTTACCCTATCCTAACTGGGTAGTAGAGGCTTATAAATTTGGCCAAACCCATGTAAAACCTGGTGATTATGGGGGACAAATTCATGGCAAATTTGAAGTCGAACCACCTCCAGAATTTGAAAGAATTGCTCGCTTTTTTGCACTTAGTCGAAGGGAATAAAACTTATTGCTATAATGGAAAATACAAGCATACCCGAAAAAAATATTTCCTCCCGGAGCAGGAATATTTATTAGCAAACAAGCTTGGTTAAAAAGTGTTCCTGAACGTCAAAAGATTACAGGAGTATGAGGTGAGTCCTTATCAAAAAAATCTGAAAATATAGAAATGTTATCATACATTTTGTATCGTGGGTGGGAACTTTACTTTAATAAAGACATGAATATTGATCATAAAATCCCCAAATTTCGTTTTGAGAGGAATTATTTAATTCGGTTCTTTTAGGGAGTAGGTTTGAGTCGATACCACACGAGAATGATTACCTATGAACCTTGGCAAAAATCTTTCGTTTTACCTGCCTACATTATCAATGACTGACTCAAAGTTATGGTTCATTTTATGAAGTACAGAAATGTTATTACAAGCGATATAGTTCCTGCTGGGGAAATGGAGCTTCTTTTAAAGATTTCTATGAGTCCTTTCTATCAATGGAAAAACACATTAATTAGGAAACAATAAAAATGCTACCTACACAAGTCCAATTAGAAAGTAACCCTTGTCCCATTTGTGTTAAATTGTATGACCAAATAATTTTAAATGGACGCGGTCACTTACATAATCTTCCTGGTGAGTTTACCGTAGTGAGATGCCGGAGTTGTAGCTTGATGCGAACTAATCCGCGTCCAATACCAGAAACAATTGGGTTTTATTATCCTGATTATTACGGACCATATAAATAGAGTAAAATTCCTAATGGATCTTTATCTGAGGATTCTAAACTTCTCTGGAAACGCTTATTTGAAAAGTTTTTAAAGTTTGAATTTAATAATTATAATAAATTGCCAAGTTTAGCTCCATCTCGAATGTTAGAAGTAGGATGTACTTCTGGAAAATTCCTGCATGAGATGGCAAATGAATCAAGGATGGGAAGTTGAAGGCATTGAATTTCCAGAAACTGCGTCAGAAGTAGCTATTTCTCTAGGCTATAAAGTTCATAGAGGTTCATTAGAAACCGCTCCAGAATCTGAGTAGAAATATGATCTAGTTGTAGCGTGGATGGTATTATAACACTTAACATTATCCAATTTTAGGATTGAAAAAACTCCATAATTGGGTTGCTCCGGATGGATGGTTAGTGTTATGTGTTCCTAATGTGGGTTCCTGGAACTTTCCTTTGTTTAAAAATGCTTAGTATTCTTTAAATCTTCCGCATCATCTCTATCACTATACACCGCAAAACCTGGGAACAATATTAGAACTAAGGGGGTGGAAAATGACTTGTGTATTACACCAAAGATTTCTATATGACTTGATTGCTACTATGGGTTATCCCCTGGAAGATCGAGGTTATAAAAATCAATGGACTCAAGCACTAATTGATTTTCCTAAAAAGTCTGGAAAGAAGCAATATTGTTTATATCCTCTGGCATATCCCCTTAGTATTTTAGCTCAAACAGGAAGAATGACAATTTGGGCGAAAAAAATCAATGATTAAAGTTGCAGCACTAACAAGCGGTAGTAATACTCCATCATCTCGCTTTCGAGTCTGATAGCATATTGAACCTCTCAAAAAATTGGGACTTCAGGTAAAATAACATATCCCTAACATTGATAAAAATAAACTTATTCCTGACTTTGCCACAGGAACAAAATACCGACAATCATTAAGAATGATGATGTTAGGAGCAAAACTAATATCCAGAATTCCTGGTGTTGCTGGCAGTTGGAGTAGTCAAATTACTTGGGTACAACGAGAATTAGTACCAGGACGCTGTACCCTAGAACCATTGCTGAAAAAACCCCTAGTTTTTGATGTCGATGATGCCATTTGGTTAGCTTCTGCCTCAAACTATTTTAATCAACGATCTTATGCAGAAAGAGTGTTAAATTTGATTCAGTCAATCGCTAAATGTGCTGATATTATCATTGTCGGAAATAACTACTTAGCTGATTGGTTTGTCAATTATGGTGCAGAGGTGCGGATAATCCCGACAGCCATTGATACAGAACGCTTTCGTCCTAGATTAGCCTCATCTGACGATAATTCTGATAAATTCATCATTGGTTGGACAGGAAGGGTAGGAAATCTCGGGTATTTACAAGCAATAGAACCTGCTATAGCCCAATTTATGAATCAATTTCTCGACTCAGAACTGTTGATAATTACCGATCAACCCCTCTCTTTTTCCTCGTTACCAGCTGAAAGAGTTCGTTTTATTCCTTGCTCTTCTCAAACAGAAGTCACAGAGGTTCAGTAAATGGATATAGGATTAATCCCTCTCCCTAATAATGAATGGAAAAAGGGAAAGTGTAGCTTTTATATGGCCTGTTGTATACCCGTTATAGTATCTCCTCTAGGCATGAATTCAGCAGTCCTCGTATTAGGAGAAGTTAGACTAGGTGCAAACAGCACTGCAGATTGGTATGAGGCGTTGGTCTTTTTTTACAAAAACCGTAGTCTCGGTCATAATTTCGGAGAAAATGGTCGTCAAATCGTTGAAGATAATTTTAATCAAAAAGCTATTTGTCAAAAACTAGTCAAAGTTTTTCAATATTTAATATAAAATGCAGCTATTCCATCAGGGACTCAGAGAGCTTTTACAAATTAATCAGCACTTATCTAATCATAAAATCGGCTTTGTCACCATAGAAAGACCAATACCTAAATGGTTTATAAAATTCACCCAAGCAATTCCTAGTTATACAGTTGGATTACAATTACGGCGTGAATATCGTCATTTTTCAATGGGATTACAAGCTTTATCCCTCAAAGATGTTGATAGTATTTATGTCATGGAAATTTATAACCAACATCTTTTAACCCTTTTACCAATGTTGGTATCAACAGGGAAACAAGTATTTTTAGGTATTCATGGTAATCAATTATTGGCTCAAGAAAGCAAAATTAAATATTTAGGTTTTGTTTATTTGAAAAATTTCATAGAATTTAATCCTAAGTTTAAAGTTATTCTCTTAGAATTAGATGATGATTATATCAGTGATAAGTTTAAATTTAACGCATATTCTAAAATCGTTATTCCCCACCCCGTTATTAGTGAAGTTACCCCGAAATTACAACCGGGAGAAAGGCTCAAACAAGACAATAAAATTACAATTGGTATTGTAGGTATTATTCGACAAGATAAACCCATTAATAAGACCTTAGAAAAAATCCGCTCCTATGTTTATCAACATTCCCAAAAACTACAATGCGTTATTGGTACACCCATTAATCAAAAACCCAAATATCTGGAAAATTGCTCAGATATTATATTTATTGACACCACAGAAGACGAAGACTATCTACAAGCATTACAACAATTAGATATTTTAGTCACCAATTTTGATCAACAGCGTTATTATTATCGAGCGAGTGGAGTGATAAGTGATGCTGGGTCTTGTGGATGTTATATTATTGCTCCGGATTATCCCATAATCAAACATCAAATCACCTGGCCAGTACCTATAGGTTCATTATATTCTAGTTTAGATGATTTAGACAAAGTGATCGAAGAAGCAATTCTTCATATTCAAAAAAAAGGTCAGTATAATCATTGGATTTGGAGGGAAAAAAGAAATGCAGAATATATTGCTAAATTGCTATTTTCCCAACTCTAATTTTCCAGATAGATGCAAAATATATTCCCAATTTACCTGAGAATTCTGGTAAATAACCAGGTAGAAATGTGAGGGATATTCCCAATGGGAAAGAAAGGATATTGGTGAAGGAAGCCGCAAAATCGAATGAGCAAAAGCCGCCGGAAATCTTCTGATCATTACAAATTTAATACTGAGCTCCGATTCAGATCCTTAAGAGGATATCTGAGAACTATCAGCATTAATCAAGATCCCCCCTTAGAGGTTGTTTGAAAAATCGGTCTTTGTGTCATATTGAATGCAGCAGAGCGGAATGAAACATCTCAGTACATGCTCAAAATGTAGATTCTAGAGCCTCGGGTACGCTTCGCATTCACGCACATTTTATTGCGCTCAGAATGACAATTTATACCTCCTAAAACTTTTCAAACATGCTCTTATAAAGCGGGAATAAATTACTCAAAGTCCCCTTTTTAAAGCGGACAGGGATTTGCAAGTGTTAGATACCATACAAAAAAGTTTTCAGACATCCTCTAATTTCTCTCAGAAGTCAGGGTCCTTGTTATTTAGCATTCTGCAACCTCATGAGTAAACATTAATTCTTTTATCCCTGCGAGTATTAACTTAGATTTACACTAATTACCCCGATAATTCTTAAAAAGATGGACATAACTTTTATAGGTGTATAAAGATTCACGAAACCAGACAATACCAATACTAGTAACTACAATAGTACCCAAACCAGACCAAAAAGCATAAACAATACTAACTTCAAGTTTTCTAAGAGAAAGTGTCAAAAAAGTTAAACAAAGTCCATATAATACAAAAATTAATATTGAAGGAACTAATTTAGTGAGTTCTTCAGACAGTTTCATACAAGTTATTCTAGCAATTTCAAAAACAATTGCTATCATGAGGTACAGCCAACTGATTAACATAGCTATTTTAGATTTTTCCTGGAAGTGCAGAATTAGGATTACTTAATTATCTCTAGCGACCCAAGAAATTGCCATAAATATGTAGATAGTCTTATGTTTTTGTGACTTCCAGTGCATAACCGCAAAATTAATCCAAACTAAGTAGGACTTGCTAAAAAAGTTGTTAGTGACGATTAGGAGTCAGAAGGAAGAAGAGGAGGATTTAGAATAATCTATAGCAATCCTAACTGAATTATGAGTAAATACTGTTACTGTATTTGTAAGTTATTAAACTAGAATTTAAACCTATGGATTATACTTAATATACTACTTAAGTCACAAAACACGAATTTATTTGCTATTTATGTTATCTTTAATCAATTTAGTATTTTCTAACCAATGATTCCACATTGCTATAGAATCTAAAAAGGTGTTTGATTTCTCATAGTATCAAGGCTTATTTCCTACATCTTATCAACCTTAAATAACTCTTAAACTGGTTTTTCCTTTATATGGCTTAACGCTACGCTATCAGCAAGCCCTCAGTAAAAAATCCGCCATTGCCGCGGTAAATCCTGCAAATGAACTATAGTCATTTGATACAATAGAAACATTTAAACCTAAATCTTGTACATTTGTAGCTGTATATGGTCCAAAACAGGCAATTATAGAGTTTTCATAATCACTTCTTGAATCAAACATTCTGATAAAACTTTCTACTTCTGCTGTGCTACTAAAAGCAATAATATCTATCATTCCTTGACGTATTAAATTTAATTCTACTGCATAAATATTTTTGTCTATACATTGGGTCATATAAGTAGATAAACGAGTAACTTGCATACCTAATTTATGTAAATCATTTATCAAGTTAGGTATGATATTCGGTTCAGGTAAACCCACAACTTCAGGAGTAGGTACTAGCACTGTTTGATAATGAATATTGGGAATTTTAGATAGTTCTGCGACAATTCCTGCTGGACTCGGTTCTTCGGGGATTAAATCAACTCGTCCACAAAGAGATAATAAACTTTCAGTATCTTTACCTAAAGCACATAATTGACAATTATGTAACGCAGAGTGGGGAATATTCAGTTCATGTAGACGCTGAAAAAAGGCAATTATTCCATTGCGACTGGTAAAGATAATCCAGTTAAATTTATCTAACTTCTGCAAAGTAATATCTAAATCGGTGTAATCTGATAAAAAGCAGGTTTCGATAGTAGACATGAGAATGGGAAGACCACCTTTTTTTATAATTTCTTCCAACAAACGACAGGCATAATTTCTGGGGGCTGTTACTAATACTTTTTTAGCGTATAGAGGTAATTTACTTGATGGAATTAGGAGGTTGATTTCACTAGAATTTGGTATCATTATTTTTGATATAGAGTGCAAAACTCAGTAGGTAGACACAAATAAACATAACTATGTAACAAAATATAAATTAATTGAAACCGTTGGGATTGCTTGATTCCCCTTTGCTGTATTCGCCATGCATGATATAGTTATAAATTTTTCCGCCAACCTACTTATTATTTAAATTATTTTTGTCCGAAATAATGGGAATTTTAATAATAAATTCAGAGCCTTGTCCTGGCTGCGATAAACAGTAAATTTGACCACCATGTTTTTGTACCACAATTTGGTGGCTGATGGATAATCCTAATCCAGTTCCTTTACCTACAGACTTGGTAGTGAAAAATGGATCAAATACACGTTTTTGGATATTCTCTGGTACTCCTGGTCCATTATCAGCAATGCCAATCATTACCTGATTGTCCTTATTGACTTCACTACGAATAGTAATTGTCATATCTTTTTGATTATGGGAAGTTAAATGATGACCGCAAATACATATTTGATAACTTTCGGAAAGGGCATCAATAGCATTAGATATTATATTCATAAATACCTGATTAAGTTGACCAGCATAGCATTCTACTAATGGCAGATTACCATAATCTTTAATTACTTTAATTTCTGGACGATCAGGTTTAGCTTTCAAGTTATGCTGAAGAATTGTTAATGTATTTTCTATCCCTTCATGAATATCAACTGATTTTATTTCTGCTTGATCTAGTCTGGAAAAATTCCGTAGAGATAAGACAATTTCATTAATTCTGGTTGCACCAACTTTCATAGAAGATAACAATCTTGGCAAATCTTCCATGATAAATTCAATTTCAATACCTCTTTTTTTGGCTCGCAATACTACTTCAGAGTAAGAAGGTTCTTCTTGATAACATTCAACTAGGTATATGAGGTCTTGTACATATTTAGTGGCATAGTTAAGATTACCATAGATAAAGTTCATGGGATTATTGATTTCGTGGGCAATACCCGCTACAAGTTGTCCCAGGGCAATCATTTTTTCATTTTGTAATAGTCGAGTATAGTTGTGTTGAAGGTTGCGGAAGTCTGCTCTTGCTATGCTAGTAAGTTCTTTTTCTTTCTGGAGTCGATTAAGTGTTAAAACATGGATTTGAGAGTAAGCTAAAAGTAAGTGATGGAAATCGAGTAATCCATACTGACTAGATTGATCTGTAATTACAATCGGTTCATAAACAAGTTTAGCGGATCGTTCTAATGCTGTCTGAGTTGCATCCACAATGGGAGTATCCTCAGATAGGATACATATCTCTGGTAGCAGAACATTGTAAAGATATTCAATAGGCCGACCAGCAAATAGCCCTAACCCATAAGGACGGCTCATTTGCTCAAAAAATAGTGGTCGGGAAATCATGCCTACACATTTCTGATTTTTAGTCAAGATAATTCCTGGTAATAAAGGCTCTTGATCAAAAAGTTTAGCTAGTTCATTTCCTGGCTGATTTAGTTCGATTTGAACAGTCCAAACTGGTAACTCCTCCAAAGTCGACTCTAGTTTTAGATTCAACTTATAAGCACCTTTCATGCTATGCATAGCCAGCATTTTTATAATCCTTAATGTTCAAGATATTTGTCTTCTCCATCAATAAATTGAGGAGTTTGCACCTTTTAGGGTCTGGAACCAACTATATTTCCCTACACCCCATACCCCTACACCCTGTTTTCAGTCAATCTAAAATCTCCAAACTCAATCTAAGAACCAGTGGGATAAATCTAAAAATTGCAAATCCCAACTTCAAACTTGTTTGGCTGGTAAATCTTTTGATTAGGCAAAATTCCTATTGACAGTGAGAAAGTTTATCAAATATTAACATCTGGTCTTTAAATAGAAGTTAAGGATTCAAACTAAAACCAGCCAAAATGACTTTAAATTATTTACTAAATATATGTACTGATTTAAATTAAGTTGGATAGAATTCCCCACAGCTGGGACCCAACAGCAAAGACTGAAGACTCTTCAAGTTTACAAATCAAATAGGATTCCTATCCGTTACACCCTAATTAAAATGTAAAATATGACAGTTGTATTATATGCCTGAATGTGATTGAGCGTTATACTTTGCCCGAAATGGGCAATCTGTGGAGCGAAGCTTATAAACTAAAAACCTGGCTGCAAGTAGAAATTGCTGTTTGTGAAGCCCAGGCAGAATTAGGTTACATTCCATCAGAGGCGGTTGCAGAGATTAAAGCCAAGGCGAACTTTGACCCTAAGCGGGTGCTGGAAATTGAGGCGGAAGTCCGCCATGATATGATCGCTTTTTTGACAAATGTTAATGAATTCGTAGGTGATACGGGACGTTATATTCACCTGGGTTTAACCAGTTCGGATGTTCTGGATACGGCTCTAGCACTACAATTGATCGCTAGTTTGGATCTGTTGTTGCAATGCTTGGAAGATTTAATTCAGGCAATTCGCCATAAAGCCAGAGAACACCGTTATACTGTGATGATTGGGCGCTCGCATGGTATTCACGCTGAACCGATGACCTTTGGTTTTAAGTTGGCTGGGTGGTTAGCGGAAGTGTTACGGCATCAAGAACGCTTGCAAATTCTCCAAAAAACCATAGCTGTAGGTAAGATTTCCGGTGCGGTAGGGACTTATGCAAATATTGAACCTCGTGTAGAAGCGCTCGCTTGTCAAAAGCTAGGACTCAAAACTGATACAGCCTCAACTCAAGTTATTTCCCGCGATATTCATGCCGATTATGTGCAGCAATTAGCCTTAGTCGCTGCATCCATTGAACGCTTTGCGGTAGAAATTCGTAATCTCCAAAAAACTGACGTTTTGGAAGTTGAAGAATTCTTCGCTAAAGGTCAAAAAGGCTCTAGCGCCATGCCGCACAAACGCAACCCCATCCGTTCCGAACGACTGACGGGGATGGCGCGATTGCTACGAAGTCATGCAGGTGCAGTTTTAGAAAACGTCGCTTTATGGCACGAACGAGATATTTCTCACAGTTCTGTAGAACGGGTAGTTTTGCCAGATGCTTGCATTTTAACTCACTTTATGCTGCATGAAATCACCGACTTGGTAACAAATCTGCTGGTGTATCCCCAGAACATGGAACGGAATCTCAACTGTTATGGTGGCGTAGTTTTCAGTCAACGAGTCCTATTGACTTTAATAGACAAAGGACTTAACCGCGAAGAAGCTTATGCCATAGTCCAACAAAGCGCCCACACTGCTTGGAACAAACCGGAAGGTAATTTCCGCGATTTGATTAGCAAAGATCCCCGTGTTACTCAAAAGTTGTCACCGCCAGAAATAGATGCTTGTTTTGATCCACAGCATCATCTCAGACATTTAGATCAGGTTTATCAACGACTGGGAATTTAAAATTCAGGAGTTAGAAGTCAAACTAGTACCACCGTGAATTCAAAATGCTTCTTTCAGAAGAGCTCCGCTAACAAAATTGAGAATATTGGTTCCAGCAGGCTGCCCCAACAAAATTCAAAATCAATACGGCGTGAGCTTTTCGGAGATTTGGAATGGTTGGTTTATTTACGCCGTGCTCTAGTAGTAGTCTGTCAACCCAAAAATGATCTGTGAAGGTAAGCAGGGGATGCAGGGGAAGAATAGAAATTTAGCGATCGCTCACCAACATCCCAACCCTTGATCCTGCGTTGTTCATTCTTAATAAAACTAAATTCCTTAAAGTCCCCCTTAAAAAGGGGGACTTTAAGGGGATAGCAAAGTTGTTGATACATCATGAGGGACTTTTAAAACATCCTCTAACCCACATTCAGCACTTCAACAAGTAGCATGAATTAACTACATCTACAGTTAATGAAAAGCTATTGTTTTTAACAATCAAGTACTAATAAAAAATAAATTATGCACGCAAAAATACTCAAGTTAAGACAAATACTCTAATTTATTTTTATAATTCCCATAATTAAAAATTTAAAATAGTCCTTCTATTTACCCAACGATTAAAACTATATACATACAAATTTATACATGAAACATTGCCGTCGATTCTCCCCGTTCAGGAGGATTGATTGCTTTAATTCTGCTCTGGTTCGCAATTCGTAGTGCTAAATAGTGGTATGAGTGGTACTGGCAAAATCGTCGTCAGTAGAAGGGTGTAGGGTATGGGGACAAAGAAGAAGGGAAAAGCGAAAATAAAATCTTTTTAACCTTCTCCCAAACCAACTAATAACTTTTAGATTGTGTTTTCTGAGTAGTATTAGGTAGGGGATAGGGTGTGAGGCAAGAAAATTTTCCCCTTTCCCCTTAAGCGTTCTCTTTTTGGTGTTAGAGAATCCCTATAACATGAAGTAAACCCCTACCAGTAACTATCTCGATAATTAAGGCGATAAAACCTAGCATGGCTATGCGACCATTCCAGACTTCGGCGCTAGTTGTCAATCCCCATTCCCAACGTTCTTGGGGATACATTTTTACCCTTTTTTTCATTTGGGTGACTTGGGACAGTTTAAGGCTAGGTTTTCCTAGGGACTCTATTACCAAGTCTGCCAATGCTTTAATAAATACCGGATGAGTGTTGGGTGCAGCAGCGCGACGGAAGTTTTGAATTCCTGCTTCTTCAGCTATTTCTCGATATTCAATATCAATTTCTTGCAGAGTCTCGATGTGTTCAGAAACAAAACTAATCGGTACAACTATCAAATCTTGGACACCTTTTGCGCCTAGTTCTTTCAGGGCCTCCTCAGTATAAGGTTGCAGCCACTCTACTGGGCCAACGCGACTTTGATAAGCTAGTATGTGGGGATTAGGGCGATTGAGGGTTTCCATAATTAGGTGAGTACATTCCTCAATCTCTTGCTGATAAGGATCTCCTGCTTCTACAACATAGCTTTTTGGCACACCGTGGGCGCTAAAGAATATATGCACCTGATCTGGTTCAGGAAATTGATTAAGTTGTTCAATGATCAGTTCCGCCATTGCTTGCAGGTAGCCTGTTTGTTTGTACCAGGAAGGAATAACGGTGTATTCAAGGGGCTGAAGTTTGGGATTTTCTTGCCAAAGTCTTTCCAACAGCCGGAAGCTAGAACCACTGGTGCTGATGGAAAATTGTGGGTAAAGTGGCAGAATTACCAGTTTTTCGATGTTATCTTGTGCCAGTTGAGCGATCGCTTCTTCTGTATAAGGATGCCAATAACGCATTCCCACATAAATCTTGGTTTCTTTACCCATCGCATCCAGTTGTGCTTTTAAGGCTTCCCCCTGCTCTTCTGTAATGCGCCGCAGTGGTGAACCACCACCTATGTGCTTATAATTTCCCTGTGATGTTTTTTCTCGTCGCGTAGCAACAAACCAAGCCAATGGCTTTTGCATCCAACGAAATGGTAGGCGAATAATTTCGGGATCAGAAAACAGGTTATATAAAAACGGACCGACATCCTCTAATTTATCGGGTCCTCCGAGATTGAGTAATAATACGCCTACACGACCCATAGCAGTTACTTTCCCCCAACCTTGCAGATTTTTTACTAATGTTAACAATATATCTTTATTAGAGATAAAGCTTTATTAGCAGGAAATATGCAATGGCCACAATTTTGAGAGACTGGAGTTACCGTTATCAGTGGCTATATGATGGTATCTCCCGTTTAGCAGCCTTGAGTGTGGGGGGTGAAGGGCATTTCCGCCAACTAGCCCTACAAGGCTTAACCCTGCACTCAGATATACAAATCCTAGATTTATGTTGTGGTAGCGGACAAGGGACAGAATTTTTGGTGAAATTATCACAAAATGTTACAGGACTGGATGCTTCCCCATTATCTTTACAACGGGCGCGTCAAAATGTCCCGAATGCTACTTATGTGGAAGCTTTTGCAGAAGATATGCCTTTTACAGATAGTTTATTTGATGTGGTACATACTAGCGCCGCTTTACATGAGATGGAGCCGGAACAATTGCGAAAAATCATTCAAGAAGTTTATCGGGTATTAAAGCCAGGAGGAGTATTCACTTTGGTAGATTTGCATCCTCCCACAAACCCTATTTTTCGGCCAGGTTTATCAGTTTTTTTCTGGTTGTTTGAAACGGAAACTGCTTGGGAGTTTTTGAAAACTGATTTACCTGGTTTGTTGCGAAAAAATGGGTTTGAGGTAAATGCACCAAGTTTATATGCTGGTGGTAGTTTACAGGTAATTCAAGCCAGGAAATAGGGAAGTCAGGAGTCGGGAGTCAGGAGTTTAGAAGGGTGATAACTGATAACTGATTCCATTAAGCCGATTTAAAAAATCCAATAATCTCGCTGACGTGATCGAGAAATTGTCCATCGCTGGAGAGTTGTGTGATCGCATTTCTGGCTTCTCTCGATAAACGCTCATCTTCTGTTTGGTTTGTAGCTCTTAATTCTCCTAAACCAGCAATAATACGAGCTAACTCTTGTCGTGTTTCTTCGCTAAATCTTTAGTTGTTAGCTGCTAAAGAATATGGTTGTTCTAGATTCCGTTTACCTTCTAAAGATTGCCTTTTTTGTTCTATTTAATAAAAACGGTTACGCAGTTCCAAAATACCTTCACGAGGATAGGTAAAAGCTTGACAAATCATTCTCAACCTCGCATATGAATATTCATAGATGCTAATTGCTGGAAGCAATAAGGTTAATAACAAAGCTGCACCAGAACTGATATATCTAACAGCACTAATTTCCGTGGCTGCTAGAATATACAAAGCTATAATTGACATTAAGTGTAAACCAATAGCCCACCAGAGAGCTCCCTTGGCTAAAATACTCACATACTTAATTTGTTTCTCATCTACAGGAATATTTTTTTTAATTGATTCAGCAGCTTCTGCTAAAACTTCTTTAGCCTGAAAATGGACATTCCACGGAACTGTCACAATTACCAATAGCCACCAAAAACTAGCACCACCAATTACCCAATTGAGAAAGTTACCAGCAGCTATATGAAACCATTGTAAAACACCAAAAGCTACTAATACTACTACTATGATCCCCACAATTTAACTCATAACAAAGTTCAAATACATCTGATTTGATCTCCCATAAAAATCTTAGCTCTCTCATGACTAGACGTTAAGTATGTTACTAGTAATATTGTGCTGCTTTTTCCACTAACATATCCTACTTAGGCGCTTTCAACTGTCAGAAATTATCATCGTTATTTCAGTAAAATCTTGGCAAATTCACCCTATTTGTGGGAATCCTCAGTCCTAATCATAAAAACCAAACTCAGTATCTCCAGTACTCTTTGTTTAAACTTTCTAGAGACTTGACAAGTAATAGTACAAGATATAGCATATAATTGTGTTGGCTATTTAATGAAAAGCTTATTAGTTAATACAACCAAAAATTAAACCCCAGGAAACCAGTATAAACTTCAGGATCTTGGTAAGTTTGTTTTGGTAGGTTAGTTGGGGTTTCATCGGAAAAACACCATGTCTGATCAGACATGGATGATCATGATTTGCAGTAGCAAATAGCTTTTGCTTCTACCATATCCCAGTTTGGGTAATTGAATCAGAGTTGGGTACTTGAATCAGAATCTAGGTTTTATTTTGCATAGATTTTAACCCGGATTTTCCTCATACCCATTGCAATACATATTAAACTCTGACTTCTTAACCACCGTACAGAGAGCAATTTTAACGCAGATTAACAGTGGGATTAACTCATATCCCTATTGGTACTTATAGCAACTCTGGCTGCTTCACTTCTACAGCCTGGACAAACTTCCTCACGCAGATTAATCGCGGAATGTGGGATCTATCCTCCACAGCGATTCATATCAACTCTGGCTACTGATAGCACAGAGAAATTTCCTCATGGAGATTAACTGCAAAGATGAGCCGATTACAAAGCAACAGTACATAACTTTACTTAGATCCTAGTTGCTGGTGCTGGTAATAATAGTTTCTTCACTATTGATGGTGAAAGTCGGAAAATTAACGCCTCTCCTAATTTTGAAACCAAATCGAGTTATGTACTTCTGGTCAAAACGACAGATCAAGGTGGACTGTATTATGAAAAAGAGTTGACTATCAATATCAATGACATTGACGAAATAGGCACAAATATAGCACCGACAGATTTAACATTAACTATCACGTCCATTGATGAGAATGTTGACTCAGAAACAGTAATTAGTATATTTCTCACTACTGACCAGAATACAGGTGATACTTTCACATACAACTTAGTCGCTGATGAGGATTATCCAGATAATACTGTCTTCACCATTGATGGTGAAAATCTGAAGATCAACGCCTCTCCTAATTTTGAAACCAAGGTGACCTACAACATTAATGTTAAGATAACAGATGCTGATGGACTCTGTTTTACTAAAGACTTAACTATTAATATTAATGACATTGACGAAAATTGAACCCCTAAAGATGGAGGACTTTCGACAACTAAAATCCTCAAACTTAGTGATGATTTTCTTAAAAAAATCAGCTAAAATAGCAGGGCTAGACTTAAAGTTACAATAGCTGAAAATAGTTTTAGTGATGTTCATGAATTAGTAGCATTTGCTGTTGATGATGCTTCTGGAACAATTGATGGTATCGCCCCTGGTGAAGCTGGATATACTGGAGCAGCTTTAGAAAAAAGCGAGATTATTTTCTCTAAAATTTCTAAAATTACCAGCCAGTTTGATACTAGCAGCCTCAACAGGCTATTAGAATTTAATGCCAATACTAACTTGATATTCTACTTAGTAGAAAATAGATCAACTCATTCTGTAACAGCTGCTAGGACTCCTATTTCCAACATGATTTTTTCTAAGTCCTCAACTCTCCAAATTAGCAACTTAGGCGATGATGATTTCTCTCTTGGTTGGCAGGATACTTCTACTAATTATTCGGACTTATAGGATTTAGTTGTTAATATTCTAGCTACAGATAATCATTTAACTCTAGGTACAGGATTGCAAGATTCTCCTAAAGGAAAAAATATTGATTTATGGAATGTTACTGGTTTGGTAAATACTGAGTTTACAGTCTACCGAGAAGCAGCCTTTGATAACTATATCGGCTTCTATAAAGTAACTGATCAAAATGGTGGGATTGATATCAATGGTGATGGTACTCCTGATATTCTTCCTGGAGAAGCTGGCTATACTCAAGCTGCGGTTAATAAGGATTTAAGCAATCTAGGTTTGAGTGTAAGTAATAGTCAAGCAGCGACTTCTAAAAGTACGTTAGAAGGTGGTAACATCTATGTAGCATTTTTGATTATTAATAGTAAACCCGATGCTGTTATTGATAGTAGTACCAAGAATTATCCAGCAGTTCACTTGACATTCTTAGGTGCTAATTCT
Organism: 'Nostoc azollae' 0708; assembly: GCF_000196515.1. Lineage (NCBI taxonomy): Bacteria > Bacillati > Cyanobacteriota > Cyanophyceae > Nostocales > Nostocaceae > Trichormus > Trichormus azollae. Next base: position 2,188,634 of record NC_014248.1, read on the forward strand.
GATCAAGTAGATCATGTCCATCTTTTAGGAGATAATATTTTGGGTTTTGAAGATTTAACAAATGGTGGTGATTAAGATTTCAATTATCTTGTAGTCAAGTTTGATTTGGAAACCATCGTTTATAACTCAAAAGATAGGGGTAATTCATGAATTACCTCTAGAGGATTGGATTTTTAGTTTTTAGTTTTTAGGTAAGCATTCAGCTATCAAATATCACCAGTCAGCTTTTTCATGCTAACGCCAAAAATATCTATTTGATAATTAACCGACTTCTCAAAAATTCTGACTCCTAACTCCTGAATTCTTACGTTTTTAATTTTAGATTTTTACTTGGTTTTGTGAGGTCTGCAAAATCCTTTTAAGAGAATTTTCTTTAACAATCATGGCAGCATGATTAATATCTAACCAGATCCTTTCTCGTTGGGTTGCTTCTGTCCAATTTTCTAATACTTGTTCTACTGGCAATAAAAATAGACCTACTCGATAAATATTACCGCCTTTACAATATTGATAAACGCCGATTTTCTCAGTATTTACTTGACCAACAACTCCTGCTTCTTCCCAGGCTTCTTTAGCTGCTGAATCAGGTAGAGTCATGCCTTTACAAACACCTCCTTTGGGTATTACCCAACTTTGGCATTTACGGGTGGTAATCAATAAGATTTCAATTTTTCCATCTCTCACACGATATGGAATTACTCCTGATTGTTTGCAGATTTTGTTGGTTTTTCGGCTCATAGGAGTATATTCCTGATAGATTAACCTCTAGATTGTGATAATTTTGTGAGCAGTAGGCTAATGCCTATTACTATGTCGGCCATTTTGACTATAAATTCATTGCTCTTGCTTACATCTTTCACTTAGTTAACTGGTTATTCAGTATAATATTTAACGAAATTAGATTATTTGTCCTGACTCATGCAAAATTTACAAGATTACTGTCTGGTAATTACAGGGCAGTTTTCACTATATCTTTCGACTATGTTAATCACAAATAATTCATAAAAATAGCCATATTGGTAATGAAATAGCGTAATCGATGGAACTCAAACTACAAACATTTTGGTTAATTAAACAGGAGAAACAGCGATACCTTCGTTCCGCTTCACTATCCCACCAAATAATTACTGGAGGAGTTATTTTACGAGATGGACAAGTATCCATTGCTAGAGGTTTGCCAAATTCCAGTTATGCTAATTTCCCATCTTTATATTCTTCTCAATAACTCCAAGACAAAAGGGATAGATAGTTAGTATTTGATCAACAGTGTCTAGATGGATATAATCTCAATACTTTGCAGCTAATTAGGAAAAAATATGTCACAGGTATTAGCGGAACTGTTGTAGTTGCAGTAGGATACTTTTTTTAAAGTTGTGGTGGTATGGCTATTATACAATAACTGGGTGAAGTTACTTCAACTGCTTGGTATACTGGAGGCTGGGAACAAATCGAATTGATTCATGGACACAATGGTAAAGCTCAAATTGTGATGGATGTTTAAATTAAGATGAAATCTTATAGGATTTGTATTTGATTTCTGCAATTACTCAATATTAAAAAATGATGGCTAGGATAGAACTTTCCAGAGAAGATGTTGTATGAGTTGCTAGTGCTACTGGTGGTGTTGGATAACTTGTAGTCAGCAAATTACTAGAAAAAGGTTTGTCAGTTCGCATTCTCACACGAAATGCACAAAAAGCCGCAGAGATATGCAATCAAAAAGTTGAAATTGCTGTTGGTGATATCCGTGAACTAAATACCTTACCAGCAGCAATGTCAAACATCAGTTATATCATTTGCTATACTGGAAAGACTGCTTTTGCCTCTGCGAGATGGGAATTTGATTCACCTCCTAACATGATCGAATGGGGACTTGCTTTATTTGACCCTCAATCAATAGAAAATAAAGCCGAAAATACACCTTATAAACTTGATTACTAAGCTGGTATAAACCTAGTTGCAGCAGCACCTAAAAATCTAAAGAGGTTCGTTGTTATTTCTTCCTGCGGTTTTTTTAGAAAAAATCAATTTCCTTTTAATATTATTCATTGCTTTGGTATCCTAGATGCCAAACAAGAGGGAGAAGACGCCATTATTAATTCAGGAATTCCTTACACAATCATCCGTCCTGGACGTTTAATTGATGGACTGTTTACTTCCTAGGATCTGAATACCTTAACAAAGGCAAAAACATCAGGTAAGTTAGGGGTATTAGTGGGTAGTCGTGATTCTCTTGCAGGAGAAGCCAGCCGGACTGATGTTGCTGGGGCTTGTGTAGAAAGTTCATTTTATCCAAGTTCTAATGGACAAGTTTTTGAACTTCTAATGGATAGGTTTTTGAACTAGTTAATCAAGGAACAAAACCACCTGTAATTGATTGGGAACAGCGTTTATTGCAGATCAATCAGTAATACCTGATTTCACACAAAGCTAAAGGAATCTGATCTTTCTAAAACAGACATATCTTCAGCATCTAATTCGACAGTTATACCACTAAGAATTAATCCTCAGAATCTTCATTTGGAACCATAATTGTCAGCGTGTAAAGACGAGTGTTACCAGTATTTCTAATCAAATGAGTACCTGTAGGTGGAACTAATAAACTATCTCCAGCTTTGATAGGTACTTTTTACCATCACAAATATCAACGCCTTCTCCTTTGAGGATGAAAAACATTTCTAATGCCCATTGATGAAGATTTGGTGGCGTTTGTCCACTCACATCAAATATTTCCACACAACAAGTTAAGGAAGCATTACCATTTGTGGAATCAAAGATAATTACTAACAGATTAGAGTCACAGGTGCTAATGCGGTATGCTTGGTAATCTTTGGGAGATTTGATAACCGGAACTACACCAGGAAATGAGTGGAGGTCATAACTAATTCAAAATTCAAAATTCAAAAGTATTAATATATTCCCATCTTTTACTACTATTTTCTGCTTATACCAATTCTCTATGAGGCTGCACAGAATAAAGCTTGGTGAAACAGAGCTTCAAGGATGAAATCATAACTAGTCAAAGAGGAGATGACCTTAGAAGATAATTGAGCTAATTCATGTTGAACTCGTTGACGCAATTGGTTGAGATGTGAGAAACTTTCACCTTTGAACTGACGTTTAATAAACTCCCATAATCGCTCCATGGGGTTAAGTTGAGGAGAGTGAGATGGTTGAAAAATGGGAATAATATTTTCAGGGCAAGACAGTGCCAAAGCTTGGTGTGCAGAAGCTTGATCCATCTGCATTAATGCCATATCAGAACCTAATTCTTGAGATAGGACATCCAAGAATTTCTGAAAATTTTCACTGTTTAGATGAGGATATTCCTGACAAAAATGCCATCCAGAGGTGGGTTCAACAACTCCATAAAGCCAAAATGCTTTTCGTGGCCACTGCACCCTCACTACAGGTTTAACATCACGAGCCGTAATCACTCACTCCTCCAGTTTCGGTCTTCAAACCTAATCTGGTTTCATCCTGGCACAGGTAACGCAGTCGTTTTCCCCCACCCAATAGTTTCTCTAAAGCTACCAAGGCAAGGGGGATGTTTTTTTTAAAAAGGTTTATAGCTTGCTCATCTTGTGATGAGCTGATGGGTCGAGGTACTTTCAATTTTGCCCCTAGTTTGTAGGGCACTAAGGCAATGTTGCTGGGTAAGCCCCTCTAATTGATAAATTAGTCAAAAAAGGGGTTGACCATGGCAAAAAAGTATGTTGTAGATTTAAGCGAAGAGGAAGTTTTACAACTGCAAGCAATCCTCAAAAAAGGAAAGCACAAAGCAAGAAGTATAACCCGTGCAAACATTCTTCTAATGGCACCTGAGGCAGAAACGGACACGGCGCTGCCGCAGTTCGAGTTCATGTTGCCACGGTGGAAAGGACAAGAGAAAAGTTTGTGATTGGTGGATTAGAGTTCGCTTTAAAGGATGGGGAAAATCCACCAAAACCCAAAAAATTAGATGAAAAACAAGAAGCATTTTTGATTGCGACTGCTTGTTCTAATCCACCAGGAGGAAGAGTGCGTTGGACAATGCAATTATTAGCGGAGCATTTAGTGAAGGTTGGTATCATAGATTGAATCTCAGACGAAACAATACACCAAACTCTAAAAAAGATGAAATTAAACCGTGGTTAACAGAACAGTAGTGTATTCCCGAAGTTAACCCAGAGTATGTGTTCAGAATAGAAGATGTTTTAGATTTGTACAATGAGCCATATGATCCGAAAAAACCTATACTCTGCCTATATGAAGGCCCATATCAATTATTAGAAGAAGTAAGACTTCCTTTGCCACCAGAACCACATCAGCCTAAAGGTTATGGTTGTGAGTATAAACGCAATGGTGTTGTAAATCTATTTGGCTTTTTTGAACCAATAGCCGGGTGGAGGCATATTGAAGTTACACAACGTCGGACAAAAGCTGATTTTGCTAAACAATTAAAAGATTTAGTAGATGTTTATTACCCCAAGCTGATGTGATACCTTTACTTGTTGATAACCTAAACATTCATACTCCAAGTGTTTTATATGAAGTTTTCTCTCCACAAGAAGCACGCCGCATTATTCAGGAATTAGAGTTCCACTATACTCCTAAACACGCTTGTTAGTTGAATCAAGTAGAAATTGAATTATCAGTTTTATCTTGCCAATGCTTAGAACGACGTATTCCTAATGTAGAAATATTATCCTCTGAAATTGCTACTTGGGAGTCACAGCGTAATCAACAAAAACCCAGTGTTTATTGAGGTTTTAAAACCAAGGATGCACGTAAAAAAATGCAGCGTTTATATCCGAGCATTTAACCTAGCAAAATTGCCTTGGCAGACTACTAGTTTGTAGGGCACTAAACTGTAAACTGTCTTGTATTTGACTTGGACGTGCCATTCTTGCTCTAGCCATTCCACAATTTGCCTATAACTGCTAAACCCTTGGGGGGATTCTAACTTTGATATTAGTTGTGATAGCATTTCACCTTGTATTAAAGGAGTTGCCCCAGGCGCAGTTTTTACCTCTCAAAGAGAAGATAGTCCTCCTTTTCCATACCTTTGTAACCATCCTGTTATTGTTGACCCATCTCTGCCCAATCTTCGGCTCACTTCTTGATGCTGGGTTACTTGTTCTATTTTTATCCACCACAGCATTTGTAAACGTTATTTGTCTAATGCTATCCGCGCATTTTTCAGGCTTTTTGACAAATACTCAGCACTTTCTTGAACTTCTAGATTGAAAGGGCGTGCCATTGCTTCCTCATGAGTCTTTATCTTCCATGTTCTTTATTCTACAGTTCTATCTACACTCATTTAGACTTGGTATAAGGCTGTAAAAATTGTCGAGGAATTTGTGACAAATCCGAAGCATTATTTAAGGTTGTACAAAGTTGCTAACCAATAATATTCTGGTGAAGTTGTGGCTGTACAATCTTATAATAAGATACAGTCGTATCCTAAAAAATTAGCATCACAAAAGGTTGTGAAAATACATTGATCGGTATTAACTCCAGCAAATAATAAGTATTGTCGTTGTTCCTAAGTTCCGGAGAATACTATCTAAGGGTGTATCCCAAAACCCACTTATGCGATATTTCTCAATGAGAATATCATCCGGTAGTTGTTCGAGTTCATCTACTACCACAGCAGCCTAACTAGCTGCCATAAGCACCTTAGCTCCATTTTTAGGTAGACGAGCACTTAATCCTACACTTTCCCCAGTGGAATTATAAACATGCAGTAAACCGCCGCTAATATTCCATAAGTTAGGGCAATTTCCCCAGTTTAGCCAAATTATAGGTACAGCAAACGCCCGCAGTTGTGGTAATACTTTTTGTAAAGGTTCTATTGGTTTGCGTGCAGGGCAAACATATACATCAATAATGTGACAAGCAACCATCAGGTTGACAGAAATCATTTTGCATATCAATAACAATGATGGCGGTTTTTGCTAAGTCGATACGCAGGATTTTGGTTTCTGTTAAGAAAATAACAGGTTGTGGAGTCTTTTGAGGATGAGTAATATCTGCAAAGGTCTGATTTACTCCCTGAGCATTGGGGTAAACGCCTAATATTCCTAATGACAGATTCATAAATTTTCAACACCCAACATTATTGTCTCCTTTGTACCTTGAAATTCTGTTGTGTGTTCATTTCCTTAATTAAGGTTAAGATATTAAATTTCCCTACCAAAGTGAAAAATCTGTTCACCTGTCAAACTTAACTTAAGGAAGAGAGAGGAAAATAACTGATAACCTTTCCCCAAACCTATTTAGAACTTTCAGGTTCACAAACAGATTAGTATTAATTGTCACATACAATAAATTTTCATTATGGTTAAACACTTATGAACTGGACTATTAATAACGCTTTAATTCCTCTTAAAAATGGTTACGCCACTTTAGATGTACAGGTTGTGGATACTATGATCGGTACCATTCTACCAAATTTAGAGGTGATTGGCACAGAAATTGATGGTGAAAATAAACTTTATTACCTGGTTTTATCAATGCCCATACCTATTCTTCGGAGTTATTTAACCTGAGAACGGCGGAAGTACCATAGGAAGTAAAAGATAGAGCCGAAGTCATCAGATTAAATGCAGCAGGGTGGTTTGTAGAAAAAATAGCAGATTACTTTCATTGGGGAGAGAAAACAGTCAGACAAGTGTTGCACAAGTGGAATAAGCAGGGAATACAGGGATTATGGGAATTACCAGGTAGAGGTGTACAGCTAAAGTTGAAGGAAGTTGACATCGAGATATTTGGAAAGAAAGATGCTTAAAGGAAGAACCAAGAACCTATAAGAGTCAGCAACTAGTAGAAAAACTAAAAAAAGAGCGAGAACTCAAAGTTAGTACCAACACAATCAAAAGCCTACTCAAAAAAAGGGGGTGATATGGAAACGAGTCAGAATTAGTCATAGAGCAAAATAAGATCTAGTTATTCGTGCAAATAAACAAGCAGATATAGAGATGTTAGAACTAGTTACAGCTAGTGGAGAAATAGACTTAAAGTATTTGGATGAATCAGGATTTTCACCTTGGAGTGAGTCAGGGTACACGTACTACCCAAGGGGGTGACAAAAAAGGGTTGAAGAAACACAGAGACGTGGACGCAGAATTAGCACTATTGGTTTATTTCAACCGTTAATTAGTTTTATTGATGGTTTGGTAATTGGGGGAGTTAAGCGTTCTTCTGACATCAAGATCATGGAATATTACATCAAGATGATGGAACAAGAAGCACTCCAACCAACAGAAACTGGATAAATGAGAGTCAAATAGCCATTCATCAGCTTCGATTAACTTTCCATCGCATAATAATCTAGAGCATGATTAACTGTTTCTAATTCTTGGCGCACAAGAGGAAAGCAATTTGATAGCAATGATAGAATCCTTAGCGTATAAGCTCAATAACTAGGGGTAAGAGAAAAAAATGAAAAGTTGAGCGTGGCACACAGGGCTTTATAAAAACAGGGCTTTATAAAAACAGGGCGTTATAAAACATGAGACATGAGGCAGAAAATTTTAGCAAAAGACTTATCACAAACAGAGTTGCTCCAAAGCATTGAGCGAAAAGGAATTGTAGGAGAATTCATGGGTCAGAAAGTAGACATAGTACTGAATCTAATAGAGCAGTAACAATCAGAAGTCAAGGAATTACGGGCAAAAAATCAAGGGTTAAGAGATGAAAATAAGCGATTGAAGGGAGAAAAGGGTCAGCCAGAGATAAAAGCCAAGAATAAAAAAGGCTTCACAAGCAATCACTCATGGGAGAAAGAGCGACAAACGCCAAAAAAGGACAACAAAGGCAGTAAGAAGGCTGGGATTAAAATAGACATAGAAGAAATACTAGAATATCCCCAAGAATTACTGCTAGCAGATACGCAGTTCAAAGGGTATGAAGAAGTAATCATCCAAGACATCATCCTGGCAACCGATAAAGTACTATTCCGGAAAGAGAAATACTACTCACCATGAGAAGGAAAAACCTATTTGGCAGAACCTCCTTGGGGTTATGAGGGAGAATTCGGTCTAGGAATAAAAACCCTGATTATCAGCTTGTACTATGGGGGTAACATGACCCAAGGCAAGTTGTTAGAGTTCCTAGAGGATATTGGCATTTCCATATCAGCAGGCTACTTATCTAATCTACTGATTAAAAACTACAGTGATTTTAAAAGTGAGAAAACAGAAGTATTTTTATACTAAACACTCATAGCAAGCTTAAACACAGGTATCCTTGGGTCCTAAGAAATGGCACATATCTAATGCTGCATTGGCAATTTTTTAAAAGGCTTTTGGTTGTTGGAGTAGCTGAGATAAAACACCCCCACCTCCTTCTGATGCTTCCCAAAATAAGAGATATTTTCCTTCTCCTAATCTTTCTGAGTCCAGTTCATCTGGTTCTAATTTATAAACTTGCTTGAATTCCTGTTCTATTTGTAGGGTGTATTGGAGAGTAGCAATAAAGGCTTCTTTTTTATCTTGCGAGACACTCAAGGGTTCAATGACGAGAATATTACAACCCACAGTCTGCACTTCAGTAAGTAGCATCAATAAACTACATTTACAAGAAGTTCAGAACTATAGTTTTCAAAAATCCAGTAGCCATGAAAATATAAATTATGCACGTCAAAGTTCCAGCTTTCTTATTGTATAAAAAAAGCTAGTTAGACAACAATGTTTAATTTAATTTGAATTTTTCAATCACTTATGAAAAACAAGCACTAGTCAAATGTAAGGATTCAGGTCTAAGGAAGAGGGATTAAAGAAGGTGTATGGAAAGCAGAGTGAACCATGGCTTTCATAGGTTGGTCAAAAAACTCAATTAGAGAAAGTGCTTGACGGCGACAAGTTTGTATAACCGTCAATAAATTGGCAGGATGTTGGAATAGCTCCAGAGAAAGAGAACCACCACAGACTTTTCGTTGTTTCAGTGCTAAATTTAACCTTGGTTTAGCTAAGTTATGATCAAGGTCTATTGCCTAAGGAAGGTAAAAGTTTACCAGGTTCCCCTGGGGCTTGATCAATGAATGAATGGAAGATTCAACTTTTGGTTGAAACTAGGATGGCCAAGTCAAGAATTCATGAAGGTTTTGGGTTTGTTGGAATAAAGGGTAGTTTTTAAAACCTTCATCTATAAGGTCCATGAATTTCATGCCAACTTCTTGGTGATTGAAGCCAGGAATCTTGATTAGTGTCTTGAAGTGACGGGGTAGGGTAGAGATGTGCCTGACATTTCTGTTGAGCTGTGACCGGATAAGCGTTATAGGCAGTAAAGTCATCAGAACTGAGTACACCAGAGTAACTTGAACCCACAATGGATTCTAATTCGCCAGGAAAACGAGTATCAGACCCATGAAATAAAGGGAAGTCACTATTGGCAAAAATCCATAACCATTGTTTCACCCCTTTGACTACCCAGGGTGTTTCATCCCCAAGGATATGAGGCTGGGTTTGTTTTATCCACTGTTTGAGGCTATGAATACTTTGAGCCACTGGACCATCTATTCCTTCATTGGTACCTACTAATGTTCCCAGTCCAATTTCTATTTGACCCAGTGCCCACAACAACAAGTGTTGTTTTTCATAGGGTCAATGGCCCTAGTTATTGATCCATCCCAAAAAAGCTTGTCCTGTGATTCCTATATCTTGTCCCGGTACTATCTCTGGTGACCAGTGTGGCCTTTGTATTTCCGCACACACACTGCAAATCCACTTCCATTGGCCTGTCCACCAACTCCCCTACTTGTTGTGTTTGGATTTTTATTGGTTCGCCAAACAATCCCCCCTGACCTCACCATCCACACACTTGCCGTCCCACTATCTCAAATCTATTCTATCTACTCCACCAAACACCTTTCTCCTTTTTCCCCTATGCCCTGGTTGTCCTCCTATTTCCGTTTTCGTGTCTGGTTCTCTTCTTGTTTCTCTTGTTGTTTGTTCTCGGTTTTTTTGAAGATGTCTCCCGACGGTGGTTTGGATAATGTTATGGTCTCTAAATCTCTACTGACTTTGAGTTTCTCTATTTCGTTTTCCAGTTCTACTACTCTATTTCTTAGGTTCTCTATACTTTTGGCCTAGTCAATAATGATTTCTACCAGTTGCTCTATTCCCAACTGCTTCAATATCTCTCTGTCTAGTTTTGGTCCCAGCTTCTTTTCCATAACTGCTATATTCTGCCTCACCTATCACACTTGTCAATACCCCACCACCTAAATCCTTACTGCAATATTGAACTAGAGATTTGAAAACTAAGAAAATAAATAATACTTTTGACAAGCTGTAGGTAGGAATTGGAAAATTTGACAACGTTCCTCTGTCAAGTTCAGAACCCTATGAACTCCTTGTGTAATCACAAAAAGCATCCCTTGAAAACATACGCCAGTTGCTGCCTCTTTCAGAGGAGCTTCCCTAAGAAGTCCGGGAACCCACCCAACGCACGGGCTCTAAAATATCCAATAATTCTTGTCCTAGATTACTTAGGTAATTATTATACTCTCCATACAACTGTAATGAGGGTGAATCTAAATGGGAATATTTGGTTGCTACTCCATATTTTTCTACTAGTTCCAAGGCAATTGTTAGGAATAGTTTGCTTAATACATATTCCTATAGCTTATCCATTAATCTAACTATTTTATTATCATTTAAATCTTCGCCTTTAATTCCCAATTCTAATAAATATCCTATGGGTTTTTCCTCAAATTTTTGCGGGAATAAATATAATTGTCTTCATAGAAGACCTAGTCCATAATGATTACTTTAACTATTTGCCCTGTATTCACTTCATCTCTACTATTTATTAATAAAACTCATGGACTTTGTCTACAATTCCTATCTCATCTATTATTCCTGCTATTTTTTCTAATTGATGCAAGTTCTTAGTCTTAAAGTCTTCTTTTTGGTAATTTATATTTTTGGGTATTTCTATTTAATTCATGGTTATTTATAATCATCCTCTCATCTTTTATCCTGAATTCATTGTCAATACTTACCAGTTGCAAGTTGTTGCCAATTCTTATATTGTCTATTTTTATTACTATTTAAATTATGTGCTTACTACTTAGCTTATTCTAATTCTTTTATACATGTTTATGGAGTACAAAATGAAGTGTGAAATCTGGGTTGGAAATGCTTATTATTCCAGCTCGGCAATAGTTCCCACAATGTCATGGCAAAATAGTACGCCACCATCTCTTCCCAAGGAACTAAAAGTTGAAACCGGTAAACTAAATTGGCAACCCGTTGATAATCAACCTGTCCATTCTTGGACGCTGTATCCTCAAAATGGAGATAGTTAGTTGGATAATTCAGCGCATTTTATCTGCTGGTACTTATGCTGTGTGTGCGGTGGATAAATTGGGGAATGAGAGTACAGGTATGATAATTACTATCAGTTAATTTACGCCTTGCATTAAGCGGGTTTAGCACTGCTGAACCCCTATGAACTAACGGGTGTGGTTGTATTTGTATTTTGATCTTGCTTTTTCAATAATGTATGTTAAGATGGAGAAGGCTTTTTTAAGGACGGTTAGCTCAGTTGGTTAGAGTACATCGTTGACATCGATGGGGTCGTTGGTTCGAATCCAATACCGTCCATATTGTCGTGCAGTGACTATTTATTTGTCATCTGGGACAAATTATTGTCGTTTTTATGGTAGTGACAAATTAATGTCATTTTTCGATATATCAGCGCAATATGTCAACTTAGTACTCTCTTTCAACCCTCTTTTATTAGATAAGAATATGATAACCTTTCAACCCTCCTAGTACAGGGTGGGCTATTGCCACATTTCATCTTCGCTAAACACCGTCCCTTGACGCGGCGATAAGCAAGGTGAAACCATCACAGGACAAAGGGTTTTACGTGATAGACCCCTTGGAAAAATTGATGAAAAAACCGTGCTTATTGACAATAAACCGCGCAGTTATCAGGCGGCTACGTCAGCATAAACCGTGAAGATACGAAGAGAATGGTCTTGTTAATGGAACAACTCATCAGTTTTATTCGCAATAAGTGGACATTTTATCAGTAGGTTATAAGGGCTATAATCCTTATATAGGAAGCTTTTCATATTCTTTACCCCCCTCAACACCGTCCCTTAATCGGTGTCTTTCAACCCACCTGTTACTAGGAGGGTTGTTGTAACCCACCCAGATTTAAAGTATTGTGGGGCAACGTTTCCAGATGTCGTTAGCGCGGATGTCTCCCAATTTTCTATTGGATCCTCAGTTAGAAAAATCATATCTGGTTTAAAAATGATGAGATTTAGACAGGGGAAGAATTTTGGGGCTTGCGCGGATCTCCTCGAAATTTTCCCCTAATTTTAGTCCTTCAAATGAAGAATTGAGGAGGTTTCCCCCTTGATCGGAGGTGATTCGGTAGCTACTACAGCGATAGATGCGCACCCTTATTGCTGGGAGCGCATCTATCCTGTCCCCAGACAGTAGCATCAGGGTGAGCAGCTACCAGAGTCAGAAAGCAAGACTATATTGCTGTCAGACTAACCGTCATTTAACACATATCAGAATCATTGGTGACAAGTTAAGGAAAAGAAGAAATTGTCAAGGGTGGTATTATGAGATAGGTCAAAAATCCTGAGAACCTCAGTGTAGATAAGTAATTGAGCGATTGAAACAAGCGATGACAGGCAGCCGAAAAACCAATCGAGACCACGGCAAAAAGAAACAGAGAGCAATGCTGGAAGATGAAGTAATAACCCGGAAATTGGAAAGATTACTGACACCAGCCATTACAAATCAAGAAAATTCCTACTGAAAACGAGGACTCAGACAACGGATACTGAATTTACCGTTGATCATCGCTGCGGTGTTGACCTTACTGTGGCGAGATATAGCAGGTGTCAGAGAACTGACAAGAATGTTAGCCAGAGATGGTTTTCTGTGGTGTAATCCCATAAAACTTAGTCAATGCGAATTTAAGCTCCTTTTAATACGGTCAAAAGACTCTTGGATTTAAGTTATTTATGAACAGGGTCAATCAATGGAATTAAATTACAAATTTGGGCAACGTGGTTATTTTATAGTGTTTTAGTAGATTTAGGTGATGCCGTAGCAGATTAACTTTCTCTGCCTTTTAAGAGGCTATTGATAAAGTAAATGTAAAGGGGAGTAGAAAAGGAATGTTGGAAGGATAGGATACATAAAATCTAGTGTATTTACATAGCTACTCATGGAACGAAAGTCTTACCCCACAGACTTAACTGATATGGAGTGGGAAATCCTAGCCCCATTGATTCCACCAGCCAAAGAAGGAGGGCATCCACCCACAAAAGATATAGGTGAAATATGTAATGCCATATATTTTCATTTGAAAACTGGATGTCAATGGAATATGCTTCCAGGTGACTTCCCGCCAAGGTCAACGGTATATAGCTATTACAGGAAATGGCAGGGCCAGGGGGTTTGGGAAAAATTCAACCATACATTGGGTAGTCAAGTTCGCTCGAAATTAGGTAAATCAAGACAACCTACCGCGCTCGCCGCAGACAGTCAGTCGGTCAACACTGACCAAAAAAAGGGGATGTGTATGGTTTTGACGGATGTAAAAAGGTAAAAGGAAGAAAGGGGCAGACTTTAGTTGATAGCCTGGGACTTGTGTTGAAAGTTGTTGTTAATGAAGCGAATGCCCCAGAACGAATACTTGCTGCCTATGCACTAATGGAACTGCTAGAGGAACCCACAGAATTATTGGAAAAAGTCCAAGTTTTATGGGTTGATTCCGGTTATGACGGTGATAAATTTGCACTTGCAGTTTGGTTCATGATTCAAGCTCATGTTGAAGTCATAGGATCTACTGAGTAAGAATTTAAAGTTTTACCACAACCCTGGGTAGTAGAAAGAACATTTGGGTGGTTTAACCAATATCATCGTCTAAGCAAGGATTATGAGCGTTTAACACAAATGGGCGAAGGGGCTATATATGCTCTTATGACTAGAATTATACTACTTCCTCTTGTCGCCTAAACATTTACTTTATAAATCATCTCTGATGATATTTCATTAGCAATAATTTATCGTGGTCTTTATCATTTTACTATGGCTCATCAAAAAGGTAAGGCAACAGATCCTATGTTAAATACTTTGCTGACCCTCAAAATCGAGATTTAGGTATTATCAGACAGAAGCGAAAACGAAATGTTAAGTTAATGGTCGCTCCTTTTCCTGATCTTCAACGTGGGACTGACCAGTTTTCCTTCCATATTCCTCCAAAAGCCTCCTGAAAAAAGATTTCCAGCCTTCACTTGTCACAAATTTTTAGAGGCTGCAAGCAATATGAACAGCGGCGCTATTAAATCTATATTAATTGCCAAGGTTCGGATATTTGTCAACTTTACTTGGCCAGGGGGAGATGATAAGTAGAGATGGGAAATTCTTTGGCTTTGTCTTGGGGACTACCGCGAACAGGTTGTTGTCCTTCTTCAATGACAATTCCTATTTGAGCAGCTTTAGGTTGAATACTCTGAATAAATCTGCCATAACTCCATTATAAATCTGCCATAACTCCATTGATGGACATTTCATACTGTTTGGCGTATTTTCGCTGAATTTCTACAGAGCCTGGATATTTTGCTTCAGCTATAGTTTGAATTTTGCTCTGGATATTCTCCCGCATATCGCCTAACTTGGGTAACATAATGCTTCCAGCTTTTGCATTTCTTAGCACATGGTAAGGCGGAGAAATTTCTGTAACTATTCCTCTTCTTCGCCGATTTTCAAGGAATGTTACTAAATCTTCCAGTGATGGAAAATAATAGCGGTGTTCGTGCCTAATAAATAATATTCTGCTGATATTAGTTTGTTTTTTATTTTCAAACCAATTTAGCAATAAAGGTATTTTATGCAAGTCAATTACAACGGTTGAACTGCCATCAGGATGCATAATTATGCTATCAGCATTGCCAACGGGTAGAAAAACAAATTCATAGGTCATCAAATTTACTTTTACTCCTCTATCCCTAATTCTTCTCTTAGCTCATCGTCAGTTAGATAGGGACGAGGAGTATGGTGAAACTGTCTGATAGCCCAAGGACGTTGGGCAAGTTCTTGAAATGTTTCCACGTCCTGACTTAATTCAGCTTTAAAAGCTGTACCATCAAGCGCCCAACCAGGGACCTCTGGTGAAATTGGTAGCTAGTCTTCTCAGTGATCATCTAGTAACCCACTTAAATATAAGTGAATTGGAATATAGAAATCATATTTGATTTTTGAAAGAGACTAAGAGATAATACTGAGAAACTGTCTTGTCTAATAGCTAACAATGAGCAACCAGGAGCTACAATCTAAGATTGCAGAACTACAAGAATTTATAGATGAGCGTGCAGATGCAAGGGAAGTAAGAAAAGCATTGGCAGTGAAGCTGGTTTATCAAAGCTACAAGTATGAGGAAATTCAAATAATTTTAGATGTTTCAGTTGCTTCAATAACAACATGGAAACAAGCCTATGAGAAAGATGGAATTTTAGGACTACGCCTGAAACACAAAGGGAGAAAAAGCCACTTGAATACTCAACAAAAAGAAGAAGTACTGGCTTGATTACAAACGAAGGAATGTTGGGAGCTTGGCGAACTTGAGTATAAATTAGCTTTTGAATATGATGTACTTTATGAATTAAAAGGTAGTTATTACGACTTGATTTGATGCGGCAGGAATTAGTTGGAAGAAAACATCTCGAGCAAATCCAAAAGCTAATGAAGAAGTAGTTGCCGCAAAAAAAAAAAGAGATTTCATCATTGTTGGCGAGCCGCGGAGAAGATATAGAAGCTGAGCTATTGAGAGTTTTAGTATTAGATGAGTGTCATTTACTTTGGGGAGATAGTATTGGATATGTTTGGGGTAGAACTGACCAAGAAATAAGCATTTCAATTAGGATTAGTAACGAACGAGATAAACAAACTCATTATGGAGCAGTTGACTATTTAGGTAAAAATTTATTGTTGAAAACCTATGATACAGCTAACTCAAAAAATACTATTGATCATCTCAGCTATTTACTAGAAGAGTTACCTAACCAACAATTACTTATTTTTTGGGATGGAGCTAGTTATCATCGTTCAAAAGAAATTCAAAATTTTTTAGCATCTCTTAACCAAGGCTTACCTTTAGGGGAATGGAAAATTTATTGCGTCCGCTTTGCTCCTAACTATCCCTCTCAAAACCTCATAGAAGATGTTTGGTTGCAAGGGAAAACTTGGGTGCGATATTTTTGTGCTTTAATCCCAACATTTTCTCATCTTAAGTGGATGTTTGAGTGGTTCATTCAAAACACTACCTTTGATTTTCTGTCTCTCCAGATGTACAGAGCATTTTCATAAATCAAATACTATTCCTATAGTATCTTGAGATTGAGATACGTCTAAAACTTGACCACGCACTGTAAGAGATGATTTATAAAGTAAATGTTTAGGAGACAAGAGAGAGTAGCATAATTCTAGTCATAAGAGCATATATAGCCCCTTCCCTCATTTGTGTTAAACGCTCATAATTCTTGCTTAGACGATGATATTGGTTAAACCACCCAAATGTTCTTTCTACTACCCAGGGTTGTGGTAAAACTTTAAATTCCTGCTCAGTAGGTCCTATGACTTCAACATGAGCTTGAATCATGAACCAAACTGCAAGTGCAAATTTATCACCGTCATAACCGGAATCAACCCATAAAACTTGGACTTTTTCCAATAATTCTGTGGGTTTCTCTAGCAGTTCCATTAGTGCATAGGCAGCAAGTATTCGTTCTGGGGCATTCGCTTCACTAACAACAACTTTAAACACAAGTCCCAGGCTATCAACTAAAGTATGCCCCTTTCTTCCTTTTACGTTTTTACATCCGTCAAAACCATACACATCCCCTTTTTTTGGTCAGTGTTGACCGACTGACTGTCTGCGGCGAGCGCAATAGGTTGTGTTGATTTACCTAATTTCGAGCGAACTTGACCACCCAATGTATGGTTGAATTTTTCCCAAACCCCCTGGCCCTGCCATTTACTGTAATAGCTATATACCGTTGACCTTGGCGGGAAGTCACCTGGAAGCATATTCCATTGACATCCAGTTTTCAAATGAAAATAGATGGCATTACATATTTCACCCATATCTGTTGTGGGTGGATGCCCTCCTTCTTTGGCTGGTGGAATCAATGGGGCCAGGATTTCCCACTCCATATCAGTTAAGTCTGTGGGGTAAGACTTTCGTTCCATCAGTAGCTATGTAAATACACTACATTTTATGTATCCTATCCTTCCAATATTCCTTTTCTACTCCCCTTTACATTTACTTTATCAATAGCCTCTAAATGTAGGCTTTTTTATTCTGATTTCCATAATTCTAATTCTGGAGGTTCTCCAGTCCGTTTAATTCCTATCCAATGAGGATTTCCATAAGATTCTTCTACAATTTCATCTAATTAAATTCGTAGATTATCTGGTTGAGGGATGCCAAAATGTTGCTGATCCCGTTCAATCTATTTTCTGACGTAACAGAAGTTGACATAACTTATCACTTGTTATTCCATGTGTTTTCCGTCCAATTAGAGATAGTGCATTTACTATGCTAGATGTTAGGTTAGGATACCCAACAACCATAATCTTTGCTCTTCATAACTTAATGTCTACCATTCTTCTAAAAATTCTCTATTTCCAAATACTTCCCTAGGTTTTGCCACTTCTTGAGCAACAAGAACACAAAATATATTATTATCAGGACCAGGACCTATAGTATATAATTGAACCGCAAGGGTATAAGAAAGGACTCTATTCACTTTAAGGCCTACAAGGATTTTTGGTATATCGAAATAAACGCGAATTATTTAAAACTGCTGTATGAAGAAATTCTTTACCGTATCTTATCCATGATTCCTCTTCTCTAACTCTGTCTGGATCTGCTCAAAGCCGATTTGTATCCTGCCACTTCATACCCCAGTATAGCTTACATTCAGTATTCGGTGGGCATTGACTCACTGGGTTATAGTTTTTGCTAGGAGTGACTCCATTAAAAACAAAGAGAAGATTTCCTAAAGGTATTGTAGGAATCTGAATGGAAATAGGTGGTGCAGTGAAAAATTCTCAACTATCTGATTGTAATCGTGTAATCCATTGAGTAGCAAGAAAACCATGATTGCGAATATTCAGATACAGTATCCCTTGCTCTAGGGAATACTGCTTTTGCCGCCCTAGGAATTATTATTTCTGGTTTACCTACCTGCCCTAATATGATACATACAGCCTGTTCTGCATCAATGCCAGTTGCTTTGTCTGAAAATTGCTAAACTTCAAAAATTTGGCAATTTTCAGTTAATAAATTACGTGCATTTGGGATGCGATAAGTCATATTAGTCAAAAAAGATTGAGGTGAAATAAAAGTAACCTGAGAATCTTTTGCTAACCAGCATGAAGATTTTTCTATAAATCTTGCTGCAAATCTTGCTGCCCTTTGACTATTACCATCTTCTACAAAAGGAGGATTTGCAGCAATCGCACGCGGGTTAATACTCATATCTTCTCTGTTTAAATTATTATGCTTTTCATGAGTAAAGTGATTAGGAAAAGGAAATAGAATATCTTGACCTAATGATTCTCTTGCTAGAGTATATCACAATTGTGTTACTAAATCTGGATATTGATCTAAATCATTACCAACTACATGATTAGCAAGATAAGTTTTTCCTTATTCTAAATTTTCAGGAATATCAGACACTCCTGAAAGACGCGATGTAGCAGCTAATAATAAACTTCCAGAACCAGCAGCAGGATCAAAAATTATTCTTTCTTCTGGATGTAACCTTTCTAAAAGTAATAGTTCCAGCATCGTTCCAGCGATAGCAACTGGAGTATAGTGTCGCTGTAAATCAGTCCATTTTTCACCTTCAATATAGCTGGGTAACTCTTTGATAGCTCCTTCATACAGGAGTCCCAGATCTCGATGATCAACTAACGGGACTTAAACAAAAGTTAAGAGTAAAAAGGAGTATAATGGGATTCCGGTATAGCTTTCATGTTAAAAGAAGCTGATGAAAGAAACCACTGGCGCAGCAATGGCACCATGGTTTGAAAGATAGTGTCATTTGATGATGTATTTACTCATCAAGGGGAAAAAAGAGAGTGTAGACATGATTTAGGGGGATGATTGGGTGAAAGTGAGAGAAGAAACCTATTTCAAATGGCAGAGAATGCCCTAGGGGTGACCTACCACCGATTACACCACGTTTTAACTGAAGCACCTTGGTCCAGTTCCCAAGTCAATGATCATCGATTAGAGATTATGAACAAGTGTAGTCAGAGGAGAATCACCAGAGGATTTAGCTTAATAATTGATGATTCTGTCCATAGAAAAAGGGGGAATTTTAGGGATGGAGTAGGAAGACAATATAATATTGGAGAAATTGGGAACACGGATAATGGAATAGGTAGTAGTAAAAACACATCTATGATGATGGTAGTAAAACCATACCATTAGATATAGAGTTATATCACCACGGTGATTCTTGACCCAAAGGGAAACAAGACCCTCTATTTGATAAGAAACCTGAGTTAGGAATTAAATTAATACATCTGAAAATAATTAGGTTAGATAACTTAGCACAAAGTTTATCCCAGGAGGCCTTTATATAAAGCCAGCTGGAGTTAGATAAACCCATAACATTATGGGTAGTAACTAAGGAAGTAGAAATGTCAGCCTTAACTGGAAAGGGCAATATTGCTATCGTCATCAACCCTTCTACTTTCTCTCAAGCCACTACTGATCTCGACCACTTTATTACCAATATTTCTTCATCAATTGTCACACCCCAATGGATAGTTGATAGATATTCTCAAAAAAATTGGGTAGAAGTTTTTTACAGGGAAGCCAAGGGATGGTTAGGACTCAAAGAATATCAAGTTGGAGATAACAGCAGTTGACTGCGCCATTTTATTTTGGTTTTCTGTGCCTACACTTTTATTCTTTGCCATCAGTGGACTGGAGGATTAAGACCAAGGTGGGCTAAGAAACCTTTGAATACTTTTACTGAAGCTTTAGAAACGTTTACAACAGCCATATCTTTTTATTGATTGGTTCAAGTTGAATACGGACGTGTTCCCTTCTCACCAAGCCAATTTGGGCTACATTTCATTAACGTCAGATGTATTAATTTAATTCCTAACTCAGGTTTCTTATCAAATAGAGGGTCTTGTTTCCCTTTGGGTCAAGAATCACCGTGGTGATATAACTCTATATCTAATGGTATGGTTTTACTACCATCATCATAGATGTGTTTTTACTACTACCTATTCCATTATCCGTGTTCCCAATTTCTCCAATATTATATTGTCTTCCTACTCCATCCCTAAAATTCCCCCTTTTTCTATGGACAGAATCATCAATTATTAAGCTAAATCCTCTGGTGATTCTCCTCTGACTACACTTGTTCATAATCTCTAATCGATGATCATTGACTTGGGAACTGGACCAAGGTGCTTCAGTTAAAACGTGGTGTAATCGGTGGTAGGTCACCCCTAGGGCATTCTCTGCCATTTGAAATAGGTTTCTTCTCTCACTTTCACCCAATCATCCCCCTAAATCATGTCTACACTCTCTTTTTTCCCCTTGATGAGTAAATACATAATGAAGCCTTTGAGACCATCTTTCAAACCATGGTGCCATTGCTGTGCCAGTGGTTTTTTTCATCAGCTTCTTTTAACGTGAAAGCTACACCGGAATCCCATTATACTCCTTTTTACTCTTATCTTTCGTTTAAGTCCCGTTAGTTGGTTAATAGGTAATACTAAATAAATTAGTAACTCAAAAAGGTTTTATGTCTTTAAAATCTCTACTTCCACAAGTGAGAATTTGTTTTGTTGGTGAATCATTTGTTAATGGTACAGGTGAGCCTAAATGTCTAGCTTGGACAGGGAGAATATCCGTTAGTGCTAATGAAAAATTTTATGATATTACTTACTACAATTTAGGAGTGGGGCGAGAAACGAGTACAGAATTAAGAAATCGTTGGTTTAGAGAAGTTTCTCATTGGTGATCTCAAAAGTATAATGGCAGAGTTGTATTTTCTTTCAGGGTGAATGACACTTCTATAGAAAAGGGTAAAACTCTTATTTCCATAACAGAATCAATTGCCAATATTCACTGTATTCTAAATGAAGCTAAAAAGCTATATCCTATTGTAGTGGTTAGTACATCACCCATTGGGAATGATGAACGAGATCAGAGAATTGCTAATTTATCTCAGGAATTTACTTTGGTCTGTCAGGAGTTAAATATACGGTATTTGAATATTTTTTCTAAATTGATAAGTTCAAACAGTTGGGTATAAGAAGCTAAAAATAATGATGCCGATTATCCTATAACAGGAGGTTATACGGAATTTGCTCACATTGTAGGAAATTGGGATACTTGGTTAAATTGGTTTCCTATTTTTTAAATTTGATAGCTTATTATATAATCATCCATGACAAACCCACCCCCGAAATCTATTACCTTACTCTCAACAATGTGAAAACTAAATCGAGAGTAGGCTGTAATCCGTTTTCCATTCATCAAGGATGATTTTTTAAAGCTTATCTCTGCAATGAGGGAAATAAATAACATTTATGTGATTTCCAATGATTAATATGATCTTTTGCTTCTGCACCATAAGATCAATAACCAACTATTTGAGAATTTGCAATGACTTTATCATAAAATATTCCTAACTGATAAGTTTCCTTTTCAATTACTCCCGTTCTATAAATCTTATTCAACAGTTACTCTACTTGTTCAATACTAAGAATTGTGGAACAGTAAGCATACCAAATTTTTTGATAAATGTTTCTCAGTTCCTCTAAACCCGAATCTAGTAATTTGGTGATTGTAATTGATGAATCATTCATTCATAGTGATATTTATAAATCAATTTCATTTGAATACAACTTAAGTAATTTAACTTAGGTCTGCGTATTACCAAATTTTATTTACCATTTAATTGACTATTGTTACACAAAAAATCTATGATGAAGTGAAGAAGTCATAATTAGGGATAATTATATGAGTTATTATATTGCTCCCAGCTTTCTCGATAAACTTGCTGTTCATATCACCAAAAACTTCTTGAATCTTCCTGGTATTCGAGTTCCCTTAATTTTAGGTATTCATGGACGCAAAGGTGAAGGAAAATCTTTTCAATGTGAATTAGTCTTTGACAAAATGGGTATTGAAACAACTTTGATTTCTGGGGGAGAGTTAGAAAGTTCAGATGCAGGAGATCCAGCACGGCTGATTAGGTTACGTTATCGGGAAACAGCAGAATTAATCAAGGTACGTGGAAAAATGTGCGTACTTATGATTAATGATTTAGATGCTGGTGCAGGACGCTTTGATGAAGGTACTCAATATACAGTAAATACCCAGTTGGTAAATGCCACACTGATGAATATTGCTGATAGTCCCACAGATGTGCAGTTACCAGGAAGTTACGATTCTAACCCGACTCGTCGCGTACCAATTATAGTGACAGGTAATGATTTCTCTACTCTTTACGCACCATTGACTCGAGATGGACGGATGGAAAAATTTTACTGGGAACCTAACCGTGATGACAAGGTGGGAATGGTTGGGGGAATCTTTGCAGAAGATGCACTTTTGCAGCGAGAAATTGAGCAATTAGTTGATAATTTTGCTTATCAATCTATTGACTTCTTTAGTACTTTACGTTCCCGCATTTATGATGAACAAATCCGCGAGT
This sequence comes from 'Nostoc azollae' 0708, assembly GCF_000196515.1. NCBI lineage: Bacteria > Bacillati > Cyanobacteriota > Cyanophyceae > Nostocales > Nostocaceae > Trichormus > Trichormus azollae. The sequence goes on from NC_014248.1 coordinate 2,211,357, forward strand.
TTATTCATACAATCGGTTTTGAAAATGTATCCTCGCGGGTGGTTAATAGTGCAGAAGGTCCACCAGCTTTTAAACGGCCTAATTTCAGCCTATCCCATTTAATTGATTCTGGTAAATTCATGGTAGCTGAACAAAAACGGGTGGAAACTTCCCAGTTAGTTGATGAATATAATCGTTTAAATCGCGGTAAAAGCTATCAACCTGCTGCATCTATTGCCGAAACACCCGTTAGTCAAGTTTCTCTTAAAAAAGAAGAATTATCAAATACTCATTTAACTTTAGATATCCAAGCACAAGTCCGCAACATCTTATCTCAAGGTTACAAAATTGGGATTGAACACATAGATGAACGTCATTTTCGTACTGGTTCTTGGCAAAGTTGCGGTACTATTCATGCTCATGCTGAATCGGATGCTATTTCAGCTTTAGAATCTTGCTTAGCTGAATATAGTGGTGAATATGTGCGCTTGGTAGGAATTGACCCACAAGTAAAAAAACGGGTGGTGGAAACTATTATTCAACGTCCGTAAGAGGATGTTTAAAAAGTTAAGAAAGGTATAATTTGTAATTGTGTATCCCTTCGGGGTACTGCGTGAACGCGGAGCGTGGTCTATGACTTCTACGTCGTCATGCAAGCTATAGCCATGTGGAGTAAAGCGGAACGAAGAATTTAGGTAATCTGAGATACTTCACTTCGCTGCGTTACGTACCCTGCGGGAAGCAAGCTACACCATGAGTTTTCAAACACCGTCTAAGTCCAGGTTCGTAATTAGTTAACTTTCTGCATACTATGAGTATCTCCTGCTCTTAACTTAATTAGCTGTACAATATTTTACTACATTGCCTGTATTCTATAAGAACTAAGCAGGTCATGCTTTTGGATGACCTGAAATGCGAGAATAGCATAAATACGGTTGAATGCCTGAGTGGAGTTGCTGAGTGAAACTCAGGCTAATTGTCATTTTTATCTTTAAGAGCTGTCAAAGATATATAGCTATTGGGCTGCGGCAAAAATAACTATCCAGTAAAAAAAGGTTAAGAAGCTCATAAAGCTTGCTTTCTTCCCTATTGCCTTCTGCCTCCTGCCACTGGTATAGGTAATACTATTCCGCCTTCAACAATTTTGATTAAATTAATGCTAGTAACTAGGTGGGCGGAAAAATCTATAACTATGTCATAGCGAATGCAGCAAAGGGGAATCAATGAGTTCCAAAGGTTTCAAGTAATTTACATTTTGTTAGATAGTTATGTTTATTTGTATCTACTTACTTATGTCACTTATAGATTATCATGTTCTAAGCCCAGAGATGATTGCAAATAATTCGCACAATGGGGAGAAACTATTCTAGAACATCAATAATATTTATCAGTTTAATTGAGCATTAGATTCCATGAGAATTTTTTCCATCCTGGGTTTGAGTGGTCATGGGGAACTTTTACGAAAATCAACAGTAATAAATTTTGCTGTCACATTAAAGCCAATATATCATAGTATAAATTTTCCTAAATAACTTCAGTTACTGGGGATAAAGATAACAAAGTTGTATAATTAGCCCGTCTCCTCTATAAAAATTACATTTTGACTAATAATAGTCCGCTTTACTGTTTCTTTTACCTTGATAAGGGGCATATGTGGCAACAAGAAAAAAAAGATGGTGTAATCGTTAATCTGGTATTATCGCTGGCCTTAGCTACCAGTGGTGTGGTAGCCAACTTATTTGTGTTAGCTCCTACACAGGCAGAATTAAAATCTGATTTTACTACTTTCCCGCTGCCGCAAACAGTGGAGGATGGAATCAAAGTGCGAATTGATGGTTCTGCGAGTTTGGTCATGATTAACCAAAGCCTAAAAGATACATTTGAGAACCAATTTTCTGGTACACAGATAGAAGTGGGGGTGAATAGTGCTGATGCTGATGCTGCACTCAAGACTTTGCTAGAAGGCAAAATTGATATAGCTGCCATCGCACGAGACCTAACTCCAGCAGAAAAAGCTCGAGGTTTAGAACAAGTCCATTTGCACCGAGAAAAAATAGCCATCATCGTTGGTGCAAATAATCCCTTTCCAGGAAGTTTGACTCCTGAAAAATTTGCTAAAATTTTTCGAGGCCAAATTAAGGACTGGTCAGAACTAGGAGTTCAATCTGGTAAGATCCGGCTAATTAATCGACCCTCAACAAGCAATACTCATAATGCCTTTCGTGATTATTCAGTTTTTCAAACTGCTGAGTTTCCTACACGAACGAATCCGACTCAAATAGCTGAAGATAAAACTGCCCAAATTATCCAACAATTAGGTACAGATGTCATTAGCTATGTTATAGCTAATCAAGTATCAAAGCTACTAGATGTGCGAGTTCTGAAAATCAAGGGAGTTACACCAGGTAATTCTCAATATCCATTTTCTCAGCCTTTGGTTTACGTTTACAAGCAAAATCCCAACCCAGGAGTAGTTGGTTTTCTGAGTCTTACCCTTGCACCTGTAAGAAAAAAGGCGCTAGAACCTCCTAGAGAAGCTGAAGCCTCTGCGATCGCAGCCAGTTCTTTACAAAGTGTTAATCGAGAAACTTTAACAACTTCCTCATCAAAACCTCAACCCCTACTAACTGTTGCACCATCTGAAAATTCCACTATAAGTACCACTCCACAATCACAAACTCCAATCAATACTCTTGGTTCTGGTAATGAACAACAGTTTGTGAGTCCTCTGGAAAATGATCCGCTTGAGGATAAGAACGTCATACTCTTAATAGTTTTATCGCTATTGCCAATTTTTGGTTTAGGTGGGTTTCTAACTTGGTGGTTCAAGAGAAAACTGCGATCAGTAGATGAAAAAACAGATAACTTGGAAACATTAATTTCCAGCACATCTACCACAGAAACAATATCAATCACACCAGACGATTACAGCATTCTTCCCTATCTTGAAAATGGTAGCTGCACTAATGGAATATCGCATTTAAATCAAACTACAACTACAACTTCAATGCTATCCGACAAGGAATATCTTAACCTTACTCAAGAAGATAACCTAACAGGTAATTTATTAACAGCAATTGTCACAGGAACAAATACCAGAGTAGATCATACAAATGATTTTGACATTCCTACTGAAACAATAGCTGTTGATTGTGGTGAAGTAGTATGGGATACAGAAGCGCCAGTGGCTGTTGTTAATACACCTTACCCATCAGTACCCAGAATTTCAGGAATTACATTTGATGTAGAACTGCTAACTTACGAATTAACCACTTCACTATCAGAATTACTAGATAACCCAGCAGCGCCATTTCATCAAGATACCACTACTCCACTATCAGAAGTAATAGGTTTTCCACCAATTTCATCCGATGCTGACTCTAGTACTTCACTCTCAGAATTACTCGGTATGGCAGCAACCTCTCTTGATACTGATTCCAGTAATACTCCACTAAAATTACGTCCTGTATCTACAAAAGAGCCTATTACGTCCCTATCAGAATTATTGGGCTTACCACCAGAAACATTAGATTTAGATATAGCACTGAGCAAAGATGAAACAACAAGTTCACTACCTGAACTATTAGATGAGTTAGGAGATTTATTCAACAACTTAGCAGAGGCTGAACTCAAAATTGATCTGACACCAGAAGAGTTTTCCTCAGACTTGTCTATTTCATCAATGTTCTCAGAAGAGACTATTGACTATGCAATCTTGAAAACAGATGCAAAGATAGAAGTTTCATCAGAGTTAAAAATACGAACTAACATCACAGAATTTGCTAGTTTCTTGGATATAGACACAGATAGCAGCATTGTCTTCACACCCCGTACACCTAAGTGGGCTTATGTTTCTTGGTATGTTTCAGAAACTCACAAAGAAGTACTGCGAAAAAAAGGAGGTCGTCTTTTAGCAGTGAGGCTTTATGATGCTACTGACATTGATCTGAGTTATCAAACACCCCAACTAGTTCAGCAGTATGAATGTGAGGAAGCAACTTGCGATCGCTATATAGATATTCCCACTAGCAATCGTGATTACATAACTGAAATTGGCTATACAACAGATAATAATTGTTGGTTAGGTATAGCTCGTTCAGGTACTATTCGGATCTTCAATCCTCCTAGTGAAGATTTCTGGTTTGTCACAGATACAGAACTAGTTATTCATGGATCTACCGAACCAGGAGCAAAAGTGACTATTGATGATCATGAAATTGAAATTCAACCTGATGGAACCTTCAATTTCCGTGTTCCCTTCTCCAATAGTTTACTTCAATATCTGATGACAGCAACTGCTGCTAGGGGAGAACAAACTATCACCATCCTCAAGAAGTTTTCCCAGGAAAATCCAGAAGATTAAAGTTAAGGAGTGATTATTTTTACCCCTAATCACTCCCATTAATTTTGGGACTTTAGATTTTATGTTGTACAAGACTTAATTTGGGATCATTCTCATACTCAAATCCAACCACCTAGACTGAGTAATCGGCGCACTACTAGAAATATAATCAACTCCAGTTTCTGCCACACCACGAATAGTTTCCAAACTGACATTCCCCGAAGCTTCAATTTTTACCCGGCTATCCATCTGACGAATCAGCTGTACCGCCTCAGCCATGATATCCACAGTCATATTATCCAGCATAATAATGTCAGCTTGATACTCCAATGCTGAGTGCACCTGTTCCAAACTTTCCGTCTCCACCTCAATGGTCAAAGGATAGGGAATCCGGGAACGAATCTGTGTGATCGCTTCACCAATATCCCCAGCCGCTACAATATGATTGTCCTTAATCATCACTGCATCATCTAAACCGATTCGGTGATTAATCCCACCACCGACAGCAGTAGCGTACTTTTCCAAAATTCTCAGACCTGGTGTCGTTTTGCGTGTATCTACAAACCTTGCTGGTAAATCTGCTATTTTCTCCACATATATATTAGTCAGCGTTGCAATTCCACTCAGCCGCATCACCAAATTTAACGCCACCCTTTCCCCCATCAATAGCGCATCCAGTGAACCATTAATTTTTGCTACCACCTGTCCCGGTTCACACTTTGCACCTTCAGAGGAAACAGCAACAAAGCTGACTTGATCATTCAACAACTGAAATACTCTAGCTGCAATCGGTAAACCAGCAATTATCCCAGGTGCTTTTGCTATCCACTGGGCTTGTCCTATGGTTGCATTTTGGCATAAAAGAGATTGGGTAGTGCGATCACCTCTACCGATATCTTCCACCAACCAAGTTTGTAACAACTGATCCAGCACTAAAAACGGTGGTAGTACAGCCACTGAACCTTTCATCTGATTTCTTACCTCTAGAATTGAGTTCAAATTCTTCTATTTCTACTCAAGCCTATCAACTATTGATTCATGTCCTGCGATCACATCTGGTTCATCCGCTTCTATATGAGACGCTTTCCCAGGCAGATGATCCGCATACCTTGCGTCCCCATGACATTAGGAGCTTGCTAGAGTAGCTCACCACTACTGTGATCAATAATTCCTGAATGGTACCAACCCCGGGATTTATCTGTAGCATCAATCCAAAATCGGATGATTCTGATGCGAGTATTAAACCCCCACATCCTACAAAAATATGCATCCCGGGTGATCAATCCAGCTTTGGTATCCATATCTAGTATTTTTAGGGACTAAAACCCTTGTTATATCAGAGTTTAAAGAGAGATTAAAAAATAGGTGAAAAAAAGTTAGTGAAAGTAGTTGACATTAAAAGATAGGTTCGATATATTGAATAAGTGCCAAAGAGAGAGCGCCAAAGAGCGGACTCGGAGGGACTACCGAACCTTGAAAATATTATAGTTTGAAAGCCAGTATACAACAGGAAATAGCGTCAGTAAAGAAAATAACCTGACCGTGGTTGTAAAAATTGGTCAAGAGAGCTAAAAAACAAACTTACCAAAACGGAGAGTTTGATCCTGGCTCAGGATGAACGCTGGCGGTATGCTTAACACATGCAAGTCGAACGAAGTTCTTAGGAACTTAGTGGCGGACGGGTGAGTAACGCGTGAGAATTTGGCTTTAGGTCGGGGACAACCACTGGAAACGGTGGCTAATACCGGATATGCCGAGAGGTGAAAGATTTATTGCCTGAAGATAAGCTCGCGTCTGATTAGCTAGTTGGTGGGGTAAGAGCCTACCAAGGCGACGATCAGTAGCTGGTCTGAGAGGATGATCAGCCACACTGGGACTGAGACACGGCCCAGACTCCTACGGGAGGCAGCAGTGGGGAATTTTCCGCAATGGGCGAAAGCCTGACGGAGCAATACCGCGTGAGGGAGGAAGGCTCTTGGGTCGTAAACCTCTTTTCTCAGGGAAGAAAAAAATGACGGTACCTGAGGAATAAGCATCGGCTAACTCCGTGCCAGCAGCCGCGGTAATACGGAGGATGCAAGCGTTATCCGGAATGATTGGGCGTAAAGGGTCCGTAGGTGGTACTGTAAGTCTGCTGTTAAAGAGCAAGGCTCAACCTTGTAAAAGCAGTGGAAACTACAGAACTAGAGTGCGTTCGGGGCAGAAGGAATTCCTGGTGTAGCGGTGAAATGCGTAGATATCAGGAAGAACACCGGTGGCGAAAGCGTTCTGCTAGGCCGCAACTGACACTGAGGGACGAAAGCTAGGGGAGCGAATGGGATTAGATACCCCAGTAGTCCTAGCCGTAAACGATGGATACTAGGCGTGGCTTGTATCGACCCGAGCCGTGCCGGAGCTAACGCGTTAAGTATCCCGCCTGGGGAGTACGCACGCAAGTGTGAAACTCAAAGGAATTGACGGGGGCCCGCACAAGCGGTGGAGTATGTGGTTTAATTCGATGCAACGCGAAGAACCTTACCAAGACTTGACATGTCGCGAATTTCGGTGAAAGCTGAGAGTGCCTTCGGGAGCGCGAACACAGGTGGTGCATGGCTGTCGTCAGCTCGTGTCGTGAGATGTTGGGTTAAGTCCCGCAACGAGCGCAACCCTCGTTTTTAGTTGCCAGCATTAAGTTGGGCACTCTAAAGAGACTGCCGGTGACAAACCGGAGGAAGGTGAGGATGACGTCAAGTCAGCATGCCCCTTACGTTTTGGGCTACACACGTACTACAATGCTACGGACAAAGGGCAGCAAGCTAGCAATAGCAAGCAAATCTCATAAACCGTAGCTCAGTTCAGATCGAAGGCTGCAACTCGCCTTCGTGAAGGAGGAATCGCTAGTAATTGCAGGTCAGCATACTGCAGTGAATTCGTTCCCGGGCCTTGTACACACCGCCCGTCACACCATGGAAGTTGGTCACGCCCGAAGTCATTACCCCAACCTTTTGGAGGGGGATGCCTAAGGTAGGACTGGTGACTGGGGTGAAGTCGTAACAAGGTAGCCGTACCGGAAGGTGTGGCTGGATCACCTCCTTTTTAGGGAGACCTAATCCATTTAGAAATCGAACACATTCTGTTATTCTGTAATTAGATTCTGAATTGGTCTATCCTAGGTCGGTCGCTGTTCTTGAAGTATGGCTTCAAACTATAATTTGGTTCATGTAAGGGCTATTAGCTCAGGTGGTTAGAGCGCACCCCTGATAAGGGTGAGGTCCCTGGTTCGAGTCCAGGATAGCCCACATGAAATCAGTTAACAGTGAAAAGTGGTTAGTCAAAAGAAACTTATAACTGACTGATGGGAGTTTAGCTCAGTTGGTAGAGCGCCTGCTTTGCAAGCAGGATGTCAGCGGTTCGAGTCCGCTAACTTCCACATTGGAAAAAGTTCAGCAACTGTAGCTAGAGAGATAGTACAGACTGCTGGGTGAAGTTCCAGTCAGAACCTTGAAAACTGCATAGTAACGCGAAAAAAAGCAGGCAGACATAGACATTCGATGAGAATGAAAGTGAATGCAAGTCGAACCAATGGAAAAGTGGTCAAGCTAATAAGGGCTAATGGTGGATACCTAGGCACACAGAGGCGAAGAAGGACGTGGTTACCGACGAAATGCTCCGGGGAGTTGGAAGCAAACTATGAGCCGGAGATATCCGAATGGGGCAACCCTAAATACTACCTGCTGAATATATAGGCAGGAAAGAGCCAACCCAGCGAATTGAAACATCTTAGTAGCTGGAGGAAGAGAAATCAAACTAGAGATTCCCTCAGTAGTGGTGAGCGAAAGGGGAAGAGCCTAAACCAATTGGTTTACTGATTGGGGTAGTGGGACAGCGATATCGAATCTAGAGACTAGACGAAGCAGCTAAATACTGCACCAGAGAAGGTGAAAGTCCTGTAGTCGAAAGTTAAAGGATAGTAGCTGCATCCCGAGTAGCATGGGGCACGAGGAATCCCATGTGAATCAGCGAGGACCACCTCGTAAGGCTAAATACTACTGTGTGACCGATAGCGAACAAGTACCGCGAGGGAAAGGTGAAAAGAACCCCGGAAGGGGAGTGAAATAGAACATGAAACCATTAGCTTACAAGCAGTGGGAGTCCGATTAAACGGATGACCGCGTGCCTGTTGAAGAATGAGCCGGCGACTTATAGGCACTGGTAGGTTAAAGCGAGAATGCTGGAGCCAAAGGGAAACCGAGTCTGAAGAGGGCGATAATCAGTGTTTATAGACCCGAACCCTGGTGATCTAACCATGGTCAGGATGAAGCTTGGGTAACACCAAGTGGAGGT